>NZ_LAJX01000086.1 GCF_000963695.1 Methylocucumis oryzae
GTGGAATACGTTTCCGCATCAAATGAGGGTAATAACGAACTTTTTTTTTTCGCCGTAGCGGTTTCTTGTGCTTGTGCTAACGCCGCTTGCGCGCTTTGCAAATCTGGATTGTTCTTAATGGCCAGCGCAATTAATTTACTGAGCGCATTAGAGCGATATAAATACCACCAGTGTCCAGGTAATTCCTTGCCGGATTGCAATGCCTTGGCGAGCTCAGGTGAGCGCTTATCTTGGCTGTATTGGCTTTGTGTTGGCGGTGTGGGGCGAGTGAAATCAGGACCTACTGTGCAAGCGGGTAGCTGTGACAGCGCTAGGCTTAAAGACAGTATTGGTAAACGCTTAAAGCCAGAAGATGAAAACGGCAGTCGGTTTGTCATCGGTTATCCAGTTTAGGTTGGGCGGCAGCTAAACCGATTAAGGTCGTAAACCGCGTAGTAATAGAGTTGTTACATGTTCGGCAACAATGTCAATATTTTCGTAATCAGCTTTCCAGCCAGGAAAAATGGCGGTGTAACGCTAAGTTGTCTATATAACCACAAATGATGTCAATAATACTAATTGCGGTTAGATACGCATCGTAGGCCGGTGCGAGCCGTCCAGCAAATTCGGTAAATAAATAAAATTGTTTGTTAAATACTTTTTGCGCAAGCATTTGCAAGCGCTCGGCATTCGCTTCGAGGATTTCCCGTTGTATTAAACGATGAAACAACGGGTCTTCTTTTAATGACGTTAATAGCGAGCGGACTAATAGGGCAAGACGTTGTTCCTCGTTGCATTCAGCTTCCCATACCAACGAAAACACTTGTTCTTTAGCGGAGAATGCATATTGTAATGCCGCTAAATACAAGCTGTTCTTATCTGGAAAATAATGATAAATCGATGCCACGCTCATGTTGACTGTAGTGGCTAATTGCCGCATCGATAAACCCGAATAACCATGTTCGGCAAATAAGGCTATAGCGTGGCTTAAAATTTTTTCTTTAGAGTTCAAGTTATAGTACCTAACAAACGTTCGGTAGATAATAACAAGCGTGTCGCAAAACTGCAATGTTTTGTTAGGTCTTAAAGTTTCTGTTAATACGGGCTGTCGATTAAAATACCGCCAACTTTCAGATTTCTTCATTTAAACGGTTAAACACTCATGACAAAAATACGTTGCGCGGTGATAGGGGCGGGTTATTTAGGAAAATTTCATGTGCAAAAATATGCACAACTACCCGATTGTGAACTCGTTGCCGTAGTTGATGCGGATATGGCTACGGCAAAAGCCGTTGCCGATGTTTATCAAGTACCGGCTTTAACCGACTACCACGCTTTATTAGACACGGTAGATGCCGTCAGTATCGTCGTGCCAACGACATTGCATTATCCGGTTGCTAAAGATTTTCTAGCAGCCGGTGTGCATGTTTTGGTTGAAAAGCCAATGACAGTGACCTTAGAGCAAGCCGATGAACTTATCGCATTAGCTAAACAAAACAACGTGATATTGCAAGTGGGTCATTTAGAGCGTTTTAATCCAGCCGTGATGGCGCTAGATAAAGACGAGCCGCCGTTGTTTATCGAATCACATCGTTTGTCGATGTTTAACCCTAGAGCTAATGATGTCAGCGTAGTGCTAGATTTAATGATTCATGACATAGACATTATTTTAGCGTTAGTTAATGCTGATATTGAGCGTATCGATGCTAGCGGAACGCCTGTTTTGACTAAGGGAACCGATATAGCGAATGCCAGGTTATTATTTAGCAACGGTTGTGTTGCCAATGTCACCGCAAGTCGAATTAGCATGAAGTCAGAACGCAAAATGCGTTTATTTAGACCAGCGTCTTATGTTTCAGTGGATTTTCAAAACCGTGTGCTCACTAAGCGTTGTACCGGGGAAGGCGAGATGTATCCCGGTATTCCCGACATAGTCACCGAAGAAACGGTTTTTGATAACGGCGATGCTTTGCTAGAAGAAATCAAGCATTTCATTAACTGCATACAGACAGATAGCAAGCCTTTAGTGTCTGGAGAAGCGGGACGTAAGGCGTTAGCAACGGCGATTCGGATTACTGAGTTATTGGTGTGAGTTGTAGGGTAAGCAGTAACTATTTCTAATGGCTTAACATACTGGAGTCGGTTTTATGTCTACCTGGTTTTTCGTCGTTTTGGCAGGTTTGTTTTTGCTTGGCGTGTATAACGCGTTAAAACAGCAATCCCAGCTACGTTATATCAAGCAGTATCGTTTCCATCCTATGATTAAACAAAAAACTGCGTGTATTGCATCCGCAATTAAGCGAATCAGAGCTGGATGTAGTGATAAACGCGCTACGAGATTATTTTTATATTTGCAATAAAGCCAAGCGGCGCATGGTAGCGATGCCGTCGCAGATTGTCGATGACGCTTGGCATGAGTTTATTTTGTACACTAAGGGTTACCAGGCTTTTTGCCAGCGCAGCTTTGGCCGTTTTTTACATCATACCCCTGCGCAAGCGATGACGCAGACTAAGGATATTCGTGTCAGTATTCGCAGGGCTTGGCGCTTGGCTTGCGTTAAAGAAGGCATTAATACGCAAAAACCTGAGCGCTTGCCGTTGTTATTTGCTATCGATGCGCAGTTTGCAGTGCCGGGTGGTTTTTATTACAGCTTAAATTGCGTACCTGGCGATAATCGTTATTGTGCTAGCAGTATAGGTTGTGGCGGTAGTAGCTGCGGGGGGTGTTGTAGCGATAGCGGTTGTAGTGGCGGTGGCTGCAGCGGCGGCGGTTGCGGTGGGGGCGGTGATTAAGACGGTTTAATCGAATAGGCTCAGCGTTGGCGAATCGGTGGTGGTGAAAGATGGTGTATTTGTTTCGTTGGTTTCATCTTTTAATCCCACACCGGATAAGCCAGTAACTCGGCATGTTCTAGCAAATATATTAATTTAATCAGCGCTTGGCTATAGCTTAAGCCGTTGCCGTGAATATTGGAAATACAGTTGCGCTCAGCATCGGTAGTGACTCCGGGTTTTGCCTGGTAAGTAAAATAAATACCCATGCTATCAGGTGAACTTAAGCCGGGCCGTTCACCAATGAGCATTATACAGAAACGGGCAGAGTAGTGAGCTGCTATGGCATCGCCAATGGCTACGCGTCCATGTTTAACTAGGCATACATCAGGGTATTGATAGCCTTTTGCGGCTAATGCGGGCATTAGCAAGGCTATGAAGGGTGCCGCATGTGTTTGAATCGCCGTTGACGATAAGCCATCAGCAACGACTATGATGGCATCGTAATCAGCGCTTGTTTGCTTAGCTAGTTCATCTTGTGAGGCTTGGCTAAGTTTGCGGCCTAAATCAGGACGTTGCAGGTAGTGCGCGTGTTGGCTGGCTTGGCTGCTCAGCATTTGTGTAGAAACGTTGAGCGCGTTTAAGTCATTGGCTAACGCAGAAAAATCTAATGGCAGGTTAACGGCATCGCGGGCTAAAGCATGGGCGAGCTGGAAATTTAAATGGGTTTCGGTGCTTTGGCTCATACCGGCGCGGCCTAGCGCAATTCTGGCGGGGGTAAAGCGTTTTAATGCTTGCCAGGGGTTAGGTGTCACTAAGTCGGTCTTAGTTGTCATTGTGTTGACTCATGAGTTTTTGTAGGCCGGGTTGAAAAATACTGGGTATGTCAGAGCCGCTGTTGAGCCGGTTATTGTGGTCAAAAATACCATGTTGAATTAGCCACTGCTCAAATTCAGGCGCAGGACGCAGGTCTAGCAGTTGGCGTAAATATAAGGCGTCATGAAACGACGTGGATTGATAATTCAACATGACATCATCCGCACCCGGCACACCCATGATGAAGGTTCCCCCAGCTAGTGCAAATTGGCTGAGCAACATATCCATATCGTCTTGGTCAGCTTCCGCGTGATTGGTATAACAAATATCGCAGCCCATAGGCAGACCTAACAATTTGCCGCAAAAATGGTCTTCTAAGCCCGCGCGGATGATTTGCTTGCCGTCGTATAAATATTCCGGGCCGATAAAACCGACCACCGTATTCACTAGCAGCGGGTTGAAATGGCGGGCAACGGCATAAGCGCGTGCTTCTATCGTTTGTTGGTCAACACCGTGATGCGCATTGGCGGATAACGCACTGCCTTGACCGGTTTCAAAATACATGCAATTTTGTCCGATATTGCCACGATTTAAACTCAGTGCGGCTTGATAGGCTTCATTCAGTAACGCTAAATTAATGCCGAAACTCGTGTTAGCGTGTTCGGTGCCTGCTATCGATTGGAACACTAAATCGACAGGAATGTTACGCTCAATAGCGTTTAGGGTCGTTGTCACATGCGCTAACACACAGGCTTGGGTTGGAATTTGGTAGCGCTCTATCAGCTCAGCCAGCATGATTAATAAGCGCGAGGTGGCTTGTAAATTGTCGGTGGCAGGGTTAATGCCTATCACTGCATCGCCTGAGCCATATAGCAAACCATCTAAAATACTCGCAGCAACGCCTGCTAAATCATCGGTTGGATGGTTGGGCTGTAACCGGGTAGCCATGCGATTGGCTAAGCCTAAGGTATTGCGAAACCGGGTGACGACACGACATTTTTTAGCCACTAAGATTAAATCTTGTATACGCATTAACTTAGCGGTAGCCGCCACCATTTCTGGGGTTAGTCCTGGTGCTAATGCCGCTAATTGCTCGCTATTGGCTTGCTCTGATAATAACCAATTGCGAAAATCACCGACGGTCAGGTGGCTGATAGGCTTAAATGCATTGGCATCGTGCTGGTCGATGATTAAGCGAGTGACTTCATCGCTTTCATAAGGAATTAACGCTTCGGTTAAAAAGCGTTTTAAGGGTACGTCGGCTAATACCTGTTGCGCGGCGACTCGTTCCAAATGACTCTCGGCTGCAATTCCGGCTAAATAATCGCCCGAGCGGGCAGGCGTGGCTTTAGCCATAACGGTGCGCAAATCGTTGAACTGATAAGCAATGTGCGCGATGTGTGCTTTATACATGACAAGAGCTATCGGCTGCGTGATAGATAAGTTTGCCTGCTTGTAGTGTATGTGTTACCCGGCCTTTTAGCGTTTGTCCCCAATAAGGCGTATTAGCGCCACGGCTTAACCAGTTGTCTTGATTAACCTGCCAAGTTTGTTCAGGGTCGAAAATGCAAATATCAGCACTAAAACCCGGTGTTAATGCGCCGCTGGCAATACCTAGAATTTGCGCCGGGTTATGACTTAATGCGGCGATGCCTTGTTCTAATGTAATGGCATGTTGCGCGACGAGTTTTAGCATTAACGGCAATAAGGTTTCTAGCGATGATATGCCGGGCTCGGTTTCTGGGAAAGCGCCTAGTTTAGCGTCAATGTCATGTGGTTGGTGGTCAGAGCAAATACAGCTTAACGTGCCACTTGCCAGTCCTTGGCGTAAATACTCTTTGTCAGCTTCGGTGCGAAGCGGCGGTTTAACATGATAGACGCTGTCAAACGGTATCATGTCATTTTCAGTTAAGTGTAGTTGATGAATAGCGACATCGGCGCTGACGTTTAAGCCGTATTTAATCGCTTGATGAATTTTAATCACCGAGCGTTTACAACTGATTTGCCCAAAATGCACGCGGCAGCGGGTAAGTTCGGCGAGTTCTAAGCATTGGTCTAATGCAATGGTTTCGGCGGCGTCAGGTATGCTGGGTAAGCCGTACCGCGTGGCGAATGCGCCTTCATGCGCACAACCACTACGACCCAGCCAATAATCGTTAGGTCTATACATGAGCAGTAAATCATGGCTAGCGGCATATTCCATTGCTCGGCGCAAAATTTGCAAATTAGCAATGGCTTGGTCGCCATTACCCACCGCAATGCATCCGGCTTGTTTTAGCGACAGCATGGAAGAAAGCTCGGTGCCTTCTAAGCGTTGTGTCAGTGCGGCGATGGGATAAATTTGTGGATAATCGGCTTTTTCGGCCAGCTCTTTGATAAGTTCGGCAACGGCGGCGGTATCGATGACGGGTTTAGTATCGGGATGTATGCACAATGCGGTGACACCGGCGCTAGCAGCCGCACGAGTTTCGCTTTTAATCGTCGCTTTACGGGTTTTGCCCTGGCTCGCGTAAGCGTGTGCTTAAGTCAATAAAACCAGGACAAACGATTAGTTTATCTGCGTTGATGACTTCATCGGGGCTGAAATCGTCTAACGTGGTGTTAATGGCGAGGATTTTGCCATCAGCGATATACACATCGCCAATCGTGTCGAGTTCGTTGGCAGGGTCTATGATTCGGCCTTGGCGAATTAAGCGCTTATTCATGCGTGCCCCGCTTTAGGTTGCATTGCCATTGACAGAATTGCCATGCGTACCGCGATGCCGTTGCTGACTTGTCTGAGTATCACGGATTGTGGGCCGTCAGCGACGCTGGATTCAATTTCCACACCTCGGTTAATTGGGCCTGGATGCATGACGATGGCATCGGGTTTAGCGATTTTTAATTTGCTTTCAGTCAAGCCAAAGCATTTAAAGTATTCGCTTTCACTCGGTAACAACGCTGATGTCATACGCTCTTTTTGTAAGCGTAACATCATAATCACATCAATATCTTGTAAGCCCTCGTCTAAGCTATGTGAGACGGTGACGCCTAAGGTTTCGACATGGGCGGGTAATAAGGTTTTAGGGGCAATGACGCGAATTTCTGCCGCACCTAAGGTATTTAAGGCTTGAATTTGTGAGCGAGCCACGCGTGAGTGCAAAATGTCGCCAATAATAGCCACTTTTAGCTGGGCAAAGTCTTTTTTGATTTGTCGGATGGTAAACATATCTAACATAGCTTGAGTCGGGTGCGCGTGTTGACCATCGCCAGCATTAATGACGCTGATATGCGGGGCGGTGTGCCTGGCGATAAAGTGCGCAGCGCCGCTGATGCCATGACGTACGATAAACATATCGACATACATCGCCTCTAAATTGCGTATGGTGTCTAGCAAGCTTTCGCCTTTTGACGTGGAGGAAGTCGCTATACTCATGCTTAATACGTCGGCAGATAAACGCTTCGCGGCGAGTTCAAACGTTGTGCGCGTGCGCGTACTGTTTTCAAAAAATAAATTGACGATGGTTTTGCCGCGTAATAACGGGACTTTTTTTGATTTGTTGGTCTGACACGCTAACAAAGGATTCTGCCGTGTCCAGAATTTCGGTGAGCAAGGTTTTACTTAAGCCTTCTATTGTAATAAAGTGTTTAAGCTTGCCTTCTGCGTTTAATTGCAAATTATCAGCGCCGACTTGGTTCATGATGAGGCTTCAGTAGATGTGGTTTCCGTGTGTATGTTTAATGGAGTAGGGCCAGTCAGTTTTATTCTTTGATTAGCGTTTAAGGCGATACGTGCGCCTACGCAATCCGGGGTGATAGGAATTTGCTTACCATCTCGTTCGATGAGCACACCGAGTAAAATTTGCTTAGGGCGACCATAGTCAAAAATTTCATTCAGTGCTGCGCGTACCGTGCGGCCCGTGTAAAAAACATCGTCGATTAAAATGATGTCACGCCCATCGATATGATTAGGTATTGCACTCGGTTTAACATCGGGATGTACGCCGATTTCTGAGAAGTCATCACGGTAAAAACTAATGTCAAGCACGCCTAAAGGTTCGGTGAGTTTTAAACGTTGTCGCATTTCTTCTGCAATCCAGACGCCGCCGGTATGTATGCCTATCATTAAAGGATTAACTAATTGCCGTTTATACCAGGCTTGTTTTAATTCATTTTCCAGATTCGTCAATAAATCATTGATGTCTTGCACGGGTGTCCTGCTCTATCTATTGTAATTATTCAGACCCCTCCCCATCTTTGAGAAGATAGTCTAGTGAGTTATTGTTTTGTTGCTATCGAGGTCAAAAATATCAGGGGTGGTCTGAATAATTACCTATCTGTAAATTTAGCCAAGATTGAAGAATAAGTTGTGCCGCTAATTGGTCTTGTACTGCCCATAATCGCGTGGCATTGACTTTGACGTCATCAAATAATAACTGTTTGGCTTCGTAAGTGGTTAACGTTTCGTCTTGTTGATAAACCGGTAACTGAAAACGGTGTTCCAGTTGTCGGCAAAATTTTTTCATTAACGGCGTGATCGGGTTGTTTTCGCCGTTAAGCTGCCTGGATATGCCTACGATAAGTGCAATCGGTTGCCATTCGTTAATTAAGCGTTGAATGCTTTGCCAATCAGGAGCTTGTTTGACATTTTTTAGTGTGGTTAATGCCGTTGCTGTGGCTGTGGTGCGTTGACCAACGGCAATACCAATTTTTTTTATTACCAAAATCAAAGCCTAGATAGGTGTCGCTAAGCTGGTGTTTGAGTAATGGGTCTGTTGTATTAGCCATGACCAGCCATTGCGGTTAGCTTGCTAATATCAATGCCAATTTGTTCAGCGGCGGCGCTCCAGCGCTGATTGATCGGGGTATCGAACAGGACGCGTTGGCCGAACGGTGACGTTAACCACGCATTATCCATCATTTCGCGCTCCAATTGGCCTTGACCCCAGCCAGCATAGCCAAGCGCTACAAGATAATGCTTAGGGCCTTCATCAATGGCGATGGCTTCTAAAACATCACGTGAGGTCGTCAGCGATATGGCATCGGAAATAGCCATTGTGGCACTCCAATCACCGCCCGGTGTATGTAACACAAAGCCTCGCTCTTGTTGCACTGGGCCGCCAGCAAATACAGGTGCATCAGCCGCGCTTGTCGAGCTAACCGGTATATTCATTTGGGAAAAAATTTCACCGAGTTTCATGCCCACCGGTCGATTAATCACAATGCCTAACGCGCCATCTTTATTGTGCTGGCATAAGAAGGTCACGGTATGTGAAAACGTTGGGTCAGCCAGAGTTGGCATCGCGATTATAAATTGATTATTGAAATAAGTAGGTTCGTTCATTGACTTGACATCCAGAGAGTGAAAACACGGGCTACGCACTTTAGCAGGGACAGGGTATTCAGGATGCAGGACGCCGTAAATACATCCCTGTAGCTTGGTGGCAGCATCCCTGCAGCCAACACCTGCACCCTAAATACCCTGTCCCGCCTTACGTTGGTAGCCAAAACACGGCAATGAATTATTTTGCGGTCATGGATTCATCGGAAAATTTCCAAATTCTCGTAATGCCGAGAATTTTGGGGTTAAGTTGTTTGAGTAATTCTAACGGTAATGGAGCAAAAGGGGCACTCATGCGGACAATTTGTTTTGCCGCTTCGTCTAGTGCAGGATTGCCCGATGAATGAATAATGCTGATACCGTGTAAACTGCCATCGGCATTAATGGTAACTGCCATAGTTAGTGTTCCAGAAAAATTCTTTTTAGCAGCGGCTTCAGGGTAATTCATATTACCCACTCTTTCCACTTTCATTTCCCAATCTTTTAAATATTGGGCGGCGACATATTTATGCGCACTGACTTCGTTGATGAATTTAATATCACCTAAACCAGCATTGGGTTTACTTTGTCTGATTTCGGTACCTAACTGAGCAATTTGTTGTTGTAGCAATGCTGGCGATAGATGCGGACGTTGCTCAGCTTCCTCAGTAGTTTCTGGTTTGGTCAGCGGTATGACTTTTTGCGCCGATTTCTTGCGTGTCATTACGTTGTGAGTCGGTTTTATCGGGTGTTCTGTTGCTACCGGCTCAGGTTTCTTTTCTATAGGTTTAGGTTTGGGCGGCGGTGTTTCTTCGACGTCTCCGCCAGCTAATTGTTGGGTCAGCGGTGCAGGTTGTTTGCTGTCGCCCCCCCTTGTTGATTTTCGGGTGCTAAAAAATTAGCTTGTTTCGGTGGTTTTACGCTGGGTTTGTTAACTAACGTGACATCTAGCGATTTTGTGGACCTTCAACGGTTCGGGAGCCACAAATCGAATGCTTAATATTACGACGGTGTGAATAATAAGCGCAATAAAAAACGCAATCAGCAATGAATCATTAGGCGATAACGCAGTGGAGGGTTTAAATCTATCAGGCGCACTCATGTTAATTTTGCAGCGATATGATTCATCAGTAATGCGCTGATATTTAAATCAAACGCTTTATCTAGCTCTTGTACGCAAGTAGGGCTGGTGACGTTGATTTCGGTTAGCTTGTCGCCAATTACGTCTAAGCCTACAAAAATTAAGCCTTTTGCGCGTAAGGTGGGGCCTACTTGAGAGGCTATCCATACGTCTTGTTCGGTCAGTGGGCGCGCTTCAGCTCTACCACCGGCGGCTAAATTGCCACGGGCTTCGCCTTGTTGTGGAATTCTCGCTAAGCAATAAGGTACGGGCTCTCCATTGACCATGAGAATGCGTTTATCGCCGTCTATGATAGCGGGTAGGTAGGTTTGTGCCATGACATAGCGACTGTTGTGCTGGGTCATGGTTTCTAAAATAACACTGATGTTGCGGTCGTGTTCGTGTAGATAAAAAATGGATGCACCACCCATACCATCTAATGGCTTTAAAATTACTTCTTTTTGTTCGGCTAGAAAGTCTCGGATGCGTGCGCTTTCACGGGTTACTAAGGTATCGGCGCAACAGTGGGCAAACCAAGCGGTATATAATTTTTCATTCGCATCGCGTAACGATTGCGGTTTATTAACGACATAAACGCCATCATTTTCAGCGCGCTCTAAAATATAGGTTGCGTAAATGTATTCTTGGTCAAACGGCGGGTCTTTACGCATTAAGATGACATTGAGCTCCGCCAAAGCTAGTGTTTGTTCATCTATAAAATGATACCAATCATGGTTGTCACGTTGCACTGTGAGCCTACGGGTGCGCGCATACGCTTTACCATTTCTTAAGAATAAGTCATTTAATTCCATATAGTAAAGCTCGAAGCCTTGCGCTTGCGCTTCGAGTAATAGCGCAAAACTCGTGTCTTTTTTAATATTAATCCTAGCAATGGAGTCCATCACAATGCCTAGCTTAATCTGCATAGAGTGTCCTGGTATTAAAAGATTTAGTTATGCGTTCCCACGCGGGAGCGTGGGAACGAGAGAGCCTAAGTTTATTAAGTATTTGAACATTTTATAGAGAGTTATTTACCTTGAAAAGAAATTTTGGTATAAAGCTCGGCTATTTTGCACTATCAATAACTTGAGGTTAATCATGTCCAGAGTTTGCCAAGTTACCGGAAAACGTCCAGTCGTCGGTAATAATGTTTCTCATGCTAATAACAAAACCAAAAGACGGTTTTTACCTAATTTACAACACCATAGATTTTGGGTTGAAAGCGAAAACCGCTGGGTAAGACTTAGAGTATCAACTAAAGGAATGCGTATTATCGATAAAAAAGGCATTGATGCGGTATTAGCAGAAATGCGTAAAGATGGTTTTAACGGTTAAAAGTTTAGGAGCTTAATCATGCGCGACAAAATTAAATTAGTATCGACCGAAGGCACAGGTCATTTTTATACCACGACTAAAAACAAAAAAACCATGCCGGAAAAAATGGAAATTAAAAAATTCGACCCGGTTGTCCGTAAACATGTGATGTACAAAGAAGCGAAAATCAAATAATCGCTTATTTTGCTTACCCTTCAGAGCGCTAAGCCGTTCATATTCTATCGAGCCGCTTAGCTCTTGTTTATTTTTCCTCATTAACGTCTTTTTCGTTCAAACGTTGGTTGTTTGTTTGCACCAAGATAAAGCAACATAACTCACTTGCTCTATTTTGGGGCTGTTGTCAGCGGGTTTATGCGAGTTGCTTTGTTCTAACACGCTAAATACAGACGTAAGACAGTGCTTGTTGAGTCAAGCCATACACAGATATTTAAAACAATTTATTCCTTTGTTGAAACGGGAATGTTACGGTATGGCGTATGTTATTTTAAGATGGATAATCGTGGCATGTTTCGTGCTTCATCTCGATAAAACTCACACAATAAAATCGCTATGAAATCGATCTGGGAAAACTACAAAACTGACCTCGCTTACGATGAGTTAATGCTATCGGAGTATCAGCCGCGCACCATCAGTCATGGCTTATGCCAGTATTTAAATTCTTTAAAAAAAACCGACATAGATAAACGTAAATTAGCCGCAGAATTGGCGATTATGGAAATGGGTATTAGCTTCACCGTGTACAGTGATGAAGGTAATATCGATAGAGCATGGCCGTTTGATATTATTCCTCGTGTTATGGCCGCACGTGAATGGAAAGTGATTGAGCAGGGCTTAAAGCAACGTTTAAAAGCCTTAAATTGTTTTATCAGTGACGTGTATGGCGAGCAAGCCTTTATTAAAGAAGGTAAGATTCCTGTTGAAACCATTTCTACTTCAAAAAACTTTCGCCATGAATGTGTAGGAATGAGACCTAAGCATGATGTTTGGGCTAATATTTGTGGCACTGATTTGGTGCGTGATAAAGATGGCGTTATGTATGTATTAGAAGACAACTTGCGTGTGCCTTCTGGTGTGTCATACATGTTGGAGAACCGAGTCATTACCAAGCGAGTTTTTCCTGAATTGCTACAAGGCATTAATATTTTACCTATTGATGACTATCCCACGCAGTTACAAGAGATGCTGGCCTCGATAGCACCTAATAGCGACAGGCCGCAAATTGTGGTGTTAACGCCGGGTATTTATAACTCAGCTTATTTTGAACATGCGTATTTAGCGCAACAAATCGGTGCACAATTGGTTGAAGGCGGCGATTTAGTCGTGGATGACGATGATTTTGTTTATATGCGCACGATTGAGGGGTTAGAAAAAGTCGATGTGATTTATCGACGCATTGATGATGATTTTTTAGACCCTGAAGTTTTTAGAAAAGATTCGGTTTTGGGCGTGCCGGGATTAATGCGGGCTTGGAAAGCCGGTCATGTCGCGCTGGCCAATGCGCCAGGGGCGGGTGTGGCTGACGATAAAGTGGTTTATGCTTATGTGCCTGAAATGATTAGGTATTATCTCAACGAAGAGCCTATTTTGCCTAATGTACCAACCTATTTATGCAGTAACCCAGAGCATTTAGATTATGTCTTAGCGCATTTAGCAGAATTAGTCGTCAAACCGGCTAATGAATCAGGTGGTTATGGCATGTTAGTAGGTCCTCATGCGTCGGCTAAAGAAGTCGAGGCTTTTAGAAAAGTCGTCGTAGCCAATCCGCGCAATTATATTGCTCAGCCGACTTTATCAATTTCAACAGCGCCTACCTTATGCAAAGGCAAACTAGAGCCAAGACATATTGATTTGCGCCCGTTTATTTTGCAAGGTGAAAATGTGTTTGTAACAGCGGGGGGACTCACGCGAGTGGCCTTAAGAAAAAGGTTCGTTGGTGGTAAACTCGTCGCAAGGTGGCGGTAGTAAAGATACTTGGATTATCGATATGGAGGGGCGCTAATGTTATCACGGTCAGCAGAGCGTTTATATTGGTTGGGGCGATATTTAGAGCGTACCGAAAATACCGCTAAGTTAGTTAGCGTACACATGAATTTGCTGATGGATTTGCCTAAAGGCGTAGAAATGGGCTGGCAGCAACTAGTTAAGATTAACGGCTCTGCCGACGAATTTTATGACAAACATAAAGTCGCTTCTGAACGTAATATCACTAAATTCATGCTCACGGATGCAGCTCATTCGGGCTCGCTATTATCATCGCTGACTGCCGCTAGAGAAAATATTCGTACCTCGCGCGAATTGTTGCCCGATGAAGCTTGGGAGCAAGTCAATGAGATGTACTTGTATACTAAAAACAATTTAGATAGCGTGACTAATCGTCGTAACCGGGTTTTGTTTTTAAAAGAAATATTAAAAGGTTGTCAGCGCTTTACCGGTTTATTGTCTGGTTATATGAGTCATAATCACCCTTATCGTTTTATCCGCTTGGGTAGAAATCTTGAGCGGGCTGATATGACGAGCCGAATTTTAGATTTAGCATCTTTATTATTGGCTGAGTCGCGTAGCGATGAATTGCGTCAGTATGAAACCATTCTTTGGATGAATGTATTAACCGCGTTAAATGCGTTGCTGATGTATAGACAACATGTGCGCAGCCGCATTAAAGGTGATGACGTGCTTAGCTTCTTGTTGCTCGATCCCAATTTACCGCGCTCAGTGTGCCGCTGCATAATAGAAATGCTGGATTGCGTGGGTGATTTGCCTAATAATCAAGCAGTACCTGACTGTTTGCATGAGTTAAAGCAATTTGTTTATGCGATTGATACAAAGCAAACCAGCCAGTTGCAGTTACGTGCAGTCTTAGATCAATTACAAACGCATTTAAACGCCTGTCATCAGCAAATTGCCAGTACTTGGTTTTTGCGTCAAACCTAGCTATGGGGCTACCCGCTTAAGACGGGACAACTAAAGTGAGCACAACGTCATCTCGGCAATCCCGGCCGGAATGGCGATTTTGTTCTACAGGCTATAGTAAAAGTGTCCCATCTTAAGTGAATAGCCGGATATGGCTAAGACTTTTTTATAATACCGAGGTTGACTAACTGTAGCTTACACGCTTCTAAAACCGACACGATGGCATTGAATAAATTTTCCAGGTCTTCTATGACAAAACGGCGGTTGTAGAAAACAAAAGTTTGTTGCTCCAGTTTTGCTATTTCCCATATTTTTCCATTGGTTACTAAACCGTAAACAGATATAGCGTCGATTTCATTAAGTTTATGAATAGTGAGCATCTCTAAACAGCATTGCGCCCAGCCCGAAGCAAAGTCATCTTTTTTCGCCTCAACGATGGTTAATAGCGGAAAATCAAAAATAATTTTTCCAAGTTCAGAACGTTTAGAAATAAGATAATCTGGAATACCGATAAACTCATCATTATTGTCTAATGATGAGTAACTCCAAATTGAGAAAATAGCGTGATAGGGTTTCTACGCATCTTTATAGAATGGGGTAAATTAAATTCTCACAAATAGACGCTTCTGAAATATCATAAATTAAGACACTTCTTTAAGCGTAAAAACGATGTCTTGATAAACAGCCTCAGGCATTTTTATTGTTTTCAATACGTTAAAACTTTCCTCAGCGCAATGAATAGCATGATATTTCAGAGCTTGAGAAAGAGATTTAAATTTGTTATTAAAAGCCATATACCTAGGTTTTAAAGCGCGAGCGACGCAGTTACTGTTATTACTGTATCCTAGAGGGGTAGGGTGGGCAAATGCTTTTTTGCCCGTCGAAGCATGTAGCCGTGTAGAAAAAACTGATCCGCTACGCGCGGCTGAGTATCTGCGGTTTTTACTAATAAATCTTGGATGGTCATCATGACTGAAGCTATTTTGATAATTAATGTGGGTAGCACGTCGGTCAAAACCCGCTTGTTTAGCGCAGAATTAAAATTGTTAGCCGAATTAAGTGCCGATTACGGTAAAGATAATACTGTGTCGGTGCAGGGGAATACGTTAGCTGGACAAGTTATTGCTTATCAGTTAACCCAAATGTCAAGTGTTGAATATGCGTTAGAATCCGTATTAGCACAGTGGCAAGATTGGCTTCAACAAGCCGGGTTATCGTTACTTGCGATAGGTCATAGAGTCGTGCATGGCGCGAATTGGTATGCTAAGCCTACTGAAATTACCGATGCGGTGTTAGAACAGTTAATTCAATTAGATGCTTATGCGCCGCTGCATAATCCGTTTAATCGTTTAGGTATCAGCATTGCTCGCCGTTTATTTCCTGATTGTCGGCAATTTGCGTTATTTGATACCGCGTTTCATCGAACGATTCCAGACTATGCCGGGAAATACGCCTTACCGGATGATTTATCACCTACTATTGAATTTTATCGCTATGGTTTTCATGGCTTATCTTGCGTTCATAGCGTCGCTGCCAGTTCCGAACTTCTTAATATTCCTATTTCTGAGCTTAATCTTATTGTCTTGCATTTAGGCGGTGGCGCGAGTGCTACTGCAATATGCGGCGGTGTCAGTATCGATACGTCTATGGGTTTTTCACCTTGTGAGGGTTTGATGATGGCCAAACGGTCGGGCGATTTAGATCCTATGATTTTAGTGGCTTTGCAAAAAGAGGGATATTCTGCTCAGCAAATCGATGACGTATTAAATCACCGCTCGGGTTTATACGGGATTTCTGGTCATTCCGACATGCGCTTGTTGTTAGCGGCGATAGAACAAGGCGATGAGCGGGTTATGCTGGCTGTTAAGATGTTTTGCTATCGAATAAAAAAATATATCGGTGCTTATTATGCTATTCTTGGCCGCGTTTCAGCATTGGTTTTTACCGGCGGTATTGGAGAACATGCAGCGTTAGTGCGTGAAGAGATTATGGGTGGTTTAGCACATTTGGGAATGCTGTTAGATGTTGAAAAAAATCGGTTAGCGACCGCTGATAACCGAGATATTAGTGCTAATGGGAGTGCTATTAAAATCTTAGTGATTGCAGCAGCAGAAGAGCGCGTTTCTGCTCAGCAAATTTTTAATTTTTTAGGACAGTAGTCCTTAGACTAGGGGGGTAACATCGTGCAAGCAAGTCATCAAGAGTTTCAATTATCTGCCGAGTTGCTAGATAGAATGGATGCGTATTGGCGGGCAGCGAATTATTTATCAGTAGGGCAAATTTATCTATTAGATAACCCTTTGTTAAAAGAAGAACTGGTATTAAGCCATATTAAGCCACGGTTATTAGGTCACTGGGGGACAACACCGGGTTTGAATTTTATTTATGTGCATTTAAATCGTGTAATTAAAGCCTATGATTTAAATGTTATGTTTATTTGTGGGCCAGGTCATGGTGGCCCAGCTATGTTGGCGAACTGTTGGTTGGAAGGAACCTATAGCGAGTATTATCCTAGCGTTTCTCAGGATAAAGACGGTATAAAAGCGTTGTTTAAGCAATTTTCCTTTCCAGGTGGTGTACCAAGTCATGTTGCACCCGAGACGCCAGGTTCTATACATGAAGGCGGGGAATTAGGGTATGCATTATCTCATGCTTATGGTGCAGTCTTTGATAATCCAGATTTAAT
Source organism: Methylocucumis oryzae (assembly GCF_000963695.1). Taxonomy (GTDB): domain Bacteria; phylum Pseudomonadota; class Gammaproteobacteria; order Methylococcales; family Methylomonadaceae; genus Methylovulum; species Methylovulum oryzae. The sequence continues at coordinate 16,918 of NZ_LAJX01000086.1, forward strand.
TGCTTGTTGCGTGGTTGGCGATGGTGAGGCTGAAACCGGTCCTATGGCAACTGCTTGGCATTCTAATAAGTTTTTGAATCCCACTAGAGATGGTGTGGTTTTGCCTATTTTGCATTTAAATGGTTATAAAATTGCGAATCCGACTATTTTGGGACGAATGCATGAGGAGGAGTTATTACAATTGTTCGAGGGCTATGGTTACCGCCCTTATGTTGTTGAAGGCAGTGACCCCGCTATTGTCCATACGCGTATGGCTAGTGTTTTAGATCAATGTTTAGACGAGATTAAAGCTATTCAAACTGCCGCGCGTAGCGGCGACAGTGATACGGTTAAACGACCAACCTGGCCAATGATTATTTTGCGTACCCCTAAGGGGTGGACCGGGCCTGCTAGCGTCGATGGCAAATTAACTGAAAATTTCTGGCGTTCACATCAAGTGCCATTAGCCAATATGGCTAATAACCCTGAGCATGTCAGCCAATTAGAGCGTTGGTTAAAAAGTTATAGACCTGATGAATTATTTGATGAACAAGGTAAGCCGATTGCATCCATTTTAGCGTTAGCGCCGCAAGGTCGGCAACGGATGAGCGATAGTCCGCACAGCAATGGTGGATTGCTGTTAAGAGATTTGCGCTTACCAGATTACAAGCTTTATGCTGTTGATGTACCGGCACCGGGTAGTGTCGAGGCAGAGGCTACTAGAGTTATGGGGCGTTTCCTTAGAGATGTGATGAAAAACAACATGGATCAAAGCAATTTTCGAGTATTTGGTCCTGATGAAACCTCATCTAATCGTTGGGATGACTTGTTTGACGTGACGGCAAGAACCTGGATGGAAAAAATCTTGCCTGAAGATACTTTCTTGGCACAAGACGGCAGAGTCATGGAGATTTTAAGCGAGCATACTTGCCAGGGTTGGTTAGAAGGGTATTTGTTAACCGGGCGTCATGGCTTTTTCTCGTGTTATGAGGCGTTTATTCATATTGTCGATTCGATGTTTAATCAACATGCGAAATGGCTAAAAACCTGTAACCGTATTCCGTGGCGCAGACCGATTGCGTCATTAAATTATTTATTAACCTCGCATGTGTGGCGGCAAGACCATAATGGCTTTTCCCATCAAGATCCGGGCTTTATCGACCATGTGGTCAATAAAAAAGCAGAAGTGATACGTGTGTTTTTGCCACCCGATGCCAATACGTTATTAGCGGTCACCGATCATGTGTTGCGTAGTCGTAATTACGTCAATGTTATCGTCGCGGGTAAGCAACCCGCACCGCAATGGTTAAACATGGATGCGGCCATGAAACATTGCGAGGCAGGTATCGGTGTGTGGGAATGGGCGAGTAATGATTATGGCGATGAGCCTGATGTCGTGATGGCTTGTGCGGGTGATGTGCCGACTTTAGAAACCTTAGCGGCGGTTGATATTCTGCGCAGTAAAGTGCCGGAATTAAAAATTCGGGTGATTAATGTCGTGAATTTAATGCGTTTACAGCCTATTAGCGAGCATCCAAACGGTTTATCTGACCGTGACTTTGATGATTTATTTACCAAAACTAAGCCTATTGTGTTTGCTTATCATGGCTATCCTTGGCTTATTCATCGGCTAGCGTATAGACGCAGCAACCATGCTAATTTGCATGTGCGCGGTTATAAAGAAGAAGGCACAACGTCAACGCCGTTTGATATGGTGGTGATGAATGATACCGACCGCTATCATCTTGCAGCCGATGTGATTGACAGAGTACCTAGGCTGCGTAACCACTCGGTGTATTTAAAACAATATATCCGCGATAAACTGATTGATCATAAGCAGTATATTTATAAATATGGCGAAGACATGCCGGAAATTCGTAATTGGCAATGGCCTTATCCATCACCTGCAGTAGAGCATACTGATACTCATAGCGATGAATAATGTTTTAAGCATTAAGCTACCATTAATTTTGTCGCGTATAAGATAACGCCAGTTTTAAAAAGATTGGCTACACACTTTAGTGGGGACAGGGTATTCAGGGTGCATAGCGCCAGGGATGGCGTGTAGTAGGGCAACGCAGGAGCAATTGCCGAGGACGCCGTATATACATCCCTGTAGGCTTGGTGGCAGCATCCCTGCTGCCAACACCTGCACCCTGAATACCCTGC
>NZ_LAJX01000087.1 GCF_000963695.1 Methylocucumis oryzae
AGCACGCTTTTTCTCAGTAATATCGCGCCATACTGCGTGAATAAGTCTCTCATTTTTTTGGTTGATAGCCGTCAGAGAAATCTCAGCCCAAAACGACTCACCATCAACTCGCACATGCATCCATTCAAATTGATGGCTACCATTCTCAATAGCCATATTAATCATCTGTTGGGCTTTAACGGCCGATAAAGTGCCGTCAGGTTGGTAGAGTGGTGATAATTCTACCGGCGACATACCGATTAACTGCTCTCGTTTATCGACGTGTAATAGAGATTGTGCGGAGCGATTGGCTTCAATGATAATGCCATTCTTTAAGATGGTCGTCGCTTCTTTGGTTTGCTCGAATAATACCCGTAAACGCTCTTCGCTATTGCGTATGCGAATCTCAGCTTCGCGCCTTTCGGTAATATCTAAATGCGTCCCGCTAATAATCATAGGCTTGCCATCGTCGGTATAGCGTGTAACCCTTCCCCGATCAGCAATCCAAACCCAATAGCCTTTCTTATGCTTCATGCGTACATCGCATTCGTAATAATCGCTATCACCGGCTAAATGGTGTTGCAGCTTTAAATTACTTTGAATTAAATCATCGGGATGGACGAATTTTTCCCAAGCAGCAATAGTAAAAGGCTCTAACTCGCTGAGTTCATAACCAAAAATTTCGGCCCAACGCTCATTAAAATGCGTTTCGCCGTTAATTAGATTCCATTCCCAAGTTCCTGCATGAGTTGCCTCAATAATATCATTTAACCGCTGACGTTCTGTTCTTAACTGTTCAAGAAAACATTTGCGCTCGGTAATATTTTGTACTGTCCCTAAACCTTCAACGGCAACGCCCTGGCTATCTCGTACTATTTCAGCGCGCTCGCGCACCCAATACAATAAGCCATTAACGATAATTCTATGTTCTATATCATAAGTGCCATCATTAAATATTGCGTCATGCCAAGCCGTCTTAACTAACTCACGGTCTTCGGGAAACACATAGCTGAAAAACAATTCCAATGTCACTGCTTGCGCTGTGGGTAAACCAAATAATCGATACGCCTCCTCTGACCATTCCAGCTCACCGGTGATAATATTGATATACCAGCTACCTGTTTCGCTCACGGCCTGGGCACGCCGTAACTTCGCTTCACTTTGTTGTAATTGTAATTGCTGTTGTATTCGCTCAGTAATGTCGGTCCATATAGCAACAATAAATAACACATTATCTAATTCAATAAGCTTTAAGCGCACATTAACATTGCGAAAACTGCCGTCTTTATGCCTATGTATCGTCTCAAATTCGGTTGCCTCTTCTCTTAGTAATAGCTGATTTTTAGCGTTAATCACATCACAATCTATTTGAAAATCACCCACCGACAATGCGGCAAACTCTTCCCGGCTATAACCTAAGCCTAAGCACGCGGCATCATTAAATTCAATCAAGCTCATATCATCATAACGTGATAATAAAAAAGCATCAGACGAGCGCGTAGCGATAGTCTGAAAAATTTTCTCACGCCTATGTGCCTGTTCTGCCAATTGGCGTCTAGCAATCATACTGGCTAAACGCTCGGCTATCGCAGTCAGCAAAATGCGTTCTTCAGGCAAATCAGCGTCTTCTTGCTCAAAAGGCAATCCCAACCGATAAGTCACCTGAAGCAGTCCTATCGGTTGTTGATTAATCACAATCGGTGCAGATAATACAGGGCTATTACTTTGGCTAAAATGGCGGGTTTCGTAACGCAAATCGTTGACAACGATGCAAACATCAGTGTGTTCTTCATCGCTCATGCCTAAAGGCACTATATCAGCTAACCTTTTTAATACCGTTAATAACGGTAAATCTAATTCTTCGGTTGCCTGAAAAATAAGGTTTAAACACTTTTGCTCACGAATACGTTTATTCAAAGCAACTTGTGTCTGCCTCAGTTGGGTAATATCTCTGGCAACGCCTAAAACCCCGACTAGAGTACCATCAGGCATAACCACTGGCGATTTAATCGTTTGATACAACGCGCTATGGTTATCAACAACGTCGGTTAACCACTCTTCGTTACTGGTCGGTTTACCCTCGACAATAGCGTTTAAATCATTACGCCGAAAAAAAATTCGCTAGCTCAGGCGTTACAAAATCAAAGTCTGTTTTACCTAAAATAGCCTCTTCTTTTGCGCCATACAGAGCCTCAAAGCGTGCATTGCAATGTAAATAAACACCGTCAGGGGATTTAACCCACACCTTATCAGGCATGGTATTTAGCAATGTTTTCAAAAATAAGCCTTGTTCCGCTAACTCTCGCATAGCCTGTTGTAATTGGGTTATATAGCACGATAACGCCATACCCACTAACGACAATGCCAGCATCAAAAACAAAAAATCTAATTCAACCCAATCATTATAGTGTTCGGGAAGCCATACATTACGCTCAGTCAAACTCACTAAACCTTGTAAGCATAATATTGTTAAGACTAATGTAGTCACTCGACTACCGCTGCGCACAGCCGCCCAACTCACCAATAAAAACAACAAATAACTACTCGCATCGCCAAACCAATGTAAAAACACCGAGAGTCCAGCGAGAATACTTAACACGATGACTAATCCGGTTTCTATAATTCGAGCAGAATGCCTATTATCGTGACCTGAACCGCTCCAAACCAATAGCATAGGCGTGATAATAATGATGCCTAAAATATGCCCTAGCCACCAATGCAAACCGATTAATGCGATATGTTTACTATCAACTGAATGATAGAAATAAAAAATACCGGTATTAACTAGGGCATCTGGAATACCCGCTACTACTCCCCCTAACACGATTAAGCGTAAAAATTCGCTTAAATGAGATAGCGACAGTGAAAATCTTGGACACGAACATAAGAGTCTAGCGCCTAAACAAGCGCTTAATGTGCTGCTTAACGCTATTAATGCGGCTACAGACACCGAGTGTCCCTGCCATAAAGCTAACACTAAGGCAGGAATAAAGATCGCTGGGGCAAAACGATAACCACCTTTAAGAATAGCTGCTAAACCCGCGCCACTGGCAAACAAGTAAATACACAATTTTTCATCGGGTGCAAAGCAGTAGATTGATACTTTAGCTAATAAAAAGTAACCTAGGATGACAGCTAACAGCGTTATTGGTTTTACAGGTAAAGGCATAGTCATAACCACTAGTCCGGGACATCCTTGAAATTCTCTGCGACTTCAATAAATTGATGTTTACAACGAATAAATGCATTGACTACGTTAGGGTCGAAATGTTTGCCACTGCCTTCAACAATAATGCGTGTGGCCTCATCATAAGACATAGCTTCTTTATAACAGCGCCGGTTAATTAATGCATCAAATACATCGGCCAATGCCATGACTCTAGCAGGAATAGGAATAGCCACACCAACTAATCCATCAGGATAGCCACTACCATCCCATTTCTCATGATGATAATGAGCAATAGACATAACAACCCGTAAGAATTCAAACACGGACTGATTAGGCTTGTCTTGAATCGCTCGATGAATAGCTTCAGCACCCAATTGTGGGTGCGTTTTCATAATCGCCCATTCGTCACTGGTTAACTTACCCGGTTTTAACAAGATATTATCTGGAATACCGACTTTGCCAATATCGTGTAGAGGTGCGGCTTTAGTAATTAATTCGATAGATGCTGCATTTAACTCGTCAGCATATTCAGCTTTGGCTAATTCTTGGCACAACACATTAACATAGCCTTGAGTGCGCAAAATATGGCAACCTGTTTCGTTATCTCGGGTTTCTGCTATGTTGGCTAGCGCACGGATGCTGACATCTTGAATTTGTTGATTTTCCGCCATGCGTCTTGCAACTTCGGCTTCTAACCAGGCATTTTGATTGCGTAACCGGTCGCGAGCCTGTTTTAACTCGACTTGAACACTCACTCTGGCTAACACGACCGAGGGCCGTAACGGTTTAGAAATATAGTCGGCTGCACCTAATTCTAAGCCTTTAGTTTCCTCATCCGTCGCATCAAGCGCAGTCACAAAAATAACTGGAATATCGGCTGTTTTAGGATTTTCCCTAAGCTTGGTGAGTACCGTATAGCCATCCATCTCAGGCATCATAACATCGAGTAAGATTAAGTCAGGGCAAGGCTCCGATGCCGCTGTCACTAATGCTCGCTGCCCATTAGTCGCGACCCTTACGCTATAAAATGGCTGTAGTAATTCACCTAATACGCTAATATTTTCCGGCGTGTCATCAACAACTAAGATAGTAGGGCGTCTAGCATGGGTCATAGCGCTTTTCTGCATGATAATAAATAGCCTAGAGTATACTCGGAAATATAAGATTACAAACTTGCTATAAAGATAATTCAAACTCGTTCAATTTTAGATGAGTTATTACAAAATAATGCAAAATTAATCACATTTAAAGTGCTTAAACTATTCTTATATTGTCGATTAATTTATAACAACACAGCATAATAGGCATAAAATAAACGCTTACTCTTAGAACTACCCTGATTAATACCTTATGCCAACATTATTTTCGAGATTAACATTTAGGTTTTTAATAATCTTTTCAACGCTTATTCACACATTAGATGCGTTAAGTTCAGACAATCCTGCGTGTAACAGCGAAACGATTAACAGCCCTGCTGGCGCTGTGTGTGGTGTGACACAGTCCCCTGCCCCCAATAAACAAGCTAACGCCTTTCTAGGGATACCATATGCTGAAAGTACCGCTGGTAACAATAGATGGCGCGCACCGATAGCAAAATCGCCGTGGAGCAACATCTATCAAGCAACGGAATTTGGTCCGATTTGTCCACAACTCGGCGCAAGTAATCAACTTAGCCAAAGCGAGGAGTGTTTATCAATAAATATATGGACGCCAAAATCAGCAAATCCACAAACCAAACTGCCGGTCATGGTCTTTATTTACGGCGGAGCATTTAGCACGGGTTATAGCTCAGACCCGCTCTATGACGGTGCCTATATCTCGGCCTTAACAGATGTTATTGTCGTTAGTTTTAATTACCGTATCGGTGTCTTAGGTTTTTTAGCGGCCGATGGTTTAACCGGCAATTATGGCTTTATGGACCAACAACTCGCTTTAGAATGGGTACAGCATAATATCGCAAGCTTCGGTGGCGATACTGATAAAGTCACGCTATTCGGCGAGAGTGCAGGCGCAATGTCAGTGGGTTTACATGTGTTCTCAGCACCGAATAGCCAACATTTATTTAGAGCGGCTATTATGGAAAGTAATTTCTTAGGCTTACCGTACAAAACCCTAACTGACCAAATCAATGTCGGCAACCAATTTAAACAAGGGCTTAATTGCCCTGATTTAGCCTGTTTGCAAAACACCGATGTTGCGACATTATTAAATGCGGAATCTCAATTTACGCCACAAATGAGCACGGTCTTTACCGGTGCTAAGTTTTATCTACCGTTTAGCCCTGTTATTGATGGCAAGCTACTAACACGCCAACCAACCAGTCCTAGCAGCCAACAACATAACCATAAACCGATACTCATAGGGACTAATAAAGATGAAGCCGTATTATTAGTGGGCAACCAAACAATTACCCCGGCGTGGTATTCAGCGTGGGCGGCAAATTTATATGGACTGTCATTTCAACGCGTCATTGAACGCTATCCAGCGCAATTTGATAGCGGTAATCAAACAGTATGGGCAACGGTACAAACCGACAATTTCTTATTATGCAGCACCCGTTATCTTGCCTCGCACATGACCGCTCCAACATACGTTTATTTATTCAACCATCAACCGTCGGTTAATTTTTTAGGTTTACCCGCCTGTGCTGAAAACGATAATGTTTGTCATGCCGCCGAACTCCCCTTTGTGTTCCATAGCGCTAACAACAAAGGCTTTCACTTCACCGAACAAGAGCAAGTATTGTCCAACCAAATCATTGAATACTGGACGAACTTTGCCAAATATTTAACGCCGAATGCGCAACTAAAAAGCCCTGCACTCATTAACTGGCCTGCGTTTACCGCACACAATAAAGCGTATTTAGCGTTAAACACAGAAACCTTATCGGTTGAACAAGACCCTTACCGAACCAACTGTGAATTTTGGGACTCAATCGGCTATGAAATCATTCATCCGTGGCAAAATACTGCGGCAAATAACCATTAGACCCCATTAAGATAGAACGCTCTGCATTCCATCTGAACTTTCATCGTTCCCACGCTCTGCGTGGGAACGCGCTGCAACCGCTCTGGCGGTGTGAAACAAGACGCAGAGCGTCCTAGCTACGCTCCCACGCTAGAGCGTGGGAGCGATGAAAACTCGTAGTATTGGCACTTCCGGAGTAATACCTTGTTGGCGTTATCATCGCGTATAATGAACTTGTTATCATAGAGCTAACCAGGGGTAGATATGATTCATTATGAACACGATTTTTACGGCTGGACGCAAGAACAAGCTGCGTTGTTGAGAGCACGGCGTTTTAAACGACTTGGATATTGACAACTTGATTGAGGAAATTGAATCGATGGGTAGAAGCGAAAAACGGGCTTTAGAGAGCAGTTTAACCGTTTTGCTTATGCACCTGTTGAAATGGAAATACCAACCGCAACGACGCAGTAGGAGCTGGCAATTGACTATAAAGACTCAGCGCATTAACTTTTCCAAGACGTTACGCGAGAATCCTGGTCTTAATCCGAAATTCGCTCAATGCTTGGTAGATGCTTATCAAATCGCTGTACTGAAGGCCGCCCAGGAAACTGACTACGACACATCTATATTTCCGGTCGAATGCCCTTGGAACTTAGTTCAGATTACAGATGATTCCTTCTATCCAGATTAACAGCTCATGCTAACGCACAGGATTTCGCGAACAACCTATCTACCCCGCCGTTACCGTCAACAATTTCTTAATTTCAGCAATTCTAAACTCTGATGCTAAGGCTTTAACCCGTTGTGCTAACGGTTGGTATTGCGGCTGGTGTTTAATAAGTTCATCCAGTTGCTTATTAAGCCCTAATAAATCACCAATACGAGCAAGCTGAGTAAGGCTTTTGATAATATCATCGGGTGGCAATAATAACGGCTCGCTTTCGGCTAAGGTATTATCAGGTTCTTCATTGGCGAGTAACCAGGTTAACGCTAAATGCAGCTTTAATTTGTTCAGTAGATTTTGAACATGAATAGGTTTAGCCAGAAAATCATTACAACCCGCATTAATCGCGATTAAACGGTCACTGGCATACGCATTAGCGCTTAACACAATAATCGGCATCGTTAGCTTAGCGTGCCGTAATTGCACGGCAGTTTCAGCACCATCAATACCCGGCAAACCTAAGTCCATTAAAATTAAATCAGGCTTAAAATCTTTAGCAATAACTAGGCAATCTTCACCGCTAGCGGCTTCTAGCATCTTAAAACCTAATGGCTCTAATATGGTAATAATCACATCGCGATGCTCAGGTTGATCATCGACAACAAGAATTTTTTTACGCAAGCCACGATAACCGGTAATGACTTCATTAATATCAGGTTCTGACACCGTGCCTAAATTAGGCAAAAACAAACGCAAGCTAAACGTAGTTCCCTGCCCTGGCGTACTGCTAACGGTTAACTCGCCCCCCATAATCTCAGCTAAGATTTTACTAATCGTTAAGCCTAAACCACTGCCTGACGCGGCATTACCAGTAGACTTGTTTAAACGAGTAAACGGCTGGAATATCGTTTCTAAATGCTCAGCATCGATACCTATGCCGGTATCGGCGATTTGAAACGATGCCACTCCCGCGCTATAGCCAATGCCAATGCGAACTTCACCAGTCTGGGTAAACTTAACTGCGTTGCTTAATAAATTAATCAGAATCTGACCGACCCGCTTTTCATCGCCGCGCACCCGTTGCGGCAACATATTTAAAATCTGACAACGAAACGACAAGCCTTTGTCTTCAGCCTGAGCTTTATAGACTCTAACAATATATTCAATAAACTCATGAAACTTAATCGCATCATAAGTGATTTCAAATTTACGCGCTTCTATACGCGCAATATCCAAAATATCCTCAATCAGCGCCGATAAATGCTCGCTACTGCGTTTTAACGTCTCTACTGCTTGCTTTCGATGTTCAGGCACGGCAGGGTCTTTATGCAAAATATATGAATACCCAATAATGCTATTTAGAGGCGTACGCATTTCATGGCTCATATTGCTTAAAAAACGACTTTTAGCAGTATTGGCGTTATCAGCCATTTTTAATGCCTCAGCCAGTTTAGCGTCGGTTTTTTTATGCTCGTCGATTTCCATTAACAATAACTGGGTTTGCCTAGCGGTTTCCTCATGGGCAACACGGCGGCATTCATCATTTAAAATCATCCACCAAGTACATAAACCTATAAACACCATCAGCGCGGCAAAAATTTTGACATAATTGACGACCAGTAAATTAAACGCAGGTAAATAATGCCGCGCGGCAATCAAATCTTGGTAATAAATAATCCCGGTAAAAATCCCCGTTAACGCTGATAAAAACAAAAACAACAAACCAAAGCGAATCAACCGCAGACGTAATGTCACCGACATATTAAATGGCAACCACCTTGCGGCCTTTTCTAAATAATCATCCACCCGCGCACCTGGTTTACAAGCATCTCGACACCTAGCGTCTAAGGTGCAACATAAAGAGCAAATACTGCCGTTATACGCTGGGCAATAGGCAATATCTTCATGCTCAAACTCGTTTTCGCAAATAGAGCAACGATTACGTGCGGCGCGGTTTTTCTCATTACGGTCACGCGCTAAGTAATGCTTATGACCGGCAAAATAGGCAATAACTGGCACTAAGATAAAGGCAATAAGCAACGCAATAAAGCCTGAGAACGCTTGAGCGTATGCACCGAATAACCCGGTATAAGCCAAGATAGACACGATGGATGCCGTCGACGTAGACACTAAGCCGACAGGATTTAAATCAGGCAAATAACCGCGTTTTAAACTCGATTAATTTCGGACTTAACCCTAACGGCTTGTTAATCGCTAATTCAGCAGCAACGGCGCTAATCCAAGCGATAGACACATTGGAAAACAAGCCTAATACTTTTTTCCAACGCGTTAAAAAACGCCGAACTCCATCAGTAGTAGCGCGATGAGCACGTTAAACCACAACCAAATTACCCGCCCTGGGTGGCTATGGGTAATGCGAGAAAAAAAAGTTCGACCACGCTAACGAACCCGCATAAGCATTGGTGACGTTGATTTTAAGCTGACTCAGTACAACGAATAAGGTCGTAACGGCTAATGCCCATTGCGGATTGTTTAATAACTCATTGTAAGCGATTAAATACATCTGGGTCGGCTCATGCGCATGTTCAGACGCAATACCGTGGCGTAACGCTAAATGCGCTAATAACGCCCCGCCTAATTGCCGTAACATACCGAACACAATCCAGCCCGGCCCGGCACTTATCGTTGCCAACCACCAGCGCCAGCGGTTTTTTTTTCGTTTGCTCAGGCATAAAGCGTAAAAAATCCACTTGTTCGCCAATCTGCGCCACCATCGAGAATGCAACGGTACTCGCGCTGCCAAACAACAACCAATCGAAACCTTGTCCACTGCTGACAATCGCAAAATACGCATGCATTGTTAATAACGCTTCTGGCTCATTCAGCAGAACCGCGATATACGGCGCGATAAGTAACAGCAACCAAATTGGCTGCGTCCATAACTGCATACGGCTAATCGTGGTAATACCGAAGGTAACCAACGGAATCACCATCACCGCACTGACCACATGCGCCCAAGCAAGCGGAATATGAAAATACAACTCCAGCGCTAACGACATGATTGACGCTTCTAACGCAAACAGCGTAAAGGTAAACGATGCGTAGATTAATGATGTCAGCGTTGAGCCAATATAACCAAAACCAGCGCTACGCGTTAATAAGTCAATATCGATATTGTATTTCGCGGCGTAATAACTAATCGGAAAACTGGTGATAAAAATAATTAAACCGACAATTAAAATGGCATAACAAGTATTGGTAAAACCATAATTAATCGATAAAAAGCCACCTATCGCCTCTAAAACTAAAAACGACGTTGAGCCAAACGCCGTATTGGCTACTTGAAACGCCGACCATTTGCGAAAGCTTCTAGGCGCAAACCGTAAGGCATAATCTTCTAAGGTTTCATTAGCCACCCAAGCATTATAATCACGGCGAATCTTGCTGATGTTTTGGGTGATGTTGTAGTTGTTCATGGTTAGATAGTTGGCCTATTAATTTTTCCAATGAGTTATGCTGTATTTGCTGGGAATAATCAACTATAAAAAAACCGGCTCTAGGCCGGTTTTTTATGCGAAACCTGATACTCCTGATAGCGAATTAAATCACAACAAAATCCGCCGAGGTTAATGCAGGTATGCCGGTCAACACGGCAACCGCGATTTTTAACCCCACCCCATTACCGTCCGCATCAAAAAACAGGTTACCGTTACTGGTATCATAAAGCACATAATCATCGGCATCGAGCGCCACAGCACCAGTATTAGCCACAAACCGTCCCGCTGCGAGCGTACCGGTTGTCGCCAACTTTGTCATGATGGCATTTTCCAATCGAATGGTATCATCAACAACATTAAAATCCATGATAACGTCTTTATTCGTCGTCGCATTGAGCGCGGTATTAAAAATAAAATGATCCGCACCACTGCCGCCGGTTAATACATCATTACCTAAACCACCGGCTAAACTGTTCGCTGCGCTATTGCCAGTTAGCGTGTTGTCTAACCCATTACCCGTGGCATTAATCGCTGATGTTCCGTTTAAAATTAACTTCTCAACATTATTGGTTAGCGTATAACTTATTGTTGATTGCACCGTATCAATACCTTCACCAATGGCTTCGACTACCGTGTCGCCGCTGGCTATCGTATAAATATCATCACCGGTACTACCTGTTAAGATATTTGAGCCGCTGTTACCTGTTAGCACATTATTGAGCGTATTTCCCACACCGTTAATAGCACTAGAGCCGGTTAACGTTAGATTCTCGACCTGCGCCGGTAAGGTATAGGTCACGCTAGCCTGAATCAAGTCGCTACCTTCATTAAGATTTTCCTTAACCACATCTAACGCATTATCAACGATATAAGTATCATTGCCCTGCAAACCAATTAAGGTATCGGCACCACTGCTGCCATTTAACGTATTCGCCGCGCTATTACCGGTTAAGCTATTGTTTTGGGTATTACCAACAGCAGTGAGCGCGGCTGCTCCCGTTAAAATTAGGTTTTCAACATTGCTGCTTAATGTGTAACTAATGTCAGCCAACACCGTGTCTGTACCTGCGCTGCTTGCCTCAACGACCGTGTCGCCGGTACTCACATAATAGCTGTCGTTACCCATACCGCCAGTTAATTTATTGGCACCGGCATTACCCGTTAACACATTATCGAGTGAATTACCCGTAGCATTAAGCGCGCTACTGCCGACTAACGTTAACTGTTCAACATTAGCAGGGAGCGTAAAAGTAATGCTAGACAAAACTAAATCTGTACCTTCGTCAGCATTTTCAATAACGAATTCATAAATGTTATCAACAACGTAGTGATCATTGCCTAACTCACCCAACATAGCATCAATGCCTACGCCACCATCTAGGTCATCGTCGCCTTGTCCACCATAAAGTATGTCATCGCCGCCTAAACCATAAAGCGTATCATTGCCCATGAATCCCGTTAAGGTATCGGCATAAGAAAATCCTATTAATGTTTGAGAGACGTTAAGGTCAATGTTGCTTACCCAGTTAGTGATGAAAGCAACATTCCAAGTCGTACCATCAGCAAAACGGACTTCTTTAACACAGTTACTAGCAGTGAAAAAGTTGCTGATTCTTAGCGTATTAAACGTGCCATTTAGCCGTAACACTAAATCGGTATTTGCGTATTTAGCTAGCTGAATGCTTGATGCAGAAATGCTGGGTGCAAATTCGATGATGTCTAATGGGGCTAAATTATTTGCAGGGTCAGAAATACTATCTTCACCCCAATTAGCTTCGATGACATAAGTATCAGTTCCTGTACCACCATTAAGCCCATCAGCGCCAACACCGCTTATCAGCTTATCGTCTCCATCTTCCCCATATAGCCAATCATCGCCTTCATCACCGTAAAGCTTATCATTGCCATCGCGGCCTTGAATGTTGTCGTTGCCAGCCAAACCGTGATAGACATCAGCGAAGCGTGTACCTATGAGTACGTCATCGACCTCAGTACCGTCCTTAGCTTTCGCTAAAATAGTATCTAAATCCCAAACGGTGCCATTAAAAAACTTAATTCCAGCAAGATTAAGAGTACTTAACTCAGTGTAGCCAATATCAACAATGTCTGTACTGCCCTCAAGGCTTAAACGCAGTCTATCGTCAAAAAGTTTAACTCTAACGCTAGTTTCGGCAATACTCGCGCCAAACTCAATCATATCGGCATTCGTTGGACTATAAGTAGTCTTCTCAATCTGATCATGACCAAAGCCCAGTTCAAAAAAATAAGTATCGTTACCCTCACCGCCAGTGAGCAAGTCATTGCCACTGGCGGCAATGAAGTAATCATTACCTTTGCCGCCTATTAAAACATCATCACTCTCGAAGCCCTTCAGCGTATCATTACCACTAGCAGCGATTAATGTGTCATTCGCAGCTGTGCCATTCAATACCGAGTCAGGCTTAGGTTGAATCAATAAATCAAAAACATCAAAATTGATATGGCCTTGGCTATCCATCACATTCAGTTGAATAGCCAGATGGCCTAGCTGGGCTTCGCTAGCTAAACCCGTGAAAGATTTCATAACAGGGTCAAAGCTTAACCAATTTGGCAACAGTGAACCATCTTGTAAAGTCGCTGAATACGTCAAAACATCGCCTGCATCAGCGTCGGTAAACACATTAGGCAAGGTAAAAGCAATATTCTCATATTCGGTGTATATCTGGTCGGCTAACGTGGCTAACTGAACTGGTGCTGAGCTTTCAACTAACCCCGCCTGTTGAGCCAAAGTATTGCCATCCCATACCACGCTATTAGTAAATTCTATGGCTTCAATACGATAACCTGCATGGGCTTGCCATCTAATTTTTAACTGGTCACCGGTAGCATTAAGCGTAATGAAAATATGCGCATCGTCATGCGTAACGGTAATATCGTCAGGAGTAATACTGCCTTGGAAAATAATCTTATCCTGCCCAGCGTTGATTCTGTCAAAATCTACCAGTAAATCTTTGCCATAACCTCGGCCAAACAAGTAGGTATCATTACCTAAACCGCCGTTCAGGATGTCAAAACCAGCACCGCTGTCTAGCGTATCGTTACCAGCGGCGCCTAATAATTCATCATCATTATCACCACCTGATAAGTAGTCATTACCACCAAAACCTAAAACTCTATCTTCTGACGCAAAACCCGGTAAACTATCATTGCCATCGGTGCCTGAGATATAAACGCCATGCGTTGAATGTTGCCAATATCGATTAGATATATCAGTAATATCCCAAATCGTGCCGTCACTAAATTCAACCCGTTTAAGCTCATTGAACTCAGGTGTTGTCCAATTCCAACCATTAATTATCAACTGATCGTCGGTTAATTGATGGTCGGTGGTCTTGATGACTAAACGAAAATCGTTGTATTGCCAAGCATTTGATAGGACTAAAACTTGATCTGGACGGATGCCGCTACCGAACTTAATCGTATCGAAACCAGTATTTGCGTCATCAGTTTCAATCACATCGGTGCCATCGCCTAGTCCAAACACATAGACATCATGACCATTACCGCCTCTCAGATAATCGCTGCCAGCGCTACCCTCGATAGTATCGTCACCATCACTGCCTTGCACCGAATCGTTACCGATGCCACCTTGCAAGCTATCATTACCGGCTAAACCGACAACCAAATCGTTGCTGTCCAAAGCGTTAAGCACATCATTATTCGCACTGCCATACAAAATATCTCTACCAGTAGTTGGCGTAGCAATGAGGTTGGCAATAATCTGTTGCGCGTCCCAAATTTGACCATTTGCAAAGATAAGTTTATTAACCACGCCTGGTTTTTCCGGATTATAAAGGCTTATATCTATCGTTTCTTGGCTATCTATTAAACGAATACGCAACGTTTCTGCATTACCTGCACTCAGCGTGTCTGAGTGGCCATTGGTGTAAACCATGCTTAGTTGTACTTGCTCAGGCGATACATCGGCATTAAAGCGTATCGTCCAATCAGCTTCGTAATAGCGATTAACCGTATCGTTGCCGTAGCCGTGACCAAACACTATCATATCATTGCCGGAACAACTGATAACATCATTACCACTACCACCATCTAAAATATCAACCCCTGAATCAGCACCGCTTAACGTATCATTGCCCGCGCCGCCTAGTAAAACGTTATTACCACTGCCGCCATTTAACGAATCATTGCCGTCACCGCCATCGAGGGTGTCAAAGCCATTGTTACCATTAATCGTGTCTCGACCACCCCAACCGTTAATCACATCATCATAGAGTCCACCACTTAACAGCTCGCTACTCGCCGTGCCTGTGGGGCTAGCAGCCGCTTTGGTTAAATCCCAAACCGTACCATCAGAAAATTTAGCTTGCTCAACTCGGGCATAGTCAAACTGACCATAAATCGTTAACGTATCAGCGGGACTCCCGGCTATTTTAAACACTAACATAGTCGATACCGCCGTCAACGTGACATCTTGTGGCCTAACACCCGACTTAAATTGAATGACATCATAACCACTCTCTGTAGCATTGAGGCTAGCGATACTGTTTTCATAGACTTTCACTTTGCCCGAGCCATAGCCAAAAACATAAGTATCATCACCGCGTCCACCGCGAAGCTGATCCCAGTCAATATTACCGCCGCCTTCTAAGGTATCATTGCCTGCATTACCATAAATAACATCGTTATCCGCCATGCCATTGTAGTTGTCAGGGCCTGGCGAGCCATAAATACGGTCTTCTTGGTTACTGCCTGCCACTGTTCCCAATAAAGCCATGATGGTCGCGGTATTCCAGATCGTGCCATCAGAAAACTCTAGTGCTAGCGTATTGCTCAAATCTTCTTGGTCAAACCAACTTGAAACGATAATCTGATCAGTTGCTCCTATAACCGATATTTTTAAGCTAGACACAACCCGAGTTAATGCAATTTAATGAGGTAATAACGCTAAACGAATGACATCGGTATCACTCAGATTAAAATTTTCACCTCCAATCGCATCGCTACGTTTTTGCATCCCCAATTGAATCTTGGCCTGAGCCACGGCCAAATAGATAACTATCGCTGCCGCTTCTGCCATACAGATAATCATTGCCCACACCGCCCTCTATAAGGTCATTGCCTAGGCTGCCGTCAATATAATCGTTATTAGCACCACCACGGAGAGTATCATCACCCATACCACCGAATAAGCTATCATCACCTGAATCACCTAGTAATTGGTCGTTTCCCTCATTTCCATAAAGAGTATCGTTACCCGCTACACCGCTTAAGGAATCGTTTCCAGCGATACCATCGATATAATCCG
The DNA here is from genome assembly GCF_000963695.1 of Methylocucumis oryzae. Classification (GTDB taxonomy): domain Bacteria; phylum Pseudomonadota; class Gammaproteobacteria; order Methylococcales; family Methylomonadaceae; genus Methylovulum; species Methylovulum oryzae. Next base: position 15,546 of record NZ_LAJX01000087.1, read on the forward strand.
CACCATCACTAGCGTGAATCACATCAGCATTGACCGTACCGTATAAATTATCTGCATCTGCGCTACTAAAAATAGATAAATGCCTAATAATTTCTGCCCTATCCCATAAAGTGTCATCTGAAAACAGAAGTTGTAGTGTCGTCTGTTCAACTGATGCAACGATGCTGTTTTGTTGTTCAAGCCATTTAATTTGATCGCCGCCACCTAAATCAAGCCAAAAGCCTTTTGCGCCTATTTGGCACACATGCACATCACTAGGAGTAATACCAGGCCCTAATACAATCGTGTCCTTATTTTTTAAACTATAGAATGTCGGCTTAATGTTGATTACATCGCTACCATCGCCGCGTTCAAAATAAAATGTGAAATTTGATACTGTAGTGAATTGATCATTGCCTTTTCCGCCCACCAATACCGCTGCTTCGCTGCCATTAGAATGGATCATTTCAAAACTTAGATAATCATTACCGACACCGCCATTAAGAAAAACTTGATTACCTATGCCGTGATAACCTGAGCCGTCACCATAAAGCGCATCATCGCCTTGATCGCCGAACAGCACATCATTACCATCGGTGCCTCCTAACGTATCGCTGCCCGCCAAGCCATAGATGACATCATCAGCAATAAAGCCTCGGAGACTATCATTGCCATTCGTCGGTACAAGCAATTGATGTTTAATGTACGCAACATCCCATTCCGTGCCATCGGCAAATCGAATAAGTTCCAGCGTATAATGGCCTTCGTTGCCGTATTTTTGTAGAGTTATGGTATCGGTACTGCCTACTCGACTCAGTATTAAGTCATTGCTGGTGCCAAATTCATCATCACTACGACTAAACTGAATATCGCTAGGCGAAATCCCTACACCAAACTGCACTCTGTCTACTTTCCCAACACTTAAATCGTAATTGAGAATACTATCTTGGCCCCAGCCCGGTTCGAAGATATAAGTATCCGAACCACCTTGCCCCGATAAAGTATCATTACCACCTAAACCGCTTAATACATCATTACTGTTGTTATAACCTTCTAGGTTTTCATTACCGCTGCCGCCGATTAAGAGCTGAGCTTTAATGGTCGTTGCGTCTAAAAAGGTATTATCAGCGAACTGGAATCGGTTAAATGTCGTTTGGTTGGAAGAGTTGAAAAATCCTTGAAGCGTGATTTGATCGCTGACAGTTTGCTTAAACCGAATGATTAAATCATTATTATTACGGCTCCAGATAAGATCGCTGCTATTAATAGTGACGCCAAACTGGATAATATCTTGATCGGTTTGAGACTCCGCCTCATAAATCACCTCTTGACCATCGCCTAAGTTATACCAGTAAACATCATTACCTGCGCCGCCATATAAGCTATCGTTGTCCGCACCACCGATTAATGTGTCATCATCTTCGCCACCTTCTAAGGTGTCATTACCCGTACCACCCATCAACATATCATCACCGGCATAGGTTTCGATTTTATCATTACCCTCCCGACCATACATTTTATCCGCGTTAACTCGGCCATATAGCCGGTCATCGTTAGGTGTACCGGCATAAGGATGATTAGCTCCTAACAAGACATAGAGCTCATAACTTAAATCGCTATACGCCAGCAAGCTAACCAGCGCTTGTTCGCCTAATTCACCATGATTTTTTAAGGTAGTGATAAATTCATTAATATTGGCAATACCTGGTTCGCCTTGGCTATAAAGCGAAGCCAATCCACTCACCAAGTTTGCTGTTACGTCCGTATCGAATTGTTGTGTATCGCCATTCCACATGAACACAACATCATTTAATAATGGAGTGAAATAGCTGTCCATCAACTGCTGATAAACGATATCCGCCATATGCGTATAGAGCGCCTCTAAACGCAACCCTGCGCCGAGTCCAGGATCACTAGAATGAAAAAATGTAGAATAAAACGGCTTGCCCGCAAATAATTCTAATACAGCTAGTTCTCTTGCGTCGATATTGCTGCCGCGACTATTAATAGCTATATCATCTACGCCTAACCAAGTGAAAATAATCGTATCGACTAGTCCTCGCCTTGCTTCGGCTGGCGCATTAACAAAAGCTTGCACAAGTGCTTGTAGCTCGCCGCTACCATCGCGCAACATGCTTTGGTGCAAGTCATAGATCGTGCGAAACCCTGTTACATTAGGTAATACAGCTATGTCAGGTGTTTCCGGTAAAAGGAGTTTTGGAATCGTCTCAAATTCATTACTTTTGAACCACACATCCGCCGTTTGGTTGCTGCTGCCATCATTCCACGTAAAGCTGCTGATTTGTTTAATGGCGTTGCCATTATCAATTAACCCGCTACTCAGATAAGTCACGGCAATACTTTGCACTGAAGCTTGGGCCAAGCCAAGTAGCTCATGAGCTTGTGATTCACCATCGCCATTTTGATCTTGCCAGAGCGTTAATTGACTATAAACGGGATCTTGAACATCGATTTTACCATCGTGGTTGCTATCAAACTCGGCTAATGCCTCATAGCCATTAGCAGCGGCTTGGCCGTTGTTGAGTAAGGTATTGGAACCGAATAGCTCGCGTCCGCTGTCGATTAAGCCATTACCATCCCTATCAAGCGCCAACAAGCCATCTTTTGGACTCACCCAGCCGGTTTGTTCGGCAAAGCCGTCGTTGCCATGATCAAAGAACGTCCCGGTTTTAAGGTCGGTTGTAATAATGCCATTACGGTCTAGGTCTAACACAATAGGCGATGAATCGGTCGTACCGCCTCCAAACCCATCAGAGCCACCACTGCCGCCACCGTTATCTTTCGGATCGGCTAAATCGATTTCTAGGTCGTGGTTTTTGAATTGATAAATAATAATACCCGTTCCCTTAAGATCGTAAATCATTAAAGTATCGCCCATTAATGAGTATGTATTGCCTTGATTATCTTTCCAAAGGTTTGGGCTGACATAATCCCCACCCCGAAATTGCATACTGCCTTGCCAGACATGGCCTTTACCATCGGTATCTATAATCCTGTCGCCGGTGCCAACTTGGTAGATGTCATAGCCAGAGCCGCCTTCTAGGGCGTCACTGCCTTCGCCTCCATCCAAGTTGTCGTCCTCTGCTCCACCTTCGAGGATGTCGTTGCCTTCGCCACCCTTTAGAGTGTCATTGTCTTTTCCTCCGTTTAGCTTGTCGTTATCGCCTCCGCCGAAAAGCTTGTCCTTATACTCAGTTCCTACTAATTGGTCGTTACCGCCTCCGCCGATATAGTGGATACCATTTTCAATATAGTCATCATAAAAGCCCAATTTAGCAATATCGACGTGGGTTCTTGATTCCGTACCAGTAATAGAATCGTTCTGGTCTGAGCCGTAGAGTATGGGTTTGCCATCAGCATCAAGGAATTTGGTAACTCCGCTGTCGAATAAATCTTGGGTTAATGAATATGTACCTAAAGTGAAGTTAGTCAGTCCAACGATTTCTGGAACATTACTGTCTTTATTGTTTCGATAATCTTGTTCAAATTGAGATGCCATGTAAATTACTTTATGCGTGGACACATAAGCGTTTTTCACATCATCATCAAATTTTAATAATACTGTTTTCCCAATACCAGAAGGGTCAATTTTATCTTCAAGAAAGGTTCCATCAGCCCACTGCTGAAGCCATTGACCTGACTGAGTAACATAATCAAAATCTTCATTTGCAGGTAATATTGCGTAGTCTTCGATGTATCGTGTTCCATCAGCTTTAACAATAAATTTAGCGCCTTTGGCAATGGCAAAACTCTCATGACCATAAATATAACTCCTAGAGTCATAGTCAGGAGTGTTCATTCCATACGCCGGATGTAACACCACAAAAAATCTTTTGTAACCCATTGATGCTATCAACGCATCAAGAGTCATTTCTTGATCAGTTCCATTATTCGGCATAATAAAACCACCCATAAAGTTACGAATAAGGTCAGATTGATAGCCATTAGCATATCTTCCTGGCCCACTTGACATAAAACTATCAAGCCCCGTTAGGGAAACAGTGTAACCGTTCAATCTAGCCACGTTGTTTTCTAAAAGACATTCTGATCCTTAACTGTCTCGGAATTTGCCGTTGCAAAAGGCAGCAACTCATCGAATACGACTGTTGGGCCAAGTCGGTAATTTTTCCAAAGTATCCTTGAGCCATTCGGTAGGA
>NZ_LAJX01000088.1 GCF_000963695.1 Methylocucumis oryzae
ATGTTTTTTGCAGGTTTTCGGGGTCAACCAGGTATTCTTCTCTGCGCGTACCTGAACGATTGATATTAATGGCCGGATAAATCCGTTTTTCAGCAATTTTACGGTCTAAATGCAACTCCATGTTGCCTGTGCCTTTAAACTCCTCATAAATCACTTCATCCATACGTGAGCCGGTATCGACTAAAGCGGTTGCGATAATGGTCAAACTTCCGCCCTCTTCGATATTTCTTGCTGCACCAAAAAATCGCTTAGGCTTTTCTAAGGCATTGGCATCAACACCGCCAGTTAATATTTTGCCTGATGATGGAACAACCGTGTTATAAGCCCTGGCTAAACGCGTAATAGAGTCTAACAAAATAACCACATCGTGTTTATGCTCAACTAAACGACGGGCTTTTTCAATCACCATTTCAGCGACTTGTACATGGCGAGTTGGAGGCTCATCAAAAGTACTGGAAATGACTTCACCGCGTACACAACGTTCCATCTCGGTGACTTCTTCGGGGCGTTCATCAATTAATAATACGATTAGATAGCATTCGGGATTTTGCTCCGCAATGGCCTGTGCTAAGCTTTGCAAAATCATCGTCTTACCCGCTTTAGGCGGTGAAACAATTAAGCCGCGCTGGCCTTTGCCTATCGGAGCAATTAAGTCAATAATGCGACCGGTTAAGTCCTCACTCGTGCCATTGCCTTGCTCAAGTACAAAACGTTCTTTGGCAAATAACGGGGTTAAATTCGAGAAGTAAATTTTATTTTTAGTATTTTCTGGCGGCTCAAAGTTGATTTGTTCAACTTTTAACATCGCAAAATAACGTTCGTTATCTTTAGGTGGGCGAATTTTGCCGCTAATCGTGTCACCGGTTTTTAACGAAAAGCGTCGAATTTGACTTGGAGAAACATAAATATCATCGGGGCCTGCGAGGTATGAACAACCGGGTGTGCGTAAGAAACCAAAACCATCTTGTAAAATTTCTAAAACCCCGTCACCGTATATATCATCGCCTGCTTTTGCTTGTTTTTTTAAGATGGCAAAAAATTAAGTCTTGCTTTCGTGATCGGGCGACATTTTCTAAGCCGAGCGATTCGGCAATATCAATCACTTCACTGATTTGTTTTAGTTTTAATTCGGTAAGATTCATAAAAAAGATTGCTCGAAGCAGCGGTTAGGGTGCTTAACCTTAACTACCGTGACAGGATGGAAACTAAATAGAGGTGTACTATCGGATGATAAGAATGTGCGTAGACGAATGCACTGGCTTAGTATAACTGAAGGCTATTAATGCGTCCAACCTTTTTATGTTAATCCCGCAATTCCAAATTTATGTTTTGTCAGCTAATACGCTAAGTACTTACATATCCATAAACATCATTGGAATGCCATAAGTTAAGACGAAATAACTAATCGATAACAACACACTTTCTAAAACAGAATGATAAGAAAAACGGCGAATAACATAAGCGATGATGGCTAAATACCAAACTAACAGTATTCCGCCTAAGGTAAATGCAATCATCTCACTCTGTTCTTGGCCGAATTTCGCCATTATCATGTAAAAATAAATACCTTCTACCACGGCCGCTAAGGTAAAAATAAAATTTTCACAAACAAAAATAGCCGTATAAAAATTTGCAAAATCAGCTAAGCGTTTTGACAGCGCTAAAAACGAAGCAATAGCAATCGTCGCCATGATTAAGCGCAGACTTACTTCCAATGTACCATCAGCAAAGTCAGCGATTAGCCCTTCAACAATAATGCCTAAAATTAAAAAATAAATGACATTTTTTATTGTAAAAGAACGACTAGGAATTAAATGGTTAGGGTTTTTGATAAAAAAACACGAAGCTAAGTAACTCATTAGTAACGACATACTGCTTGTAACCTCTCCAGGTTGCATTAATTAAATGGTAAGTTTAAGGTGTAGTCTAGCTCATACTACTAGACTATCGGGCTGCCCAACTGACTTAAGATGGGTAACGCACTAGATGCGGATACGCTTGGGTTTTATCTTTAGCCATGAAAATACAAACTATGCAATAAACGAAGATAATTTAGCCATTTTCGCCAATATAAGAACTGCTAGATGATTTGAGAGCAAGACGGCCTAGCGTCTATTGAAGGATTTAATGCTATGAGCATGAGACAAACAATCGATTGACCGATTAAAGCGACGAAGAACCAGGTAACACCTGCCGTTGTGTAAATATAAAAAACCAACGTTTATAAACGATGATAAGTACTTAGAATTTTATATAGCTAGCGTATTCATTAAGTCTATCATGAATTCCATATCTTCATCACTCACGGGGCTCCAAGCCTCAAAACCAAGACTTTGCAATATATTTAAACCGACAGCATCTTCATTCATAGAAACCATTAATGCCTGCCACTCTTGCCGTTTTGCATGTAATTTAGGCCCTAACAAAAGTGTGTGATGAATATCGCTAATTTCACTTCTGGCTAGCGTTTTTAATTTATTTTTGGTTATTGTTGTTAAATCGTCGTAAGCTGAAGCTAAAAAAACACCAACATCAGCCTTACCCTGCAATAACTGCTTAGTTACTAATACATACGAATCACATTCTAAGAAACGACTATTGTCGACAGACAAATCGACAGCTTCTAATAACATCATTCCCATCATTCTGACATCAGAATCTTCAGTAACTGCTATAGTAATATCTGGCCGTAAATCATCAAGTGAGTCAAACCCACTGTCAACAGATGTTGCAATAAGCGCTTCATCTGAAACGTTTTTTGCCTTAACTAACGGTAAAAAATTTTTTGTCTAACCAATAAAGCAGCATCTAAAGGATTGGCATAAATAAGGTCAACTTTGTCTTCTTTAATTGCCTGATGCTGTTGATGAAAACCCGCATACATTTCCAGATGAATATGCTCATCTGATTTTCTTTGCAACCACGTGTTAAAAATATGCCACCCCGACAAATGACGCGGTGAAAAATCTGGACTAACAGTAAATTGATAAGTCGTCATAACAGATTAAGTTAAGGTTTTATAAAGCGCGATAGCGTCATTGACTTTAGCCCTTGAGGGTTTACGTCTAACTGAAGTATAGCCAACGACTTCACCTTTACGAACGTTTGGAATAACCGTAGCTTTTACCCAATAATGTGCGCCATCTTTACGCAAATTTTTGACATAACCTTGCCAGAATCTTCCTTGTGCTACTTTATCCCATAAATCTTTAAATGCGACAGAAGGCATATCAGGATGCCTTAAAATAGAGTGGGGCGAACCGATAAGCTCATCTACGTTATAACCTGACAGCTCAACAAACGCTTTATTCGCGTGAGTAATAATACCGCTTTTGTCCGTAGTAGAGACAACTAGCTTGCCTTCAGGATACGGAATTTCAAGATCGGAATAAAATACCTTTCGACGAAAGCCACCAAATAAATTTAAGGTAACCTCTCGGTAATCGCCGATGATGTAGTTTTCTTCCATATCTCGAAGCATAGCGTTTCTTTAAATGATTACAAGAACTCAGCTATACTGTTAGCTGCTCGTTTAACATCTAAGAAAATTAAACCTAATTTAGCATTAGGTTTAGCAAGAACTGTCAATACCGATTCTGCTCCCGCATACGTCATTAATACATAACCGTTTGCACCTTTAATGAGTACCTGCTCTAAAGCACCTCTTGCCAGTTCTTGGGCTGTTCTATCACCTAAAGACAACATCGCCGCACTCATAGCACCAACACGATCTTCATCCATATTCGCTGGTAACACCGACGCTATCATCAAACCATCAGTCGAAATAATACCTGAAGCTTCAATATCAGCAGATGTTCCATTAAGTTCTGTTAACACAGAAGTTAACATATTTGCACGCATGCTTTTTATCCTCTTTTATATAAAAAAATTTGCCATTCTAACTTAACGCTCCTGTGTAGCGTAGCGTATGCTTAATGCCCAAACTAATGATACAAATTCAGGCTGGTTGAAATGCGGAATACCATAAATGGCGACAACAAAGCGGTTGTTAGAAATAAACAACGGCCAAAAACCGACTTCACTATTGCCAAAAGCATCAACAATCGCCCATGCATGACTTACCAGTCCCATATTATTAATTAAAAGGCCAGAACGCCGTTCATGGATGGTCGCAATTTCAGCACTCAGCGCTGACAACTCCTCAGCAACCTCGTGTGGAAAACCATGCGTAGCCAAATAAAACCCTTGCTTCTCTGCTAATAATACTTTGCCATTTTCAGACAGCTTACTTAGCATTCCAGGCAAAAAAAAATATCTTCTAATGAGCCTAACGGGTACTCTTCTGGTTGATCAAGACCTTGTATCCACCGCAGTTTCTGGCAGTGATGTAATAATTCCAAACACTTTTTTCATCATCATAATTCATCAAACGCCGCAGGTTATCTAGCGTCAGCAAAGGCGTTTCTGGATATTGTAATAAACGCCTTAGAAATTGTCGCGGCTTATCCATTTCTAACGATGATACGGCATAATAAGCGCCTGCCGGAGTTGGATAAAGGTAAAGTCCCTCCGCTAGCGTGTATTCACTAGTCATTATCAGCCCTCTAAACCAGGATCTAATGTATATAGCAACGCTTGCACTAATAACGACACGTCGCTTTTTACCCTGGCATCGACTGCAAATACGGGTGGCTTTAACCCCATTCCTTGTAATTGCACATGATAATCTTCGATAGTAGGCTTTGCACTCAAATCCATTTGAGTAACGCCTATCGCAACCGCCGTATCAGACACAAATTTATCAAAGGTATCCAAGAAAAAGCGCATATCCTGAAAGGGGTCTGCTCGCGTATTGTCTAACAACAAAATTAACCCAATACCGCCAGTAATCAAGATATCCCACATAAAATCAAAACGCTCTTGCCCTGGCGTGCCATATAAATGCAACTTTTCTCCCCCTGGAAGATTCATCACACCATAATCCATAGCGACCGTAGTGGACGACTTTCTGAATTTAGTCATATCGCTGGCAGATGCATCTGTTTTTATCGGAGGGACATCACTAATTGAATTAATAGCTGTGGTTTTTCCTGCACCGACCGGTCCGGTAAAAATAATCTTATATTGACTCATGATATAAATGTTCCACTATGCTTTCTTGCCACGCAATACACTGAGTATCCGACTCAGCAGGCCTTTATTTTTGTTTGACTTTACTTCAGGTGATTGAACCAGGACATCAGCCTCTCGCTTAACTTGACCGGCTAAACCAAGTGCCGATGCAGCACTAATAAAAACAAACACATATTGAGGTTTAATGTTTAAAACCTCTGCAACATTATCCAATGTTCTAGGGCCTTGCACTAATAAGGCTGCAATTCTTAGCGCATGTGGCGTCACTAATAACCGTGTAAAATTTGGCCAATGTTTTAAATAGACGGGTTGCTTAATATCAATGGTGACAGGGTAACGCCCTTTCGATGCCCAACATGCAATTTTCCACATAAAAGCATCCATACTATAAAATGCTTCTAGCGCTCTTTCTAAGTTAACAGAATCTTGAGGCAATGGCGTAACCGTCATTTTTTCGCCTAAAGTTTTATTGATAGCGAGCCCAGAAAATGCGCGCAGTTGGCTTTCATCAACATCTAGCCAAACTTCGTCAGTCTGTGGAAATATAATCAACGGATTCCAACCAGAATTTAACTGTCTAACCTGCCCTTTAGACCGGCTCACTTTAAATGCAGAATCGACATAACCTTGAAAAAATTCTTTAGGATTATAATAGGCTCTAGCAAATTGCTTAGGATCATTAACATCAATCCCTGTTAGTGTTCCTATAAAAGAACCAAAGCCTTTTTCATTGAGCTGCATAGCGGCTTGATGCTTTGACGATTTTTTCTGCTCGTCAGAGTCAATCACATAGCGCTTTAACTGTGTCTCTTTCGGGGCTTCATCATTATCAGCCGTTGTCGATGCTTCCCGGTCAATGACCTTGGACTGTGCTGACGCATCGCTTGCCATAGCTGTATTAGCGATTGGTTTGGTCTGCGGCTTCAAGGCTTGCTCTTGTGCTTTAGCCAGAGCGGCTAACATTTCATCGGTTTTAACAGGCTTTTTTACTGCGATAACGTTTTTCTTGTTGTTGCTCATGCAAAGACAAAACGATTAACGGACGCTGTACCTTATTGGCTAAATGCTCTTGTAATAGCTGCTGCCCATTAATCGTATCAGCATCAAAGATATCGCATTCTGCATGAATATCGTTAACGACAACAGCTGCTCCTCGGCATGGACCCTGAAGATACATAGACATCATTTTATAACTACGCCCGTCCATTCCGTATAATGCAACTTTTAATGGACTTTTAGTTTTATCCATTTTTGTTTTAGCCTTTAAAATAAGTATTTAACTGTTTCCATTCATCAATTAGCTCAACTTTTAATTCTGATAATTCATTGAGCATTATATTGAATCCCGAAGCATCGCGAGTCGAGCGATATAAATCCAATAACTCATGATGCAATTCTACTCGTTCGGGTTGCTGTAAAATCGCTTTTTCCAATACAGACTTTGCTTCATCCAATTGGCTATACTCGATATAATCGCGTGCGAGCTCTAGCGGGTCAATGCTAATTTGTACGGGTTGTTTACGTTGTTCCACAAGCCTGTCTGAACCCTCTAATCCCCGCGCAAGTACGGAATACTGATTAACAGGCATCCGGTAAATATCAGCTTTATCGTCTTTTAAAAATTGTTTTAAGGTTTCAAATTGCTCAGTCGTTAATTTGCTTTTGCACCCCATCAGAATGCGCCAGCTTAGCGCCTGACCACGTTTTATCCAATACAAAGAGTAAATCCACAATTGCAGCAAAAAGCTGAGCATTCAAATCAGTATGAAAACAATAATAAATACGTTGTAAATGCGCGAGTAGCTGCTTAGGTCTTCTGGAAATCCTAAACACTAATTTATCCAGATAATCTGAATACGCTAAAGCTTCTTGATTCCAGAATTCACTAAACTCTTCCAACGAGAAAAAACGATATTTCTCATCGGTAGGCTCTGTTAAACTTTCTGTTTTATGAATTAACAATTTACTAACTACTGGCATTATAGTCGTTGATAGGTGCTTAGAGGATAGTTGCAAATTAGCATTATTACAAGTCGAATAGCTAATAATTTAGACATGGTACAATTTAACCTTAAAAAATTTTACCAGCACTTTGAACTAATTTCGCTATAGAATAACCAGTTTAATCAAACTTTCACACAACATTATGAACACCGATAGTATTAACTTAATCCAGCACTATTATACCGCTTTTAATAATGGCGATATCGACACGTTTTTTAAGCTTGCTTACCGATGATGTCATCCATGATATTAATCAAGGTAAGCGCGAAATTGGCAAAGCCGCCTTCAAACAATTCATGGCCTGCATGAATCATAATTATAAAGAACATTTGACGGATATGGTTATCATGGCCAACGAAAACGGAAGTCGTGCCGCTGCTGAATTTATCGTAAACGGTGAATATCTTAACAGTGACGAAGGTCTCCCGGCGGCTAATGGTCAAAAATATCGCCTACCTGCGGGAGCGTTTTTTGAAATTAAAGATAATAAAGTTGCCAGAATTACTAACTATTACAACTTGCAAGACTGGATAGCTCAAGTTGAGCAGTAATTTTTTAGCATCTTAACTAACAAATCATGATTGCTAAAATCCGTGTTGATATTAGCAATCATGTGAAGAACCTAAGGGTACAAAGCCAATGCCTGCAGCCCTTCATCCTCGGCAAAACCACACATAATATTCATCGCTTGCACCGCTTGCCCTGAAGCACCTTTCACCAAATTATCGATAACCGATAACACGACTAAGGTGTTTTTACCTTGTGGTTGATGCAATGCAATCTGGCAATAATTGCTACCACGAACATTTCGGGTGTCAGCATGAGCGCCTATATTAAGCACATCGACAAACAACTCCTGTCCGTAGCGTTGCTGATAAACCCTATAGACTTCCGTTAAACTTATATCTTGAGTTAAACGTCCGTACAATGTTGCGTGAATACCCCGAATCATAGGGGTTAAATGTGGAACAAATGTTAATTCAACGGGTTGTTGCGCCATTAACTCAAGGCCTTGCTGAATCTCAGGTAAATGCCTATGTCCATGCACCGAATAGGCTTTAAAACTCTCACCTGCCTCACTCATTAAAGTCGCTAATTCAGCTTTACGCCCTGCACCGCTGACACCTGACTTAACATCAGCAATAAGCCCATGCGTATCAATCAAACCCAACTCAAGCAGTGGTAAAAAGCCTAATTGCACTGCAGTAGGATAACAGCCAGGACAGGCGACTAATTGCGCATTAGCTATTGCTTCACGATGATATTCCGGAAGCCCATAAACCGCAGATGCCACAAGCTCAGGACACGCATGTATTGGCTCATACCATTGCTCCCAAACTGCCACGTTTTTCAATCTAAAATCAGCTGACAAATCAATGACTTTAACCCCTTTAGCCAATAAAGCGGGGGCCATTTGCATAGCGGTACCATTAGGTGTGGCAAAAAACACTACATCACACTGGCACAAGATTTCAATATCAGGCGGCGAAAACACCAAATTAATCGTGCGTCTTAGATTGGGATAAATTGTACTGACATTAACGCCAGCATCAGTGCGCGATGTTACAACAACAATCTCGACATGAGTATGCTTTGATAAAATCCGCAATAATTCAACACCGGTGTAACCTGTTCCACCCACAATACCTACTTTTATCATACTGCTTTAATCCTTAATCAATGTAATTTAGCGGTCAAGCTCTTTATAATACTTAACAATGAGTGTGAACATCACCACGATAACCACAACCACAGCTCTACCCTACAAACTTTTAATAAACAGATAAACATGGCAACAACTAAATCAACGCAACTGCCTGAGCTAATGGAGCAGTATCAAAAACTAACCGACGAACAGCTCATGATAATGAATATACTCGCTGTTTATTATAGCTACTGCTCACTAACAGTCATGATTTCATGCTTAAGCAGCTTAGGGATAAAAGCCAGCACCGGCAAAGCGCTCAAATCTAGTGATATAAAACCTTACTACGACGCATTAAACAAGCTCAACCTCATTGAACACAACCCTAAACTAGGCAATTACCGCTGCAATAGACATATTGCAGAACTTATCACTCGAGAATTAGTGACTCAACGCCAATTCCAACGTTATTTTGAAGTGCTAACCCCCCATATAACGCTAGCCAATACAACGTATCTTTATTTCAACAGCGACGAAGAGTGTATACGCAACGCTCGCATCCAGTTTTATTGCCGCGACTACACGACAGTCAAAAAATTTATCAGTGTTAGGCAGCGGTATTCTACAAAGTTTAATAGCATTGATTCCTATCTATCTTGGTTGCTTAATCCATTTGACCCAGAATGGTTAGCCCGCGAACATCCGGTAATGACTGATGAACTAGCTGGCTACATAGGTGTACACCAGCTTTCCTATCTAAAGAACGATGCAACAATTAACGCATTTTTAGCACAGCAAAGCGCAAAAACACCAGACTCATACGCTCATCAATTTGCGCGACTCATTTATGCCGAGTTACTTTTGCTACGTGGTGATTGGGACGCACTAGTCACCTTAATAACTGAATTCAACACGCCGGAAATGCAGGCTATCGCGGCAGCGTTAACTTTTTTACAAGGCAATACACAAGCTGCTATCAACCAATTTGAGAATGCCTTGAGCGCGTTGCGCAAGCTAACCAATAAACGTACTGCGTATTTTGCCAACCTATCGGGTATATTTTATCCTATCGCATTATTAAAAACGGGCGACCACAGTTTACACACCAAAGCAGCCACATTACTCGCGCAAGCGATTAAGCTTAACAGCCCGTGGGCTGAGGTCTATCAATATCTGTCATTGTTTTTACAAATATTACAAGGCAACTTAGACGCGCGTGCTCAATTATTAGCTTACGACTCACCTTATACCATTAACAACATCCAAAACGACATAGCTGACCCGCCTGTATTGCAAGCAGTGTTGCTAATGGTTATCAAATATTGGGTTAAACCGGACTACTTCAAATCTGTAACCACAGCTAATCATAAACTTTACCAGTATATTCATAACAACGGCTACCACTGGCCTGCCGCTGAACTAGCTAGACTATACACTCATATCCAGCCTGATAATGCTAAAGCTTACGACCATAGCTTTTTTAGCCAACACAGTGCTATCGCATTAACGAATTTATTTGTTTGTAAACCGGATTGGGAATTAGCCTTAGATGCGTTGCAAGGCATCAATCCAAGTAACGCTAAAATAAGTAATGCGCCGATTACCGAAAAACCCATTCGCTTGATTTGGCTAGTTAGCTTTCATGAAGCCACACAAAGTTTATTGCTAGAACCACGCGAACAAAAACAGCAAGGTAAAAGCGGCTGGACTAAAGGCCGCGTCATTGCATTAAAACGCTTACGGGCAGAAGCCAGTAGTTTTGATTATTTATCAGAACAGGATTTAGCCTTATGTAATACGCTAAGAGAATATCGCGATAGCTGGTCAGGTATGCTTCAGGTTGAATTTAGCAGCAAAATGCCGTTGTCGCTGGTAGGCCACCCCTTGCTCTTCTGGGCAAATTCGCCTGAAGTCAGATTGGAGGTCATTAAAGAAGAGCCGATTCTCAATGTCAGCAAACCCAATGCCAATAAGCAAATAAACATCAGTTTAGATCCCAAACCCTCAGAAGACAAAACGATTCATATCAGCAAAGATTCACCCACCCGTTTAAAAGTCGTTAAATTTACTGAAGAACATCAAAAAATTTACAAAATACTAGGTCCAAAGGGCTTAGAAGTGCCCGAATCAGCGCAAGAGCGCGTTTTACAAACCTTAGCCAGTATTTCTAACTTATTAACAGTTCACTCTAATATCAGCGGCAGCACCAGCCATGCCGAACAAGTCAACGCCGATTTAACGCCGCGCGTGCATTTATTACCGTTAGGTTCGGGACTCAAAGCAGGTATTTACATACGCCCGTTTCAAACCGGCGGTGCGTACTACCGACCTGGTCATGGCAGTGAAAATGTATTAGCCGAAGTCGACGGCAAGCGCGTACAAACCCAACGCGACTTAAAACAAGAACGCGCCAATGCTGCGGAAGTCATAGCCACCTGCCCTATTTTAAGACAAGCCGAACAAGAAGAAACCGGTGATTGGCTAATCTATGAACCAGAAGATTGCTTAGAATTTCTATTGCAAATACAAGCCTTACCCGCCGACAAAGCTATTTTAGAATGGCCTGAGGGGGTTAAATTCAGCGTATTAGGCCAGTTATCCGCCAGCAACCTAAGCGTGTCGATTAAGCGCCAAAACGATTGGTTTGGCATTGACGGTGAATTAAAAATCAATGAAACGCAAGTCATTGAACTTCAACAGCTACTCAGTTTACTCGATAATAGTCAGGGACGATTTTTACAATTACAAGATGGTCAATTTATCGCACTGACGGAAGCGTTCCGTCGGCGCTTGCACGACTTAAAAGCCTATGCAGACAGCAGTGCTAAAAAGCTTCGCCTTAACCCACTCGCTGCGATTACGTTAGAAGATTGGGAAAACGAAGTCGGCGAATTGAAATCGGACAAAGACTGGAAAAACCATATAAAGCGTTTAAAGTCAGCACGCGAATTACAACCAGTAGTACCCTCAACCTTCCAAGCCGAACTGCGTGAGTATCAACAAGACGGTTTTGCTTGGCTATCGCGCTTAGCACACTGGGGCGTAGGCGCATGTTTAGCCGATGACATGGGCTTAGGTAAAACGATTCAAGGGCTAGCGCTATTAGTCGAACGTGCGCCGCAAGGCGCCAGCCTAATCGTTGCCCCGACTTCAGTGTGCCTGAATTGGGAAAGTGAAGCCAAACGCTTTGCCCCTACTTTAAACCCTAAAACCATAGGCACAGGCGACCGCCAACGCTTATTGGACAACCTAGCCCCATTTGACTTATTAATTTGCAGTTATGGCTTGTTACAACAAGAACAAGTCGCCGACATGCTGGCCAAAATCCGCTTTCAAACTGTTATCCTAGACGAAGCACAAGCCATTAAAAACTTTGCCACTCGGCGCTCGCAAGGAGCCATGAATTTGCAAGGTGAATTTAAAGTCATTATGACGGGCACACCATTAGAAAACCATTTAGGTGAATTATGGAACCTATTCCGCTTTATCAACCCAGGCCTATTAGGTTCCCAAGAGCAATTTAACCGACGATTCGCAGGCCCTATAGGCCGTGACCAAAATCAACAAAGCCGTCAGCAACTCAAAAAACTCATTCAACCCTTTATTTTGCGTAGAACTAAAACTCAGGTATTACAAGAACTACCACCACGTACCGAAATTCCTATCTATGTTGAACTCAGCACAGAAGAAATGGCTTTTTACGAGGCTTTACGCCGAGAAAGTATAGCCACGTTAAACGACAATACCGATTCAATGGGTGCGAAACACTTAAAAATTCTAGCCGCGATTACTCGATTACGCCGCAGTTGCTGTAATACCCGCTTAGTCAATGCCGATATTAGCCTGCCTAGCAGCAAGCTAGCGGCGTTTGGCGATATTGTCGAAGAACTACTTGAAAACAAACATAAAGCCCTTGTTTTTAGTCAGTTTGTTGACCATTTACACATCATCAAAGACTTTATTGAGCAGCGCGGTATTAATTACCAATACTTAGACGGTAGCACCCCAGCAAAAGAGCGCCAAGAACGTGTCAACGCCTTCCAAGCTGGTAAGGGTGACTTATTTTTAATCAGCTTAAAAGCCGGCGGTGTCGGCATTAACTTAACCGCCGCCGATTATGTCATTCACATGGATCCTTGGTGGAATCCAGCCGTTGAAGACCAAGCATCAGACCGCGCCCATCGCATGGGACAACAACGCCCCGTCACGATTTATCGAATGATAACGAAACAAACCATAGAAGAAAAAATTGTTGCATTACACAGCCACAAAACGTGACCTTGCCGACAGTTTATTAGACGGTGCCGACATTAGTGGCAAAATGTCAGCGGATGATTTGTTAGATTTAATGCGCGGAAATAACTGATTATTCAGAGCTCAGCATTATATACTCTGAACGGTCAAGTTTTAGGTATCTTGTGTTGCCGTAGTGCGCTGTGCGCACCTTTTTTCATTGATTTTTAATGATAACTTATAAAAGTGCGCACAGCGCACCCTAAAAACCGAAAACTTAACCGTTTAAAGCATAGCTTATGGTGGCACAGAATAAGACAGCTCAGAGGCTTTACAGTAGTTATTTTTACCCGCCATCTTAGCCTTGTACATAGCGGCATCGGCTAATTTAATTAAAACAGATGCATCAATATGGTCATTAGGGTAAAGCGCTATTCCTATACTCACGCTAATCACAAGATTTTGATTATTTAAAACATAGCCTTTGCCTAATTCTTTTAAGATAACATTCGCTACTAAGTCAATATTATGCATAGCCTGAACAGACGCCAATATCATCGTAAATTCATCGCCGCCTAAACGCGCTACCGTGTCATCTTCTCGACAACAGCTTCGTAAACGCTCGGCCACCATTTTTAATACCTGATCACCGGTTTCGTGACCTAAACTATCGTTTATTTGTTTAAAACCATCTAAGTCTAAAAATAATACCGCTAACAAATGCTGATTGCGCTTAGCATGTAATAAATCATGCTCTAGCCTTTCGTAAAACAACAGCCGATTAGGTAGCCCCGTCAGTGCATCATGAAAGGCTAAGCGCGTTAACGTTTGCTCTTTATCATGCTGCTCAGAAACATCTTGTACCGTGCAAATATTAATAACCTGATCATCTTGCACAACTTGAAAATGATTAACTTTTGCTTTAAACCTATGCCCCGAGCTCGTCACACCCATCATCTGTAATTCAGAGCTAAGCAAAACGTCATGAATGTAGGTAGAATCAAATTTTAGTTCGCCGAACAACACAATAGCGGCTTGATTAGCCGAAATAATCAAGCCCGTTTTGTCGTACAACAAAATACACGAATCAATGGAATTGAAAATAGCGCGCATCGTGGCATTATTTTGTATTGAGTGCCTGATGTTACTGCGCAACCTAGTGAAAATAATAATAAAGTTAATAAAGGCAATAATTAAAAATAGACGTTGATATAAGCGTAGCTGGGTTGCATTAGCGATGGCTGCTTGCTCAAGCGTTGACGTCATCGCATCCATTTTTTGCAATAACTCTCGATTGGCTGCAACCAATCGGTTGCGTACATGCCGTAACTGGGTCGTTGTTAACGGCTTGTCTCTCCAGGTTAACAACATATCAACATCGGGCTTTAAATCTTTCCACATTATCAACGCGGGGAGTATTAACGCTTGTATATTCGATTCATTGCTGGCTGAAAGTGTTATCGGTTTATAGTCCCCATCTAACGTAGTACCACCTTGATAAAAAGCTAACAAGGTACGCTCGAATAGGCGAATCGTTTCAGCTAACTCTTTTAATGCCAGTTGCTTTGGCTGTCCTATTTCGGTATCAGCAAGTAACACGGCTTTTGCCATACGCTGAGTTAACATGCGTTGCCTACCAGCCAAATTAATCGAAATAGCATAGGCTGATAATCGATTGGAAATAACGTAATTCATGGCAAATGCACCACAATCAAACAGTACGAACAAAATAACCGGCCACAGGACTGATTTTAGCGACTGTTTAAGCGTTTTATCCCATGAAAAATTGAGTAAATAGGCCAACAATAACCCCTGCTACAACTTATCAGCCGCAATATCGACTAATAAAATTCGATTATCATCTAGGCGTAATGACAAGGTTTTGCACAAAACCTCAGAACTAAAATCTCGATAGCGGTCTGACGTCACGACTCTATAACAAGAATCAGTGACTTCTAGCGCGCGCAATTGATAAAAGTATTCACGCCAAGACCAATTAAAACCTAATTTTTCTGTATCGACGAGCCACTGATTTTCGGCAAAATTATAATTAGCCGAAATTTGATCGCCATTGTTATTACATAAATAAAATCTTAACAAGCCGGTATTAGCAAATAACGATGTAGGTACTTTTTCAAGCTCAACAACCGTTTCTACCGATGCTTTTAATTGATTAATAAGATTTTTAATTTGACAGATGAATTGAATTTTTTCCTGTTCTTTCACTAGGGTTTTATTCAAAAAACTGATGGCGTAAATCAACGATTTTGTCATGAAAATGCTGGTCATCGTAAAAATCCTCCACCGCCGGCGAAAACAGATAACCTTGCATATACTGAGCGCCACAGTTTAAACCGAAAAAAAACTCGTCAGGGGTTTCAACACCTTCGCAGACGATTCGACAACCGGTGCGCCTCGCTAACCGGCTCAATAAGTGCACAACATCGCTAGCGATACCGCCTTTTGCTGCGGCTTTGAATAGCTTCATATCTAGCTTGATGATATCTGGTAAAAAGCTCATTACTCTCTCCAACTGCGAAAAGCCAGAACCAAAATCATCAATCGCTACTCTAATACCATTTTTTTTGTAAATATTAACTACTTTAACTAACCGCTCTAAATCACCTTTAGCCTCGGTAATTTCGACTACGATGCGGCGCCTATCAATCCCTAATCTATCAATCATCGTTAAAGTAGGCAGCGCTTCAAAGTCCGCAAGATAATCTAGCCAGGTTGCTGAAATATTCAGTGCTAAATAGCAAGATTCTTTCATTTGCCGAAAGCGTTGCAGCGCTTGTTCACGAACATCGCGGTCTAACGTGATAAGTGCCTGATGCGACAGCTCAGACGAGGAAAAAAGTTCGCCAGCCGAACTCACGTTACCATTATCATCTCTTTTTCTGGCTAAAGCTTCATAACCGACAATACGCCCATTGGCTGCACAAATGATAGGTTGAAAATAAGGGAATATTTTTTTTCTGTTCCATTGATGATAAGGTAATTTTATGTGACAGCTCAGTAAAATCACTAAGCAACAATTAAGCCATTAATACTAAAAACAACAGTCCACAACACGTTAACCTATCCAATTCGCGATAAGGTGTTTCGATTAGAGCATTTGTTCGCACCAATCTGAATCAAAAAACAAGTTTAAAGCATCTAGGCGCGCACCATTAGAAAGCATAACACAGTCTTTATCCGCCCAATTGAGCAAAAACTAAGGTTTTATTGGTAAAATATCACAAAACCCAATATACTTGCGCCATAGTAACGGCTATATCAATGATTAATGCTTGATTATTCAAAGTTAATTTCACTGAGTCATCTACTTATTGGTGATGCAGCACTGGCAAAATACGGCTTAAACCCTGCTAATCTCAATAACGACTTTCCGACTGGCAAGAATTTTGCTGCTTATAACTAGCGAAACCACGCCATTAACTCACTTATCGTCATTACGCGAATGCCAATAAAAAAACACTTATCGACTTGTTTATTAATCGGGTTAGGGGTTATTGTGCCAACAACTTATGGTTACGCAAAGCCTCATACCACCACAAAAAAACCAGCATTAACTCAAGTCAAACAGACTAAGACTAAAAAGACTGTAGTTGCCTTAACTAGCAAGCCCCATAAAACTAGCAAAACACAAAAGCACCAAACATCTTCAAGCAAATCGAAACCCGTTGTAGCTATCCTACACACTAAGTCCCACAAAGACTTATTACACAGCAAGCACAAACATAGCGAATCGCTGTTAACAAAATTACATGCTCGCCAGCATGTACGCCTAAAACATCACCACCATTATTTAGCAAAACACACAAGCCAGCACGTCGAGCAAGATAACTCTTCAGATGAGGTTTTAACCAACCTCGCGGCTGAATTTAACGACTCTGCGCTTAACCAACCGATTTTACCCGCAAAGATTCCTCACACACCGTCGCATAACCCCTTCGTTAACGTAGATAGCCAACCCATAGCAAACAAACGCATACACGCGTTAATTCCGGCCAAAAAAACGACCGATGACTCTAATCCAGCCGATAACTCAAACTACCCCTATTCCAGTGCTTACGGCATCATCGAATCAACATTGGAAGACGCAGGGCGCGAAGCCGGTTTATCTGACCAATTAATTGACCAGCTTACCAGCGTATTCGCCTGGGATATTGACTTCGCCACCAATCTACATCAGGGTGATGAATTTACTGTGGTTTACCAAACAGGAATGGACGGTAATGAGCAAATTATTGCGGCAGAGTTTGTGAATGAAGGCAAGGTCTTAACAGCTGTACGCTATGAAGACTATGAAGGTAATGTCAATTATTACACCCCGGAAGGCAAAGCGATGCGCAAAGCCTTTTTAAGCACACCTGTTGAATACGCACGTATTAGCTCTCACTTCAGCACAAATCGCAGACACCCTATTTTAAACAGAATCCGCGCCCATAAAGGCGTTGATTATGCGGCCCGTACAGGCACCCCTGTTAAAGCAGCCGGTGATGGCTCAATCGCCTTTATGGGAAGAAAAGGTGGTTACGGTCAAGTCATTATCCTTAAACACGGTGAGCATTACGAAACGTTATATGCTCATTTATCGGGTTTTAAACGTGGCTTACTCGATGGCGACAACGTTCATCAAGGCGACATCATTGGTTATGTCGGTCAAACTGGTCTCGCCACAGGCCCACATTTGCACTATGAGTTTCGCGTAGATGGTGTGCATAAAAATCCAGAGCGACAAACCTCAAGGCATTTATTGACGCTTAATGATAACGAGTTAGTTGATTTTAAAACCACGGCTAAACCCGTTTTAGCGCAACTTTACTCGGTTAAAGCGCGTACCTTATTGGCTAAAAATCAACAGCACAACGAATAACAGGTTGCGCCAATGCATAAAATCTTAGACGTTACTTTATAGATAACGGAGGCGCTCATGCCAGAACTTTATATAGCATTATCTCAGGCACTAGTGCGGATGGTATTGACGCCGCGTTAGTAGATTTTTCTGGCGCTAAACCTTTACTTATCGATTTTATTTATTTGCCGTTCAGTGCAGAAATCAAAGCGCACATTGACCAAGTAAGCGACGCGACGGCACGAATTACGTTAAAAGACTATGGCAGCCTAGATCATAAGCTAGGTCTTTTATTTGCTGAAGCTGTTATCGCGTTATTAGCTAAAAGCAAATACCCAGCAACGGCCATTAAAGCCATAGGCAGCCATGGTCAAACCGTGCATCATGGCATGACGGAGTCAGCTCCGTTTACGTTACAAATCGGCGACCCTAATATTATTGCTGAATTGACTAATATTACGACTATCGCTGATTTTAGACGCCGTGACATCGCTGCCCAAGGTCAAGGTGCGCCTTTAGTGCCTGCCTTTCACCAGGCAGTATTCCGCCACGCGCATATCGAGCGCTGTATTGTCAACATTGGCGGTATCGCCAATATCACAATATTACCCTCAAACCCTAATAACAACAGCCTAGGCTTTGATACTGGCCCAGGTAATGTTTTACTAGATCAGTGGATTCATCGTTGC
The DNA here is from genome assembly GCF_000963695.1 of Methylocucumis oryzae. Taxonomy (GTDB): domain Bacteria; phylum Pseudomonadota; class Gammaproteobacteria; order Methylococcales; family Methylomonadaceae; genus Methylovulum; species Methylovulum oryzae. The sequence continues at coordinate 18,527 of NZ_LAJX01000088.1, forward strand.
CTAGGACTCCCCTACGATGAACACGGCAATTGGGCGAAAACAGGCGTGATTGATTACGACTTAGTCGCCCAACTTAAGCAAGACGCTTATTTTACTAGCCCGCCACCCAAAAGCACTGGCAAAGAATATTTCTGCTTAGACTGGCTAACGCAACAAATCGACAGCACTCGTTATAAACCCGAAGACTTACAAGCCAGTTTATGCTATCTCACCGCCGTGACAATATGCGACGCGATAAAAAAACATGCACCGATAGCAGAGCAAGTACTGATTTGCGGCGGCGGGGTACACAACCAACTACTAATGGAATTATTAGAGCAAAACCTCGCCTGTTCAATTGCCTCTAGCGAAGCCTATGGCATACACCCGGATCATGTTGAAGCAATGGCATTCGCCTGGTTAGCCCGACAAACGCTGAATGGTTTGCCAGGCAATTTAAAACAGGTTACCGGTGCTAGCCGCGAGGTTATTCTCGGAGCTATTTATCAGAAATGTTAAGCTGAAAAGGAAGAACCACAACCACATGTCGTCGTGGCATTAGGGTTTTTAATAACAAATTGCGCGCCTGACAAGTCTTCTTTGTAGTCGATTTGCGCACCTGTTAAATACTGAATACTCATTGAGTCAATTAATACAGTTACGCCACTTTTGACCACACAAGTATCATCTTCGTTAACTTGTTCATCAAACGTAAAACCATATTGGAATCCAGAACACCCGCCGCCTGACACATAAACTCGCAACTTCAAATTATCATTGCCTTCTTCGGCAATTAATTCGCTCACTTTAGTCGCTGCGTTATCAGTAAAAATAATAGGATCGGTCATAAAATCATCGTATTGTTAAGTTAATCTGTAGTGATTATGTCAATAACCTAGTGCTGTCGTCAACATAACCCGTTATACCGCCCATCCTCTCTCATTCATTACACCACTCTTATGAAAGCAATTGCAGCCTCACCCATCCTGCACCGCCCGATAATCACAGAAATAAGTCTATTTCTTAGTGTCGTTGCCCTATTAACACTGCCATTTTGGTTGTCAGACTTAGACATACAAGTCGCCCAACGCTTTTTTCATGCAGATAACCCAGACAATTTCTGGCCAGAAGAGCAGCGAACTATTTGGGTATTTTTTTATAAGGCAATACCGATATTAGTCAATGTGTTACTGTTAGGCTGTCTTGGCGTGTTAGCGTTTTCTGGTAGCAAACCTTCAGCAACAAAGCATAGACGAGTCGCGTTTTACATCTTGTTTTGCATTATTTTAGGCCCTGGCTTAGTCGTCAACGGCATTTTTAAAGACCATTATGGTCGGCCACGACCTCGCCAAATTGAGCAATTTCACGGTCAATTGGCGTATCAACCGCCCGGAATGCCCGGTGCTGAAGGTAAATCTTTTCCCTGCGGACATTGCAGTGTAGGTTATGTATTCTGGGTGTTTTTTTTTTTCCTAAACCGCCGCAAAAAACCGTTACTAGCACTCGCCTATTTCGTGGCGGCTTTATTGCTGGGGCTGTCCGTTGGTATGGGACGCATTGCCGCAGGAGGGCATTTTCTCTCTGATGTGCTGTGGAGTGGCTTTCTCACGTATGCTGTTTGTGCCTGGCTTTATTACGCATTAATAGCAAAATGGGAAAACCTGCCAGACCGCGAAATACCTGACTTCATTTTGCTACAACATTGGCAAAATCTACCAAAAACCGTTAAGCCTTGGTTATTTGCAGCACTTGCGCTGGCTATGTCTGGCTTAGCTGCGTTAGCTACACCGCACAAAACAGACAAAGAGCTAAGCTTAGCGCAATTAGGCACAGCGCTTACCATCAACGCGAATGTCGGCGATGTGGTTTTACACGCCCTACCATCGGCTAATAACCCTCCTCACGCCCACTTAAACATAAAAGGTTTTGGTTTTCCAACCAGTAGCATCACAGCGACTTATAACGAGGATGAAAAACAACTTACCATCGCTAAAAACGGCATGTTTACCGACATCGAAGGCCAACTCGATATTTATGTGCCTATAGACCTGGCCAATTTAACGATTAATGCCGAACAAGGACGAATTGTCTTAAATTTACCCACAGCTCTACCAGCAATGTGGCAACTACATGCCAAAAAAGGCATCGCATCAGTGGCTTCACCTCCCCATGAAAAAGCACTGCCTAAGCAACCATAAAAATAGTCCGGACTGTTCCCCCAACCAATAAACCCATTAAACGCATTAAGCAATAATTATTACATCAACACTGGACTTTCACCGGTACGCTTACTATGATGCAGTGACGCTGCGGGTATCGGCGTTGATAATAATTATATATTTGGAGGAGTTATGTTAGAAAAAGCACAAGCCGCACCTATGTTTAGGTCATTTAATGAAAATGGTCAACTCGTTAGCCTAAACGATTACTATAATGAAAAAAACGTCGTGTTATATTTTTACCCAAAAGATGACACGCCAGGCTGCACAATAGAAGCCAACCAATTTACCGCGCTCATCGATGACTTTGCGGCAGAAGATACGGTAATTATTGGTGTTAGCAAAGATAGTTGCGAAAGCCACCGCGACTTTATCAATAAATTCGGTCTAAAAATTCAATTATTAGCCGATACCAGCGGTCAGCTTTGTGAAAGCTATGGTGTCTGGCGCGAACGCGAAAAAGAAGGCGTTAAAAGCATGGCTATTTTCCGCTCCACCTTTATTATCGATAAGCAAGGCGTGTTAGCCGATGTTATATATGGCGTTACCCCAGATGGACACGCGCAAGAAGTGCTAGACAAAATTAAACAGTTAAACAATCCCGAAGCACCTGAAACGGCTGCCTCGGACGAATGAGAAAATAAACCTTACCAAGCTGCGACAGGAATGAATATATCAGGCATTAACCATATCAATATCGTCACTACGGCTTCACAATTACCTGAAGTCGTGTCTTTTTACGAACGCATACTGGGCTTAAAACAAGGGCTTCGAGCGCCTTCTAAACGCGGTGGCGCATGGCTTTATAACGGCGAAACCGCAATAGTACATGTTTCGGTCGTTGAACAACCACCGTATGCGGGCAAAGATACACTGATTAACCATGTTGCCTTAGCCTGCTCTAATGTCGCAGCTTTTCTTGCTGTATTAAATGACAACCACATTCCCTACACAGTTGACTACCGGACGCCGCCTGAGATGTCGCAGATTTTTTTTTCTACGATCCATAGGGGTAAAAATCGAGCTAAAATTTTCCAGGTGAAAAGCTGCCGGTAAACCCGGAGCACATACATGGTACCTAACCAAACGTTAGACTTAACGAATAAAGTTGCATTAATTACCGGCGCGGCAGTAGGCATTGGCAAAGCCTCTGCCATTGCGCTTGGCCGAGCAGGCGCGACCATTGGCCTGCATTATCATTCAAGTAAAAATGCCGCCGAAGACTTACATGCTGAGTTGGCTGAGCAAGGCATTCGCTCAGTTTTGCTGTCCGGTGACTTAACTCAAGAAGACCAAGCTAACCATGTTGTCGATCAATTAATTGCTGAAACCGGTTGCCTAGATATTTTAGTCAATAACAGCGGTGGCCTGATTCAACGTGCCAAAATCGAAGACTGCTCGTTAGAAGTTTGGACTCAAACTCAAGCCTTAAACCTTAACAGTGCGTTTTTAGTCACTAAACGTGCGATACCGCATTTACGCGCCACTGGCGATGGTCGCATTATCAATTTATTATCATTATCGGTACAAACCGGTGGCGCTAATGGCGCAGGCGCGTATGCAGCAGCTAAAGGCGGCTTAATGGTTTTTACCCATACTCTAGCAAAAGAATTAGCCCCAGCAATACGCACCAACTCCATCATGCCAGGCACAGTAGAAACTCAACATCATGAGATTCATTCAACGCCTGAAATGCTGGAAAACTACCGTAAACAAACACCGCTAGGCCGTAATACCTTTGCCGAAGAAGTCGCCAGTTCCGTGTTGTTTTTAGCCAGCGATATGTCTTCTCATATTAACGGTGCGCTTATCGACATTAGCGGCGGACGCTTCTTACGCTAATCAAAACCGCTACACACTTTAGCAGGGACAGGGTATTCAAGGTACAGGACGCCGTAAATACATCCCTGTAGGCTTGGTGGCAGCATCCCTGCTGCCAACACCTGTACCCTGAATACCCTGTCCCGCCTTACATTGGTAGCCATCAAAACGAAAGACAACCGCTTAATCGTTGCATCCAACAGCGGTTGTCTGTATCCTGCCCACCCATGCAAATACATTTAATCACTATCGGCAATCGTATGCCTAGCTGGGTACAACAAGGTTACGATGAATATGCCAAACGTTTGCCGCGCGAATGCCAATTACAGCTCACGGAACTCAGCCCTGGTAAGCGCAGCAAGAACAGCGATATTGTCAGAATCGTCAATGATGAAGGCGAACGTATGCTATCCGCTAGCCAAAATAACCATATCGTTACGCTAGACATACCTGGTCAGCCTTGGACCACCCCGCAACTGGCCAATGCTTTAAAACGCTGGCAATTATTAGGCAAAAACATTGCATTATTAGTGGGCGGAGCGGATGGATTATCGGATAACGTTAAAGCCAAAGCCCAGGAAAGTTGGAGTTTATCGCCGCTCACCTTCCCTCATCCACTAGTGCGAATCATCATCGCTGAGCAAATTTACCGCGCGTGGAGCTTGTTAAACAACCATCCTTATCACCGCTAATGGCTACGACTCTTATTCTTGCCTCAGCGTCACCGAGACGCCAGGAACTACTCAACCAAATCGCGATTCGTTACCACGTCCATCCAACAGCCATCGATGAGACTCCTTATGATAACGAAGACCCGCTTAGCTATGTCAAACGTATGGCCGAGGAAAAATCGGCAGCGTGTGCGTTACATTTTCCTGAGCATACCGCTATATTAGCCGCAGATACCAGTGTCGTCGTCAACCAACACATTTTGGGTAAACCCACAGATAAACATGATGCGATAAGAATGCTACGCAGCTTATCTGGCATAACTCATTGGGTTTATACCGCAGTGTCTTTACGCAGCCATAAACACGATTTAGTCGTTAGCAAATCAGAGGTTACCTTTAAACCACTGAGCGATGCAGAAATCGACGCCTATTGGCAAAGCGGCGAACCACTAGACAAAGCTGGTGCTTATGCTATACAAGGTAGAGGCGGTATCTTTGTTAGCCATATTAACGGCAGTTTTTCCGGCATTGTCGGTCTACCGTTATACGAAACCAGTCAATTATTAGCATTGCACGGCATATATCCCACAGTATGAGCGAAGAAATCCTGATTAATGTCACGCCACCCGAAACCCGTGTCGCCGTCATAGAAAACGGTGTGTTACAAGAACTCATTATAGAGCGCACCCGTGAACGCGGTTTAGTCGGCAATATCTATAAAGGCGAAGTGTGTCGAGTGCTGCCGGGTATGCAAGCGGCTTTTGTCGATATAGGTTTAGATAGAGCGGCATTTTTGCATTTATCGGATATATGCAGCCGTGACTTAGAAAAAAAAGGCTCAGAAAATATCGAGCATTATTTTCATGAAGGCCAAGCGATTGTCGTACAAGTCGTCAAAGACCCCTTAGGCACAAAAGGCGCGCGTCTCACCACCGAAATCGCCATACCGTCGCGTTATCAAGTGTATATGCCTTATGCCAATACAGCCGGTGTATCTCAGCGCATAGAATGTGATTCTGAGCGCATACGCCTTAGACAATGTGTTGAACAATTCCGTAAAGAGCATCAATGCGGTGGTTTTATCGCCCGAACCGCTGCTGAATGTGTCGATGAAGCAGTGTTAATCGCCGACATGAATTTTCTATTAAAACTATGGGAATCCATCTCAGAAAAAATTGCCAGCGCCAAGCCCAAAGAATTTATTCATAAAGATTTACCACTGAGTATTCGCACCTTAAGAGACTTATACAAAGAAGGCTTAGAACGCGTGCGCGTGGATTCTAGGGAAACCTATCATAGACTTATCGAATTTGCAGAAATATTCGTCCCTGAAATCGTGCCAATGATTGAGCATTACAGCGGCGAATGTCCTGTATTTGATATTTACAGCGTCGAAGATGAACTCAAAAAAGCCTTAGAACGAAAAGTTAAACTTAAATCCGGCGGGCATTTAGTGTTTGACCAAACAGAAGCAATGACCACGGTAGATGTTAATACCGGCGGTTATGTCGGCGGCAGAAACTTAGAAGAAACCATTTTTAAAACTAACTTAGAAGCCGCACAAACCATTGCCCGACAATTAAGACTACGCAACTTAGGCGGTATTATCATTATTGATTTTATCGATATGAAAAGCGAAGAGCACAGACGGCAAGTATTACAAGCATTAGAACGGCATTTAGAAAAAAGACCGGGCAAAAACTAAAATCACTGAAGTATCGGTCTTAGGCCTAGTGGAAATGACGCGTAAACGCACGCGGGAAAGCTTAGAGCATATTTTATGCGAGCCATGTAGCGCTTGTGGTGGACGTGGAGTATTAAAAACTGCAGAAACCGTTTGCCTAGAAATCTTCCGCGAAATCATCCGCTCAGTACGCTTATACAAAGTAAAAACTTTAATGGTGTTAGCATCAAACAGCGTCGTTGAAATGCTATTAGATGAAGAAGCTAACATGTTAGCGGAATTAGAAACGTTCTTAGGTGTGCAAATCAAATTCCGCGCTGAAGCTCAATACAATCAAGAACAATACGATGTGGTGTTGTTATAAACGGCCAGGCTTTCGCATTGAACAATGATTGTCCACTTACATCGTGCCACTCGCCTGTTACTTTTTGTTACGCTGGTGCTAACCGCATTAGGCTTAACGGGTGCGCGTATCATCTTATCTGCACTGCCGCATTATCAAACAGAACTCACTGACTTCGCCAGTCAAACCTTAGGCGCCCCGGTCAGCATTAACCGAATCACAACAGGATTTCGCGGGCTTACTCCAGAAATTCTTATCGATAACATCAGCTTAACCGATGCGCACACAACCACTACCGCGATAAAACTCGATGATGTTCATATTAGCGTAGATTTATTCGCGCTAGTACGCCGCCAAGCCTTAATGCCAGCCCTTGGCTTAACGATAAAAGGCATTAAACTCACCTTAGAGCGCTCAGCCGATGGCAGTATCCATGTGCATGGCTTACCTGCTAGCGAAGGCAATCCTGACTGGTTGTTTAACATAGGTCGCTTTAGCGTCAGTGATAGCGAAATTGCGTTTATAGAAACGAGCAAAGCAAACCATGTCCTCAGCTTAAACCATGCCGACTTATTACTCAGCAACGACAACGCTCAACATCACTTAGACATACAAACGGCTCTAAACCCCTCTTATGGCGATGCGCTACGGATTAGCGCGCAATTCACCGGCAATCCTTTTGCAGCCAATGAACTATCCGGCCTAATTTATTTAGATGCCAAGTCACTTAATCTGGCACAGTGGCTAAAAGAGCAACTACCCGCCTCATTAACGTTAAACAACGGCTTAGCCGATATACAACTTTGGGGACGTTTAACCGACGCGCACTTACAACAAATCGCCGTGGTAAGCAGACTACAAGACATTGCATTACAACAAGGTAACAGCCAGCCGCTTAACTTAAATCGTATCAGCGTCACAGGCCAATGGCAGCACTTAACAAACCTGCCTACTCCTGCCTGGCAATTAACCGTCAATCAGCTTGCCATCACACCCAGCCATACTCAACACCCGCTAAAGCCGATAAGCTTTCACGTAACGGTACAAAACTCCGATGCGCAAACAAATATAATCTCAGGTCAAATAAAACAGGTTGATTTAGCCGCGTTAACTCAGCTAATACAACCTTTTGACTTAGCCGCATTATCGCCTGAGTTAAAAGTGCTTAAGCAAACCCAACTACAAGGCCAACTTAACAATCTAGGTTTTTACATCGACGCTAAGCAACAACGTTATACGGTAAAAGGCAAATTTAACCAGTTAGGCATTAACCACCCCGATTTAAGTGTGCAAACGATTAGCGGCGAAATTAACGGCAACCAACACCAAGGCCAACTCAAGTTAAACGGCAAACACACCATCATCACCAGCCCTAAGCATTTGCGCGAGCCGCTGACATTAACCCAGCTTAATGCCGGGATTAATTGGCAACGGCAAGCAGACGGCTTAGCCTTAACCGGCTCAGCGATACAAATCGACTTACCCGGCCTGACGACCTCTACCCGGTTTCAACTACAGCTACCCGATGACCCACAAGCCGCTTTATTTACCGATTGGCTCACCGAATTAAGCGCCGATGACGTCAGCCAATTACGCCATTACTACCCAGCCCTAGATATGGATAGTGAAGATGTCGCCTGGTTAGATCGCGCGTTTGTCTCAGGTCAAATTAGCGACGGACGTCTGTCATATTACGGCCCTCTCAATAAAACCATTGACTTAGGCCACGAACCAGCAACATCGACAAACATCACACCACTGCCTGAATTAACACCCGACCAAGACGCCAAGGCACAAATTATTAGCAGCGAAATGGTTGGTAATGGCGGAATATTTCAAGCCCATCTCAACATTCAAAATTTAGAACTGATTTACGCGCCAGATTGGCCTACATTAACCGAAGTGAATGGCGAGTTAAACTTCACCCAACGCCGCATGGAAATCCATGCGAGTCATGGTTACTGCCTAGGCTTAACCGCCAGTAACACCGTCGTGATTAATGAAGCCGTCGGACGCGGTAAAGACCTCGCCATTACCGGCCAAGTCAATGGCTCGGTCGCTAATAGCTTAAATTTTTTACAACACAGCCCGTTAAACGACTATGTTGGCGGATTAATCAAAGCCATAGAACCTGAAGGCGACACCGTGGTGGATTTAGCGCTAAATGTGCCGATGTTGTCAGAAAAAGACCCCACCGTGTTAGGTAGCGCGCAATTTAACAATAATCGCTTATGGATTAAAAGCATACAACTGCCGATTCAACGCATTGTGGGTCAATTAAAATTTAACGAGCAAGGCATTTTTAGCGACAATCTTAAAGCCGTCGTATTTGAACAACCGGTTAAGGTCACGATAGACAATAAAGCCCATAGCACCGTCATTAATGCCACC
>NZ_LAJX01000089.1 GCF_000963695.1 Methylocucumis oryzae
ACCAAAAGTTATCGATTGGCATAAAGAGCGTCAACATTTAGAGCGGCTGATTGCGCAAACGCCTTTTCATATCTCGCTGAATAAAAAAAGTTTCTAATCTTGCGGCTGGTGAGAAACAAAAAGTTGAAATTCTCAAACAATTATTTTTACAACCTGAAATTCTGATATTAGATGAACCGACATCGGTGTTAACCCCGCAAGAAGCCGATGAAGTTTTAACGATGCTGAAAGAGCGCACATTAAAGAGCCATCTTAGCGTTCTCATCATTACTCACAAGTTTTCGCGAAGTCATGAGTTTTGCCGATGATGTCAGCGTCTTGCGCCGTGGCAATATGGTTTATAGCGGTTCATTAGGCGCTAAAACTCCTGCTATGTTGGCCGAATTAATGATGGGGAACGAAGAAATAGCGCCTGCCAGTCTGCGTGAAGTTATCGCTAAAGGCGATATTCGCTTAAAAATAGACCAGTTGGTCGTTAATAACGACCAGAGTTCGATAGCGGTTGATACGCTTAGCTTAAAGGTTCATGCCGGGGAAATCGTCGGTATCGCGGGCGTTTCTGGTAATGGTCAACGTGAATTAGTCGAAGCACTTTCCGGTCAGCGTCAACCCGTTACTGGCAGCATTTGGGTTAGCGGACAACCTTATCTGGCGACGCGTGAGCAAATGGTGCGACATAAGGTTTTTTGTTTACCTGAAGAGCCATTGCGTAATGCTTGTGTGCCGCGCATGACACTCATTGAAAACTTAGCATTGCGGATTTTTGACCAACCGGCGTTTACGCGTTGGCGTTGGTTTATTAATCACGCCAAGCTAAAAAACTATGCGCTGGGTTTAATTGAGCGCTATCAGATAAAACCACCGTTACCTAAACGCCATCTTGAAACCTTATCGGGCGGTAATATTCAGCGCTTAGTGTTAGCGCGAGAAATTTCTGGCGCCGTAGCCTTATTAATTGTTGCTAATCCGTGCTTTGGGCTAGATTTTGCCGCAACGGCTGAAATCCGCAAACAATTGTTAGCGGCGCGTAACCTCGGTGTTGCGGTGTTACTTATTAGCGAGGACTTAGATGAATTACTAGAGCTTAGCGATAGAATTACTGTGATGTTTGAAGGACAGTTGCGCTATGAAGCTAGTATTACAGACGTCAATCTTGATGAAATCGGCCTAAAAATGGCAGGACACTGAGGAGTACTTATGCTCGACCCAACGCTTAACATGTCAAACAAATTCCCCGCCTTTGATATTTTTTCGCTACGAGAAGCTTATATAAATCGCGCTATTAGCGTCACGTCGGTTATCGATGAAGTCTTAAATCGGATTAAAATCTGCAAAGACTATAACGTATGGATTAGTCTACAATCCCCTGAGCGTCTATGGAGCCAAGCTAAGCAACTTGAGCAGCAAGACCCTAAGACATTACCATTGTATGGCATACCGTTTGCCGTCAAAGACAATATTGATTGCTATGGCTTGCCTACCACGGCAGCATGCCCTGGCTTTGCTTATCTGCCTGAAAAAACCGCATTTGTTGTACAGCGACTTATCGATGCGGGCGCTATTCTTATCGGCAAAACCAATATGGACCAATTTGCTACTGGGTTAACTGGAACGCGTTCACCCGATAGTTATGGCATTTGTAAAAATGCGTTAAATCCTGATTATATCTCCGGCGGCTCTAGCTCAGGCTCTGCGGTTGCCGTCGCATTAAACTTGGTCAGTTTTGCTTTAGGTACTGATACGGCAGGTTCTGGTCGTATTCCCGCTGCGTTCAATAACATCGTCGGCTTAAAACCTAGCCGTGGTTTGTTAAGCAGTGATGGTGTGGTGCCTGCTTGTCGGAGCCTAGATTGTGTTTCGTTGTTTTGCCAAACTTCAGCGCAAGCAGAATATATCTTTGCTTTAATCAATCAGGCAGATAGCAACGACATCTATGGCCGCGACAATCGAGCGTTAGCTGAGCCTTACTTGCCCAATTCAACTCGGCAATATCGTTTCGGTATCCCTAAACCGGAACAACTGAATTATTTTGGAGATGCAGAAAGCGGCGAATTATTTCAACGCGCCATTGAGTCGTTAAAACCGTTAGGCGAAGTGGTAGAGATTGATTTCCAACCTTTTCTGGATGCGGCTAGTTTGCTTTATGATGGGCCGTGGATTGCAGAACGTTACTCAGGGCTGCGCGAGTTCGTCGAATCTAACTCAAAACAAATTCATCCTGTCGTTTATCAAATACTATCTAACGCTAAGCAAAAAAATGCGATTGATACCTTTACGGCGTTACATCAGTTACAAGCGCTTAAACAGCAGACTTATAAATTATTAAGCGATTTATCGTGTATTGTCGTACCTACGGCACCTACGATTTATCGCATTGCTGAAGTCTTAGCCGAGCCTATTCGCCTGAACAGTCAGCTAGGTTATTATACTAATTATATGAATTTGCTGGATTTAAGCGCGTTAGCATTGCCATTTGGTTTTTATCGTAGCGGTTTACCTTTTGGCGTAACCTTATTCGCGCCAGCTTTGGCCGATTTACGCTTATTAAGCTTAGGGAAAATCATAGAGTCGAGTCAATCACCAAAATCCGTTGCGGTTAAAACCGCAGCCATTGACAGTGGTTATCGGCGCATTGCCGTTTGCGGCGCACACATGCAAGGTTTGCCATTAAATACACAATTGCAAACATTAGGCGGCAGATTTTTTGGTCGTATGCGTACAGCGCCTAATTATCGTATGTATCTGTTAACCGCAATACCCCCTGAGCGCCCTGGCTTATTCGAGATACTAACGCAGGACAAGCGATTGATTTAGAACTGTGGGATTTACCTAAAGCTCATTGGGCTGATTTTATCGCTAATATCAAAAGCCCATTGTGTATTGGCTCAGTAGAGTTAGAGAACGGAGACTGGGAATATGGGTTCTTATGTGAAAATTATCCATTAGGCAACGCCACAGAAATTACCCAGTTTTGGCGGTTGGCGGGCTTATTTATTTGCCAATCAAATGCCCTAGTCTCAGTCGATAAAGCGCACAGGCTTATGCCAATGAATTAAGGCTGAGCAACCGTCAGGGCTTTTTACGCTATGTTTAGAGCCTTGCGGGTTATAAACATAGCTGCCTGCAGGATAACTGCCGCGTTCATCTTGCTGCGAGCCGGACAGTACATAAATGTGTTCATCGCCGACATGTTCGTGCATAGGCACAGAAGCACCAGGCTCATAGTGAATAATGCCAACTTGGTAACCACTCTGTACATCTTGATATAGCATACGCAGCTTTACGCCTTCGCCTAATACTTGCCATGACTCTATCGGTTGAGTTGTGCTGGGTAATATACAGAAAGGGCTAGTATTGCTAGCATGGTTCATAGTGGTGGCTCCTACGGGTTATTCTTTTTAGCTGACGGGTCAAAAGGAAAAACAGTATTTTTACTCATACCCAAGCGTATCATCGTTAACATTTTGGCAAACTCCTCACTTTTTTTTAATATGCCGCATCATTTCATTTTTTGCCGCCGGTAAATCGCGTGCTAACAAATGTTGTAATATTCGATGATGCTCTTCATAGGTTTTAGCAATGCGCTCCTTATCGGTAAAATCTAAGCGTCTAACGATGCGTATGCGGTGGTTAATATCGCTTAATAATTTGAATAACGCGCGGTTACCCCCGCCTTCAGCCAGTTTAAGATGAAATGCTTCGTCTAAATTTGCTACTCGTTCTGCCTCTCCGTCTTCATCCTTAAAAGGATTAACTTCCCACTCCTTAGCTAGCGATTTTAACGCGTCATCCGACATATTGATGCAGGCAATTTCCAACGACAGCATCTCCAGATTAATGCGTATTTGATAATAATCTTTGAATTCATCTAAATCTATCGGACGGACAAAGCAGCCTTGCTTGGATCGGATGATAATCAGCTCTTCAGTTTCTAGGCGCTGCAAAGCTTCTCTAATCGGTGTTCTACTGACTTTAAAATAACCGGCTAATTCCGTTTCAGTCAGGCGGGAGTTCGGCTGAATTTCAAAATTTAAAATCATCTGCCGAAGTTCGGAATAGATGCTTTGCGCCACAGCGTTTTTTTCCAGTTGCCATGTAAGTCCTAGTGATAGCTTTGTTCGAATTGAGTCGGGGCGAAGTATAGCGTTTGAAAAGTATGCATAGTGTCCAGATGCATTTTTATCGAGTTGAAGTTAACAAAAGGCGCTTTATTACCGTTTAGAAAGCCATTAAGCACCAGAATACTTGGCACATTATGGGTTAATTTGGCTTGAAAAAAGTAGAGCAGCAACAAAAAACATCTTGCACCATAACCGGTATCGTAAAAATGAAGCAAAAAAACTAGCGAGTTAAGACAGGATTTTTAAGGTAAAAACCTGTTAGTTGATATTAATCTAAGTGGCAAGCTGCAAAAATATTACGTCAATTTACTAATGAATCATCTTATAGTTTAGTTTGAGCGGTAAGGTGATTAGAAACTATCGCTTACAGTCAGTTTTTAATGACTTCAAAATAAGCCATTACTCCGAGTTATTACGCCATACGTCATTTAACTTATGAGTCAAATGACGCATTGAGTAAATCTTGTATACAACAAATAATCACCCCCAGCCAATTGGCTACCTCCCGATATTGGGTGTGTTACCTCATTGATTCTTAGGGGCTTCATTATGAATAAAACAATCACATATCTCGCCGGTAAGCATGCCCGTGTTCTAGGGTCGGGCTTAGCTATAGCCATGCTTAGTGCCGTTGCAACATCTGTTTACGCCGGGGCGACATTTAAAATCGACGATACCAAGTGGATAAGCCTTGGTGCGGGTTTAAGAACCGGTTTTTCAAGTGCTGAAGATACCGTTGGTCGACCTGGAGAACCAAAATGGTCTACGAATTTTGGCTTACATAACCTCCGTTTATACATGAACGGGCAAATGCACAAATACGTTAAGTTCGAATTCAATACCGAGTGCGCAAATTGCGGTAGTGGTGGTGATATTCGTATTCTGGATGGTATCGCGCAATTTGAATTTAATCCTTTTGTAAACGTCTGGTTAGGCCGTCAGTTAGTGCCCGAGGGGCGTATTGAGATGAATGGTCCTTTTTACAGTGCGACCTACGAGCCTTTTAAAACACCGTTTGAAGCATCGGACTCCACGATACAACACGTGTTGCCAGGTCCTGATGCTGGGACGTTTGGCCGTGACGAAGGTATTAACCTTTGGGGGGCCGCGCTTGATGGTCATTTGAAATATGTATTCGGTGTCTTTCAAGGCTTAAAAGGCAGTAACTACACTACGGGTGGTGCAACTGCGAATGCTGATAATAACTTAATGTATGCCACGCGTATTGCTTACAACATTCTGAACGTCGAAAAAGCGCCGGGTTATTACACCGGAGGTACTGCCTACGGTGGTGATGGTGATGTACTGACAGTGGCGGGTTTTGCTCAATACCAAGAAGACGGCGCGGGAAGTTACACAAACCCAGGCAATGTGCTAATGGCAGGTGGCGACGTCAAATTTGAAAAAGTTATGCCAGACAAAGGAGTTATCACAGCTAATACTGAATATAAAAACTTTGGTATTGATTATTTAAATGGCGAACCTGCACCGGGCGGTGCCGATACGTTTTTACGTCGGTGGTGGTGGCGGTGGCTTAGTGAATGGCTTTCAAGGCGATTCTATTATCAGTAACCTAATGTACCTAATTCCGAAAAAAGTTTGGATTGGTCAATTCCAACCATACGTGATGTACACGCATGTTGAAACGCGGGCGGGCTATATCAGCGAACAAGGTCAAGACGAATACGAAGCTGGAGTTAACTACATTATTGACGGTCATAACGCCCGCGTATCGTTGTTGTGGCAAGGTGGTGATTTATCTGGCGGTGGCGGTATTTGGAATCCTGCGGCTAACGGCAATTTCGTTAATGCCATTAAGGTTGGCGTTCAACTACAAATTTAGTACGTCTTACGTTTAACACTCTTAAGGAATTAAAAACATGATAAATAAATTCGCAAAAAAACTGCTGTTAGCGCCAATAGCCGCAGCAGTGATGACGGTTATGTCAATGGCTCACGCCGAAGACACCATTAAAGTCGGCGTATTGCATTCTTTATCCGGCACAATGGCGATTAGCGAAACGACGTTAAAAGATACGATGTTGATGTTAATCGATCAGCAAAACAAAAAAGGCGGTTTGTTAGGCAAGAAGCTTGAAGCCGTTGTAGTAGACCCGGCGTCTAACTGGCCGTTATTTGCTGAAAAAGCGCGCGAATTGCTGACTAAAGATAAAGTGGCGGCTATTTTTGGTTGCTGGACCTCGGTATCGCGTAAATCAGTGTTACCAGTCATTGAAGAATTAAACGGTATTTTGTTTTATCCTGTGCAATATGAAGGTGAAGAGTCGTCAAAAAACGTGTTTTACACGGGCGCAGCACCTAACCAACAAGCGATTCCTGCCGTTGATTATTTAATGAACGATTTAGGCGTTTAAACGCTGGGTATTAGCCGGTACCGATTATGTTTATCCACGTACCACAAATAAAATCTTGGAAGCGTATTTAAAAGCCAAGAAAGTCAATAAAAAAGACATCATGATTAACTATACGCCATTCGGTCATTCAGATTGGCAAAGTATCGTTGCTGACATTAAGAAATTCGGCTCTACCGGTAAGAAAACAGCGGTGGTGTCAACCATTAATGGTGATGCTAACGTGCCGTTCTACAAAGAGCTAGGTAACCAAGGCATTAAAGCTGAAGACATTCCAGTTGTTGCGTTCTCAGTCGGTGAAGAGGAGTTATCTGGTATTGATACTAAGCCATTAGTTGGTCATTTAGCCGCATGGAATTATTTCATGAGCGTAGATACAACTAAAAATGCTGCGTTTATTAAAGATTGGAAAGAGTTTATTAAAAATCCAAAACGTGTAACCAATGACCCTATGGAAGCGCATTACATTGGCTTTAACATGTGGGTGAAAGCAGTAGAAAAAGCCGGTACTACAGATCCTGATGCGGTACAAAAAGCCATTATCGGTGTTGAGTTCCCAAATCTTACCGGCGGTACGTCAAAAATGTTGCCTAACCACCATATTAGCAAACCGGTATTAATTGGTGAGATTCAAGATGATGGTCAGTTTGTTACCGTTTGGCAAACTAATAAGCTAGTCGATGGTGATGCGTGGTCGGATTTCTTACCAGAAAGCAAACCTATCATTGCCGATTGGACACCGCCAATTAACTGCGGTAACTACAACACTAAAACCAAAAAATGCTCAGGTCAAAATTACTAAGTTGCTGAGTAATGCTGCGTAGGTTGGGTTAGCGAAGGAAGCTTAACCCAACATGTTTGCCACCATGTGTTGGGTTACGGCTAGCGCCTAACTTGTTTGTTATCATTATGTTGGGTTAGAGCTAGCGCCTAACCCAACCTATATCAGGTATTATTTATGAATTGCCGGTTACTCATACGCTATTGGCTGATATTAAGCTGTTTCTTTATGCCTGTATTGGGTTTAGCCAGTCAAAATCCCGAGGCTGATACTAAGTTAACGTCAGCATTATCAAAACTAGCTCAAGGCAGTATGGCTGAGCGCGAGCAAGTGTTCGTCGAATTAACCGCGCTTAACGATCAACGGTTATTGCCTATTTTACAAGCCTTGTTAGATGGCAAGTTGTTAGTGCGTAAAAGCGACCAAAAAAGTCGTGGTGGGGCAGCCTTTAGAGCAAGATTATCAAGTCACCGATGCGGTAACAGGTGACGGTTTAGGCGTGGTTGTACACGATCAAGCCAGTAAAATTAGTTTAACGAATAAATTGCGCAGTCAGCTACGCCGTATGATTAACCGCTTGCAATTAGGCGCTGACGACGTGTCACAACGCTTAGCGGCAATTAACGACATGGTTAAGGAAGCTGATGAACAAGCGTTAGAGTTATTAAAACAACGTGCCAGTGTTGAACAAAATGCCGATGTGTTAAAGGCTATTCAATTGGTGTTGTTGTTACAAGATTTAGACAGTGATGATAAGTCGTTGCGAATTCAAGCGATTGAATCACTTAAAAGTTATAACAGCCAAGAAGTTGTTAATCGGTTAAATGCCTTGGTTGAACAAGATGAAAACGGTGAGTTTAGCGAAGCCGACAGCGATATTCGTAATTTCGCTGCTGCGGCATTAGCCAATATTAACCATAGAATTCAATTGTATGCCGGCATAGAAACGGTATTTTTTGGCTTAAGTTTAGGCGCTGTATTGGTACTAGCCGCGATTGGGCTTGCGATTACCTTTGGTGTTATGGGGATTATCAATATGGCGCATGGTGAGTTAATGATGTTAGGTGCGTATACCACGTATGTCATTCAACAGTTAATGCCTAATCAGCTTGGCTGGTCGATTATCTTAGCGATTCCCTGTGCTTTTGTGATTTCAGCATTGGTTGGTATTGCGATTGAGCGTGGCATTATTCGGTTTTTATATGGCAGACCGTTGGAAACCTTATTGGCGACATTTGGTGTCAGTTTAGTTTTACAGCAAGCCGTTAGAAGCATTTTTTCCCCGTTAAACCGTAGCGTATCTACGCCCGAATGGATGAGTGGCTCGTTTAGAATTAATGACTTTTTGTCATTAACGTGGAATCGCTTTTATATCTTGTTGTTTTGTTTAATGGTATTTGTTGCGCTATTACAAATCTTAAAACGTACTCGTTTAGGCTTAGAAGTGCGGGCTGTTGCGCAAAATCGGCGTATGGCGAAAGCCATGGGTATTCCAACCGATAGCGTTGATGCATTGACGTTTGGCTTAGGCTCAGGGATTGCCGGTGTTGCAGGGGTTGCGCTAAGTCAAATTACTAATGTAGGGCCTAATCTTGGTCAAGCTTATATTGTCGATTCGTTTATGGTCGTGGTATTTGGCGGTGTGGGTAATTTATTAGGTACGTTAGTGGCGGGATTTTCGCTAGGTATTGCCAATAAATTCTTAGAGCCTTTTGCCGGGGCGGTATTGGCTAAGATTTTAGTGCTGGTGTTTATTATTTTATTTATCCAGAAAAGGCCACGTGGTTTATTTCCACAAAAAGGCAGAGCGGCAGATTCTTAAAAACCGGCTACAGACTTAGTCGAGACAGGTCGTTCAGAGAGAAGGACGCCGTAAATACGTCCCTGGAGGCTTGGTGGCAGCATCCCTGCTGCCAACACCTTCTCTCTAAACGCCCTGTCCCGACTTGGTATTGTCCCGTCTAAATGCATAGCCTAAAAACTTAAGGATTGATTATGAATTTACTAAACTTTGCCCGGCAGGATACGCTTCGTGCGGCGGTATTAGCCAGCTTAGCGCTGATTACTCTTTTAGTGCCGGCGCTTAATATGTTAACCGCTGTTGATTCGCCGCTGCATTTTTCAACCTATACTGTATCGTTATTAGGTAAGTATTTTACTTTTGCGTTACTGGGCTTGTCGTTGGATTTAGTGTGGGGGTATTGCGGTATTTTAGCGTTAGGTCATGGCGCGTTTTTTCGCGTTTAGGCGGTTACGCGATGGGTATGTATTTAATGCGACAAATCGGTACGCGTGGCGTGTATGGCGACCCTGTGTTACCTGATTTTATGGTGTTTTTAAATTGGAAAGAGCTGCCGTGGTATTGGTTTGGCTTTGACAATTTTAGCTATGCGTTATTAATGATGGTGTTAGCGCCAGGTGGGTTAGCGTTTATTTTTGGCTGGCTAGCATTTCGTTCTCGCGTCACCGGCGTGTATTTATCGATTATTACCCAAGCGTTGACGTATGCGTTATTACTAGCGTTTTTCCGTAATGAAATGGGCTTTGGTGGTAACAATGGTTTAACCGATTTTAAAGACATTTTAGGCTTTAATATTCAATCGGATAATGTTCGTTCGCTATTGTTGTTGCTATCAGGTATCGCGCTTATCGGCGGTTTTTGGCTGTGTCATTGGGTCGTCAATACGAAGTTAGGACGCGTGGTGACAGCGATACGTGATCAAGAATCACGGGTACGCTTTTTAGGTTATAGAGTCGAACTATTCAAATTATGGGTGTTTGTGTTTGCCGCGATGTTAGCCGGTATCGCCGGTGCGTTATATGTGCCACAAGTAGGCATTATTAACCCTAGTGAGTTTTCACCGTTAAATTCGTTGGAAATCGTTATTTGGGTGGCGATAGGTGGGCGTGGCACGTTATATGGAGCCATTTTAGGGGCTATCTTAGTGAATTACAGCAAAACCATGTTGACGGGGTTATTGCCTGATGCCTGGTTATTCATTTTAGGCGGCTTGTTTATTGGCGTGACGTTATTATTGCCTAATGGCATCGTCGGCTTACTGAAACGCAACAGACAGGAGCGTTCCGCATGATGACGCAAGCGATGAGAAGCATTAATAGCGCGCCGATTGAAGGCGTTGATAGCAGCAGCCATTTATATGTCGAAGGCTTAGATACTCGGCATGGTACGGTTTTGTATTTAGAAGATGTTAGCGTTAGTTTCGACGGTTTTAAGGCATTAAATAAATTATCGTTGTATATAGCGGCAGGTGAGTTGCGCTGCTTAATCGGCCCAAATGGCGCCGGTAAAACCACATTAATGGATGTGATTACCGGTAAAACGCGGCCAGATACCGGCTCGGTGTTTTTTGGTCAAACCATTAATTTATTAGCTATGGACGAACCGGCTATTGCGCAAGCGGGGATTTGTCGTAAATTTCAAAAACCTAGCGTTTTTGATGCACTCACTGTATTTGAAAACTTGGAACTGGCATTAACGACGAATAAAAGCCCTTGGGCTACGTTGATGTTCAAATTATCGCCTAGTCAGCGGGATAGAATCGACGAGGTACTGACTACGATAGGCTTAAGCGCACAAGCGAAACAACGTGCCGGTATTTTGTCGCACGGTCAAAAACAATGGCTGGAAATCGGTATGTTATTAATGCAAGACCCGAAAGTGATGTTGGTTGATGAGCCGATTGCCGGTATGACGCATCAAGAAATTGAACGGACTGCGGAATTGCTTTTGTCGCTACAAGGAGAGCGCTCGTTAGTCGTGGTCGAGCATGATATGGAGTTTGTCCGTTCTATTGCGCGTAAAGTCACGGTCTTACATGAAGGTAGCGTGTTAACCGAAGGCACCATGGATGAAGTGCAAAACGACCCGCGCGTGATTCAAGTGTATTTGGGGGGATGATGTTAACGATTAACGCATTAGAGCAGTATTACGGCGAAAGCCATACCTTATGGGACTTAAGCTTAGACGTGCCTAAAGGTTCGTGTCTATGTTTAATGGGGCGTAACGGTGTCGGCAAAACGACTTTATTAAAAGCGGTCATGGGGCTTATTCCCGTGCGTAGCGGCAGTATTCGCTTTGATGGCGAAGCGTTAGCCTTTGCCAAACCTGAGTTACGCGCTGGGTTAGGTATAGGTTATGTGCCTCAAGGCCGAGAAATTTTTCCGTTATTAACGGTAGAAGAGAATCTTAAAATTGGTTTACGTGCCGCCAAACGGTTGGGTATTAAAAAAATCCCCGACCATATTTTTGATATTTTCCCTGTCTTAAAACAAATGCTTAACCGGCGCGGCGGTGATTTATCGGGTGGGCAACAGCAACAGCTCGCCATAGGCCGGGCTTTGGTGTTAAATCCTAAGCTATTAATTTTAGACGAGCCTACTGAAGGTATACAGCCCAATATCGTTAGCGAAATCGGCGATGTCATTATTCGTTTAAATCGCGCTCGTGGTATTGCGACCCCTAAAGTTAATACGGCTGCCGTAGGGGAAGTGCATCAAGCGATTAGCATGATTAATCGCGATTTAGGAGTGACCGTGCTATTAGTCGAGCAAAAATTGCCGTTTGCGCGTAAAGTGGCTGATAAATTTTGTATTATGGATAGAGGTCGTACCGTTGCCACCGGCGCTATGGGTGAGCTAACCGATGCGATGGTAAAACGTTATTTGACGGTTTAATTTTAGCTAAAACTACGCTAAAACAAAAAGGTGATGATAGTGTTGTAGGGTGCGCTGTGCGCACCTTTTTCATTGATTTTTAATGGTGTTTATAAAGGTGCGCACAGCGCACCCTACCTATTATCTAAAAATCGAAAAGCTGAATAATTACGCTAAAACAAAAAGGTGACGATAGCTTTTAAGCGGGCGTGAGTAATGACTGGTAACGCTAACATAGTGCTGAGATTGTTAAGCGCGGGGTCGTAAGCATTGGCTTGACCGCCGGTAATAATAGGCATACCGGTTAACCAAACCCGGCCTAACGCACCTTCGCCTTTGTGTACGCTTATCGTTTCAAACAATTGCGCGAGTTCATTGTTTTCTTTGCTATAACCTTGTTGGCAAATTAACGACTGACCGTTAGCATCCGGTGTCCAGATTTGAATGCGCTTGGCTATCGGTGTGGCTTTAGCCGATAAGAAGGTCATAACATAAGTATTATCAGCATGTTCTGAAATAGGAATGCCTAAGCAGGTCGTGATACCGGCGTGTTGAGCTTCGACACCACGAACAAATAATTCAGGCTGGCCTATGTCTTCGATGAGCATAGGCATACCTGATTGCCATACTTGCCCCGGAATACCTTGGCCTTTCGTCATACCGAGTTGTCTTGAGAGTTGCTCGAAATGCTGTAACGTGCCGTAATAACCATCGATGACGTTTAAGTTGTCTGGCTGTTGGGTGTTGCCCCAGACTTCAATCGCACCCGCATGGTCATTATCGTCACCACATAAAAACACCACGACAGCTAATAAGAATTCGCCAGAAAAAATAGGTATGGCAATGCCACAGGTTAACCCCGCTTTTTGTGCAGCGGCGGTGCGTTTAAAATACGAATGCTCGAAGTCTTTTAACACGATAGGATGGCCTTGCGCCCAGGCTTTACCCGGTAAACCTTCATTATAGGCAAAGCGTTGTTGCTCACTTGCATGTTTGAAATCAGTAAGCGCACCGTATAAGCCGGAACCAAATTCTAATTGGGTGCGGGTTTTATCAGGAATCCATATTTCAGTGACTTTTATAAATGTTTTCATCGGGTCAGCCATTATTTTAATAACTCAGCCATGGCAATTACGTTTCTAGCCATTTCGCCTAAGGTAATATTTCTATCCATTGCCAGTTTTCTTAAGGTGTGATAAGCCTCATCTTCAGTAAAATTTCGCGTTTTAATTAGAATGGCTTTTGCGCGGTCGATTTGTTTGCGATCTTCAAGTTGTACCCGCACATCGTCTAAAGCGGTTTTTAACTGTTGTTGTTGCTTAAATCGGGCTAGAGCTATTTGTAGCGTCGATGTCAACGTTGCTAGGTTGGTAGGCGAGAGGTTTAACTCGGCAACATCCGCTTTAATGAGCTGTTGAATCGTGTCTAATTTGTCATCTTGAGTAAACACCACCACAGGTAACGGTGAATGCTGATTGAGCTTGGCTAAATCAGCGATGAGCTTGTCGCTGATGCTCTCTTGATGAATCATGATTAAATCGGGTTCGGCTTGTTTAACCAACGCTAACAGGTTTACGCTATCATTAAAGGCTTGGAATTTTAGTTTTAAACGAGATAGCTCGTTTTCTAATAGCGCAAGCGGTTTTTGCTCTATCAACAATAGATTTAACTTATTCAGTTGCATAGCTTGGTTGGTTTAGTAGATTCGTTATCGGAATTCCTGATTTTGCTGTATTTTAGCAGAAAACCGCTCCTGAGTTTTCTGCATTCACTACATCCCTGTAGTTTAACGCTTTTCCATTGTACGGATATGCTGAAGTCTTTATCAGTACACCATTAATCGGGTTATGCACTTAATACGGGACAATACTAAGTAGGGTCAGGGTGTTTAGAGCGCGGGTGTTGGCAGCAGGGATGCTGCCACCAAGCCTACAGGGATGTATTTACGGCGTCCCTCGCTCTGAATGTCCTGGCCCTGCTTAAGTTGTTAGCCACTTATCGACATTATTTTGGGTTTAGAACATCATGCAACCAGGATGGCAAGCACAGTTACAATTAGGTTTTGCGGCTAGATACGGAAAAACCATATTAACTCAACGTCGACATAACGGTCCGTTGACCCTACAACGGCCTTTTTATCCAGAAGGCGAGGTTTGTCATGTGTATTTATTGCATCCGCCCGGCGGTGTTGTTGCGGGCGATCAATTGCTAATCAAAGCTCATGCCGAAACCGAGAGTGCCGCTTTAATTACCACGCCTGCCGCAACTAAGTTTTATCGTAGCGAAGGTCTTGTGGCTCAGCAAACCACCAGGTTAAGCGTAGCGGTCGGTGCGAGCATGGAATGGCTGCCGCAGGAGACGATTATTTATCAAGGCGCACAAGTGAGCTGTGATAATTATATAGACTTAGCTCAGGGCGCGCGTTTTATCGGCTGGGAACAGTTGGCTTTAGGGCGTCCTGCCGCAGATGAAGGGTTTGCTCAAGGTTCGGTCACGATGAACTGGCATATTCGGCGCGATAACGAACTGTTATATCGAGAGCGATTAGTCATTACTCCAGAATCTTTTGCTGCTAACTGGGGCTTACAAGGTCAATCGGCGTGTGCTACGTTGTTTGCTTATCCAGCAACACCACATGAGCTACATCGCGTACAAGCGCTAATGGATACTCAGTCAGGGTATGGCGTGACGTTAATCGACGAGCTATTAATTTGTCGTGCATTAGCTGCGCGAGCTGATAGCCTACGCGCTTTTTATCAACGCCTATGGCAAGTATTGCGGCCGAATATTATGCAGCGCCAACCTTGTGCGCCGCGAATTTGGTTTACTTAAGTTACATTTAAGGCTAGGCACTTTAGTTGGAATAGGGTATTCAGGGCGCAGGGCGCCGTGAATACATCCCTGTAGGCTTGGCGGCAGCATCCCTGCTGCCAACACCTGCACTCTGAATACCCTGTCCCACTTTATGTTAGTAGCCGTTACATTTATATTCAAGAAAGCTATTGTGGAGGCATTATGCAGTTAACCAGCCATGAGAAAGATAAGTTATTACTATTTACGGCTGCATTATTAGCTGAGCGGCGAAAAAATCGGGGTGTCAAATTAAATTATCCCGAAACGGTGGCCTATATTTCTGCTGCCATTATGGAAGGCGCGCGCGATGGTCGCACCGTTGCTGAATTAATGGAGTATGGCCGCACGTTATTAACCCGCGCAGATGTTATGGAAGGTATCGCCGAGATGTTACCTGACGTGCAGGTTGAAGCCACATTTCCTGATGGCACTAAATTGGTCACAGTACACAACCCTATTAGCTGATAAGGAGTTTCCATGATACCCGGTGAAATTATTCCCGCAAGCGGTGACATTGAGTTAAATCAGAACCTACAAACCTTGGTGTTAATGGTTGCCAATACCGGCGACCGCCCTATACAAGTCGGCTCGCATTACCATTTTTATGAAACCAATCCTGCACTGCACTTTGAAAGAGCCTTGGCTTTAGGTTTTCGCTTAGATATTCCGGCCGGTACGGCAGTGCGTTTTGAACCTGGCCAACAACGTGAAATTCAATTAGTCCGCTATGGTGGTTTACAACGCGTGTATGGCTTTAGACAAGCCGTTATGGGTGAATTAAACGCTGAGTTAAAGGAGGCACAATGAGCAGAATCAGTAGACAAGCCTATGCCGATATGTTCGGCCCAACGACGGGTGACAAAGTACGTTTAGCGGATACCGATTTATGGTTACAAGTCGAAGCGGATCACACGGTTTATGGCGATGAGGTGAAATTTGGCGGTGGCAAAGTAATTCGTGATGGCATGGGGCAAAGCCAAGTCGATAATCAGACCGCGATGGATTTAGTCATTACCAATGCGCTCATCATCGACTATTGGGGAATTATCAAAGCCGACGTAGGGGTAAAACATGGGCGTATTGCTGCGATAGGTAAAGCCGGTAATCCTGATGTGCAAAATGGCGTTGATATTATCATAGGACCCGGCACAGAAATTATCGCTGGCGAAGGTCATATTTTGACCGCAGGCGGTATTGATGCGCATATCCATTTCATTTGTCCACAACAAGTTGAAGTGGCATTAAACTCTGGCGTGACGACAATGATTGGTGGTGGTACCGGCCCTGCTACCGGAACTAATGCCACGACATGTACGCCAGGCCCTTGGTATATCGAGCAAATGTTGCGTGCTTTAGATGGTTTGCCCATGAATTTTGGTTTACTAGGTAAAGGTAATGCTAGTTTACCCGGCGGCTTAGAAGAGCAAATTCAGGCCGGTGCGATGGGTTTAAAACTGCATGAAGATTGGGGGACAACGCCTGCCGCGATTGATTGTTGTTTAAGCGTCGCCGAGCGTTTTGATGTGCAAATTGCGATTCATACTGACACATTAAACGAATCCGGCTTTGTTGAAGATACCATCGCCGCGTTTAAAGGCCGGACGATTCATACTTATCATACGGAAGGTGCGGGTGGTGGTCATGCGCCGGATATTATCAAAGCCTGTGGTTTAGCCAATGTGCTACCGTCTTCGACTAATCCCACCCGGCCTTATACGGTCAATACCATCGATGAGCATTTAGACATGCTCATGGTCTGTCACCATTTAGACCCGAGTATTCCTGAAGATATAGCGTTTGCCGAATCGAGAATACGCCGTGAAACCATTGCTGCTGAAGATATTTTGCATGACTTAGGCGCGTTCTCAATGATTTCATCAGATTCGCAAGCGATGGGACGCGTCGGTGAAGTGGTTATTCGCACCTGGCAAACGGCGCATAAAATGAAATGTCAGCGCGGTGCATTAACCGAAGATAGTAGCGAAAATGATAATTTCCGCATCAAACGTTATATCGCTAAATACACGATAAACCCAGCGCTGAGTCATGGTATTGCCCATGAAGTGGGTTCTATCGAAGTCGGAAAATTAGCCGATTTAGTGTTATGGCAACCGGCGTTTTTTGGCGTTAAACCGAGTTTGGTGTTAAAAGGCGGTGTCATTGCTGCCGCTGCAATGGGTGATGCTAATGCGTCAATTCCTACACCTCAGCCTGTGCATTATCGGCCGATGTTTGGCTCATTGGGTGCGACAGCAGCCGCGACTTCAATGATGTTCTTATCGCAAGCAGCTGTTAAAAACGGCGTTGCTGACGCATTAAAACTGGGTAAGCGTATTGGCGTGGTGCAAAATACCCGTACGATTAGCAAAAAAGACTTAATCCACAACCATTATCAACCGGTGATGGAGGTCGATCCACAAACCTATGCGGTGCGCGCCGATGGTATGTTGTTAACCTGTGAGCCATTAGCAATACTGCCAATGGCACAGCGGTATTTTTTATTTTAGACAAATAGCATCTCTTAA
>NZ_LAJX01000009.1 GCF_000963695.1 Methylocucumis oryzae
GTCGGTACGGTTACCGAAATTCATATTAGCCAGGATTCTAAAAGCATTGTCGTCACGGCACAAATGGACAGCGACGCTGAGGCTTATCTTAAACAACAAACGTTGTTTTGGGTGGTTAGGCCGCAAGTAGGTTTGCGTGGTGTGTCGGGTTTAAATACCTTGTTATCAGGGCCTTATATCGGTATGAAACCGGGTCTTGGCAAGTGGCAAACGCACTTTATTGGCTTAAACGTCACCACCGTTATTAAAAAACAATGCTGAAGGTAAGAATTTTGTCTTAGAAACCTCAAGCTTAAATTCGTTATTACCCGGTACGCCGATAAACTTTCACGGCATTATGGCAGGTGAAGTGTTAAGTCATGAATTATCAAAAGACGCCGATGCAATTAAGTTAACTATTTTTATTAACAAACCTTACGATGCGTTTGTCAGAAAAAACACCCGTTTTTGGGTGGATAGTGGTGTTGATTTATCAGCAGGTGCCGATGGTTTTCAGGTGCGCACGGGGCCTTTAGTGTCATTATTAAGCGGTGGTATAGCCTTTCGTACTGCGTCAGAAGACACCCCTGAAGAGGTTGCTGATGAAAACGCCGCGTTTCATTTGTATGAAAACTATGAAAAATCGACGGAAGTCACTTATAAAAACTCGCTGAAATATGTCATGTACTTCACTAGCTCGGTGCGCGGTTTAACCTTAGGTGCCCCGGTACAATTGCGCGGTATACCGGTAGGTCGTGTGACTGACATTAGCTTAGAACTCGATAAAAAAACCGCTGAAATTCGTGTACCGGTCGTGGTAGAACTGGAATTAGACCGAATGCGTCTTGTCAACGATTTGCCCACTGTCAGTAATAAAGACATGATGCAAAATCTAATCAATAAAGGGCTTAGCGCTCAGTTACAAACCGGTAGTTTGTTAACCGGGCAATTATTGGTTGATTTAGATTTTTATCCTAAAGCTAAAACGGTTCACCCAGATGCCAAAGATGTTGCTAGCGTGTATCCGGTGTTCCCAACGATTGCTAGTTCTATCGATCAGATTACCCATTCGGCACAAATGATTATGGATAAAATCGCCAAACTACCGTTAGAGCAAATGAGTAGCGAAGTGACGCAAACCTTGCAAACCGTACGCACCACCGCAGGCCATGCCGATACCACATTGTCGGCTGCAACGGCTACGTTAGCCGAAACAGAAAAAACCATGAGTTCAGCCAAACAAGTCTTACAATCTTTAGAGCCAGGTTCTACCACGCACTATGAACTCGATAAGTTATTACAAGAACTTAATCAAACAGCTAATTCGGTAAAACGTTTAACCGATTATTTACAACAACATCCTGATACTTTATTGCGCGGCAAACCCAATGAATAACACCGTTAAAAATTATGGTGCAAAATTGTTTAGCTTACTCATCATAAGTAGCTTAATGAGCGGCTGTGCGGGTACGCCTGCAACACATTTTTATCAACTATCGGTGCTGACAAAACCTAAAACAGGCTTTGCCCCACGAACTGAGCCTCTGCGTATTGGTGTTGGGCCATTAGCCTTAGCCGCTGTGTTACAACGGGAGCAAATTGTTACCAAAGAGCATGATAATCACGTTGCTATTGCTGAATTTCATCACTGGGCTGAGCCTTTGCAAGACGGTTTGTTACAAGTTATCACGCATAACTTAGCCAATATACAACCTGAGTTTGAGTTTTACCGCTATGCTTGGAGTGCTTATGGTTCGGTGGATTATAAAATAATTATCGACATTACCCGGCTTGACGCCGTATTAGGTCAACATGCCGATTTAGAAGCCAGTTGGGTTATCATGAACGAAGCCAAGCATCAACCTGTACTGAGTCAGCGCACTAAGCTCAGCGTCCCTTTAGCCAGTGACAATTATCTGGATTTAGTGGCCTGTTATAACGAGTTGCTAGTTAAGTTAACGGAGCAGATTGCGGTGTCGTTGGGGTTTTTAATACACAAATAAGCAAGACGGTAGCGTATGACATCTTATTCATTTACGCTATTGAAGTCGTTACCGCATTTAACACACTATTAGGAGTCTTTTATGAGTTTTGATAATTTTTTTAAATCAATTAAAAACCAAAGCGAACGAATTAAAAACCGAGGCCTTAAAATTTAAAAACAAAGATTTTTTACAGGCAGCCATGGCGGGTTCCGCCTTAATTGCTATGGCGGATGGCTCGGTGTCTGCCGAAGAAAAACAGAAAATGGTTAAGTTTATTGAGGGGCATGATGCTTTGTCGGTATTTACGACTAGCGATGTGATTAAGGCGTTTCAAGATTATATCGGACAGTTAGAATTCGATAAAGATATTGGCGAGGCCAAAGCTATCAAGCGTTAGGTAAAATGAAATCGAATGCCGAAGCGGCGCGCTTGTTAATCCGCATGATTATTGCGATTGCGGCATCTGATGGTAATTTCGATGCTGGCGAAAAAGTAGTTGCGGCAAAAATCGCTCAAGAACTTGGCTTAAATGCCAGTGAGTTTGGGCTTTAATCTGGTTAAATGTTCCTACGCATAGCGCGTAGGAACAGCAAAAATGTTACGGGCAAGCACTCGCGTCTGGTTGAGCTGCTTTCGGAATGCTAGAAAGATAAGCGTAAATCGCCTCTAAATCACGGTCGCTCATCAGTCCATAAACTGGCCAAGGCATCACTTGTAAAATATTACCCGGTTCATGCGGGTCTTTGCCGGTGCGCATTAAATCTTTAAACTCGGCTAACGTTACACCCGCCGGTTTACCATTAGCATCCGGTGTTAAATTAGCTGAGATAAAAGGTCCAAAGGCTTTGCCTCCCGCTAAATACGCTTTAGCGTTAAACTGCAACGCTTCACCTTTATACGGATCACGTCCTGTCGCAAATGATGGGCAGGTGTGGCAATCATTACAACCGCCTTGTGTATTAACGATATAACTGCCTAGATACACTTGGTCGGCTTTTTTGCCAGTTAAATTGAGCTTTATAGGCAAGCGTTTTGGTGAACTGTTAATTATCTCTTTACCTATTTGGACTTTGGTTTGTTCGGGCGAGCGAACGGTAATCGATGCTTTCATACCAGGATGGATTTTACAAAAATAGCTAAACGTCCCTTCTTTAACAAAGCCTTGAGTAAACGATTGTGCTTTAGCTAAGTTGCCGCTATCCCAGACCCCGGTGTCTGATGTACTGGTATGGGTAAATGAATCTTGATTAACCCATTTCACTTTGTCGCCACTATCCAGTGTTAATGTGTTAGCTGAAAATGCAAAATCAACAATATTGACGGTCACTGTTTTTGCGTCAGCCGTGCTGGCTAGCAAACCTAGTGGTAAAACTAGAACGCGTAATACTTTCAACATAATAACCTCACCTTCTTTGTATAATTATTTTGAAGTGAATAGCAGACAGCGCTATTCTTTTTGGGGCACAACCTCGCTAGCGTAAATACGCCACCGAAAGCCAAGTCGTAAGGCTGTCTCGCGATAGGAAACCGCCACGGGTAGGGTCCGAGCACGGATTGTCTAGCGGCGAGTGCCCCACGAACTTGGTTGGCACAAACCTATCCGGGTTTGCGTTAAGCTGATTAATAATAGTATTAACCAGGTTAAATCGTTTATCGTGCTTAGAGTTCTAAGCTGATTTTTCGATATACTTCAAACGGTCAAGTTTTCGGTTTTTAGATAGGTAGGGTGCGCTATGCGCACCTTTATAACATCATAAAAATCAATGAAAAAGGTGCGCATAGCGAACCTACAACAACACAAGATACCGAAAACTTGACCGCTCAGAGTATAGAAACGTTAGCACATAGTATTGAGGCAATGCTAGTTTTTGCTTTGTTTATAGGCTGTTACCCGTATTATTTAGTGTTAGCTGAGTAAATGAGTCAAGCGTTGTATAACACATGGCCAGGCTTCTCCGTCACACTGCCTCATGATGCGTACTGTTGGATACCAGGGGCTAGTATCGGTTTCTAATAACCAACGCCAATCTGATGCGTGTTGTAAGATTAGCCATGTTGGCTTACCCAGCGCACCTGCTAAATGCACAATAGTGCTGTCAACGGTAATAATTAAATCGAGTTGTTGTATTAGCGCGGCAAGCTGTGCGTAATCATGCAAAGCCGACTCTTGATGATTAACTTGATAGTGTGTTAACACACTGAGCTCAGCAGGTGTAGGGCTAGGTTGTAAACTATGCCAGGCAACATTGGTTAAGTTAAATACAGCTTGCCAATCGCTTAAGGCTTGCACAGGCTCGAGCCGGTTAAACTCGTCATTAAACGGTGACCAACAAAGACCTATGCGCCGTTGTTGCGAAGGCTTCACATAGAGGGGAGTAGAGGGGGTACAGCATAAGTAAGGCGTATAAGGCGGTAATGTGGTTAGCTCAATTGCTAAAATATGCGCTAAGCTAAGTAATGGGCAAACAACATCAATGGCATCTAGGTTTAGCTCAGCAAAGGTTTTGATGTTGTTAATGCCTACTACTAGCGTCAGCAACGGTTTTAACGATTCAGGCCCCGTTACGATGAGCTGTTTACAACGATGCGCGGCAAGTGCTAGTAAACGCGCAAATTGAATGATTTCGCTCGCAGTTTGCTCAACAAAAACTAATAATGTTTGCTCGCTAATGTCTTCCCCAGACCATTTAGGTTTAGGCCAGGTTTGACCCTGAAACGCCGGAGTTTGCCAGCGCCATTCATATTCAGCAAAGCCTTCTCGATAACGGCCTAATTTTAATAATACTAAGCTTTTATTGACGTGCGCCAGTGCGTATTGATGGTCGGATGCTATCGCTAAGTCAAAATGGGTCAGCGCTGCTAGCCATTGGTTTAACCCCGCATAACAGATGCCTAAGCTATTATGTGCTTCAGCATGATTGGCTTGTATGTGTACCACTTGCTTAAGTTCAGCAATAGCATCAGACCATGCTTGCATATCGGCTAAAGCGATGCCTAGTTGGTAGCGGGCAACTAGCATATTGGGTTGTGCGGTTAATAACTCACGATAGAGTTTAATCGCTGTGTTTAAATCGCCGTTGTTATGACATAGACTGGCTTGCTCTAATGTCAGTAACGGCGCTTCTGGTTTTGCAACTTCAGTAAGCGCTGCGTTAGGTAGGGCATAAGAGCTACGGACTAATGGGTCGTCTAAATCGAGAATAACCGGAAAACGATGCGGTAATAATAATACCGAGAATATTTCTTGCACCTGACCGGTAAATGTTACACAGGCAACGATTTCTCCTTGTTCAATATCGACTATCCAAACACCACAATGCCGTTCACAGGCTTGTGCGGTTAACGGTAAGCCAGAAAAGACCGCCGTCTCGCGTACTTGTGACGTGCCAATAACCGCATACTGCCCAATAAAGTCTAAGCCACGCGTAAAGCCGGGTAATTGAGCGATGACTTTACGTTGTCCCGTCTTAGGGTTGACTTGGCATAGTTGTCCTGCGCCCGATTCTAAGTACCATAACGTGTTGTTATACCAGCGTGGTGAATGTGGCATCGATAATTGAGCGCAAATAATCTGGCCACTAGTAATATCCATTAATAAACCGCCATTAGCTTTGTTAACACGCCAGCCAGCTGCGCTATCGGTTTCACCTAATGCAGTCACAAAAGCGGGTTTACCTTGCTTTAAGGCTAAGCCGTTTAAATGACAACGGTCAGTTAAATCATAAGCGCTAATAAACGGTGGGCGCCATTTTGGCACTACGCTATAGTCATTAGCCAGGGTACATAAGCACGACATACGCGTATTGACTAGCCATAACTCACCCGCATCATCGTATGCCATTTCATGGATGTCTATGTCTCCCGTAACATGAATATTGCGCGGTATATAGCAGCCATCATGTTTGACAGGCTCAGTAAACTGCGTCGCGACTGCGGGTAAGTTGGCGTATCGCCTCAGTTGATAGCCTGAGCCTACCGCTAAGTGTTGCTGCTGTATGGCGAGTCCCATAGGTTTTTCAAGTGCGCAAAAATGCGTGTTTAATACGTCATCATGCGCGCGAAGAATAATTAACTGGCCTGCTTGGTACGTTGAAACTAAAACAGAAACGCCAAATTGCTGTAAAAAAGTAGGAAACGTAGTGCTGTGTTGGCTAGCAAAGGAAAGATTCATAACCTTATCGGCGGTAAGCAAAAGATGAGTTTGTTTGCATTATACGCAGATTTTTTTTCAATACTCGCTTCTGGCGAATGGGTTACATTAACTCTGTATTTAATAATGAAAAATACTTTATTGTAAGGTGAAAAATCATAAATTAATCTATGTTATTTAACGTAGATTAATTAAAAAAGCGTTGCTAACTTTAAAAACAATTCGTATTATGCGTCCAGCAGTATAAAAAACTGTGTTATATAACATAGATTAATTGTTGTTTTCTCTATCTCTAAACTAAAGGACTTTTTATGAACATCAAATCTACTCTTTTTTCGGCCTTCGTATTAATCGCAATGGTAACGGGCAATGTTTATGCAGCAGAAGCTATGCCAGTTAAACCTAAACATTGCGATACTCATGCTGTTGAAGGCAGCCATGATTGCGCTAAACACTGCGCGACGCATCCGGGTGCTAAAGACAAAGCGTGTGCTGAGCATTGTGCTAACGATAGCGCGGCTAAAAACGGTCATGCCTGTGACGATAAACATTGTGACAAACACTTAGCGGCAGCGGAAAAAAGCTGTAACACGGCGGCTTGTGGTAGCCATGCCGGTTCAGCAGCACATATTTGCACTACTGAGCATTGCGCGACCCACGGTGGCAATATGGCGGATTGCTGCGGTAGCGCTCAACGTTGTGATGTATAGGATTCATTTTTGAAATAACAAGCGCGGTAGCCTTTTAGGGTTATCGCGTTTTTTTATGCGTGTTATAGCCGCTTAAGAGCTGCATCTCCCACTAATGCCGATGCAAGCTTTCGTCCTTGAACCAATGGTTCAAGTGGGAGCACGGTTAGGCAATCAGGCTTCTCGACATGTCGGGCATGCACACCATGACTAACATCAGCACCCTGGGGTAATATAGGTTCAGGAAACACCCAGCCCACTGTCAAACACCGCAGGAGATACAGGTTTATAGTTTATAGTCTGTTACTGGTTTTCCAAAACGTTTTCTATTTTTTGATTTAATTTTATTAAACACTCGCTTAATTCGTCTTTAAGTGTTGCATTTTGAGCTTTCAGCACTTGTAGCTCATGAGACATATTGAGCGCAACCATAACGGCAATTCTATCTAAGCCATTGACCTTTCCTGAGTCGCGCATTCTGCGCATTTGGCTGTCCAGTTCTAAAGCAGAATGAATCAATTCTTCTTGATCTTCGCGTGCGCATACGATTTTATATTCTTTACCCATAATCATTAGCGCCACAGTTTCGGGTTTACTCGTCATATATCTTGCTCCATCGCTTTTAAGCGGCTAATCATGGCTTCAACTCGTGTTCTAGCAAGTGCGGTTTTTTCTAAGAGTCTCGCTTTTTCTTCAATTAATTCTTCTTGCTTGGTTTTTAATAGTCGATTTTCATTTCGTACGGTGTCAAATTGACCGATAAGCGTATCGATCTTGGTTTCTAAGGCTTTTAATTCAGTCAGTGGATTAGGCAGTGTTTGAGTCATGAGCGTCACTAACAATGACAGATGGCATGTGTTACAAGGTTAAATAAAAGGGTTACCAACTTAAAACGAGACAGGTCATTCAGAACGCAGGACGCCGTATATACGTCCCTGTAGGCTTGGCGGCAGCATCCCTGCTGCCGACACCTGAGTTCTAAACACCCTGTCTCGTCATAAGTGTGTAGCCAATAAAAGTTGTCGAGTTAATAACAACAACTGTTATCCATTAGCGGTCAATGTTAGCATAAGCATCACTTTTCTTTATAGCACTGGTGAAAAAATCTATGGGTTTAATCGATTATGATGAGTTACAAAGCTTATTAAGTGATACTGATTTAACAGCTGCGGAAGCCCATGGCATGGCGGTTGCAATGATAAGCGTTAAACCAAACCTTACAGTAGAAACGTGGCTTGCTGAGCTAAGCGATGATGCCCAAGCATTACCTACACAGCAAGAACATTTAACGGGGTGGTTTTGCTTAATACAAAAACAATTAAATAGCGATGCGTTTGAGTTTAATCCGTTACTGCCTGATGATGAAGAAGAGCTGGTTAACCGATTAATGGCGTTAAAACAGTGGTGCCAAGGCTTTTTATATGGGTTAGGCCGTGTTTATCAGCAACCGATTCGGACTAAAGACGCGCAAGAAATTCTGAAAGATATGACCGAATTTACTCGATTAGATGTTAATGCCGAAGAAGGTGAAGAAGAGGAGCAAGCTTATGCGGAAATCAGTGAATACTTGCGCTCTGCTGTATTTGTGTTAAAGGATGAATTAAGTAGTAATACCTGAGGTAGTGTGTGAGGAATTTGTGAAACAAGCTGAAATTTAAGAAAAAAAGACGCCACCAGCTTATGCAACGCATAGGTAAAAACAATATTGACATTATCGCCAGTGCATCGGTATGTACGCGTAATCGTGATGTCGATTATCCCTTTCGACAAGATAGTGATTTTTATTATTTAACCGGCTTTAACGAACCAGACGCCATGGCGGTTTTTATTCCAGGTCGTGAGCAAGGTGAATATATTTTATTTTGCCGTGAATACGATGAAAAAAAAGCGTTATGGGAAGGCGCTCATGCGGGTTTAGAAGGTGCAACCAAACATTATGACGCCGATGACGCGTTTCCAATTACCGATTTAAATGATATTTTGCCTGGTATGTTAGAAGGTAAAACCAAAGTGTTTTATCCCATGGGACGCGACCCTGAATTAGACCATCACCTTCTGGATTGGATTAAGCATATTCGCAGCCAATCTCGCACGGGTTTAGTTGCGCCGGGTGAATTAATCGCGTTAGAGCCTATTTTGCATGAGATGCGCTTGTTTAAAAGCGCTACAGAAATTAAATTGATGCGCACAGCGGCTGAAGTCAGTGCAAAAGCCCATGTACAAGCGATGCGGTTATGTAAACCCGGTTTATACGAATATCAAATCGAGGCTGAATTACTCTATCACTTCCATCAAGCGGGTTTACGCCATGTTGCCTATCCCTCTATTGTTGCTACAGGCAGCAATGCTTGTACCTTGCATTACACAGATAACAACAGCAAATTAAAAGCAGGCGATTTATTGTTAATTGATGCCGGTGCTGAATGCGACCATTACGCAGCGGACATTACGCGCACATTTCCTGTTTCGGGTAAATTTACCGAGCCACAGAGGCAGTTATATCAATTAGTGTTAGACGCGCAAGCTGCCGCATTAGAGCAAATTAAGCCTGGAGCATCGTGGATACAAGTCCACGACGCGGCTGTCGAGGTGTTAACTAAAGGTATGGTCGCGCTAGGCTTATTGAAAGGGCGGGTAAAAAAACTCATTAAAGATGAAAAATACAAGCAATTTTATATGCACAGAACAGGGCATTGGTTGGGCATGGATGTGCATGATGTTGGCGATTATAAAATTAACCAAGAATGGCGAGTTTTAGAGGCCGGTATGGTGTTAACCGTAGAGCCAGGCATTTATATTCCAGTTGACGGTAAAAACATCGATGCCAAGTGGCGGGGTATAGGCATACGCATAGAAGACGATGTGTTAGTGACTAAACAAGGTTATGAAATACTAACCAGCGGCGTACCTAAAACAATTGCTGAAATTGAAGCCTTAATGCAGCAGGTTAACCATGCTTGATTACGATGTGGTGATTGTTGGCGGCGGTTTAGCCGGTATGTGTTTGGCACTGGCTTTAAAACCCACAGGAATGCGTGTGGCGTTAATTGAAGCTGAAAATAGAGAGCGTTTATTGGCATCACCCGCAGGTGATAGGGCCTTAGCATTAGCTTATGGCACTGTTGTTGAATTAAATCGCTTAGATTGTTGGCAAGGCGTCGCTGAACATGCATGTGCTATTAACCAGATTCATATTTCGGATCGCGGTCATTTTGGTAAAACCCGTTTATCTGCACAACATGAGCAAGTGCCTGCTTTGGGCTATGTATTGACTGCACGCGCATTGGAATCTCATATTGCGGATAAAATTAATGAAGCCAATGTTACCGTGTTAAGCCCGGCAAGAGTTGTTGGCGTAATGGCAGGGCATGATGCTATTAATATCACCTTAAAAGACAATAGCGCTAACCAACATCTAGCCGCACAGGTTTTAGTGGCTGCGGACGGCGGTCAATCGTCAGTACGGCAATTATTAGACATACCTCAACAGTGTGTCGATTACCAACAAACCGCATTAGTTACTAGCGTTAAAGCCTCATTACCGCATCATAATACCGCTTATGAGCGCTTTACCCCATACGGTCCATTAGCCTTGTTGCCTATGCGAAATAACCAGTGTGCGGTTGTTTGGACGCGTAGTCATGAGCAAGCTAATGCCTTAATGATGGGCGGAGAAGCTGATTTTTTAGCTGAATTGCAGGCGTGTTTCGGTTATCGATTAGGTTCACTTAAGTTAACAGCCCCTAGACGCGCATTTCCGTTAGCACTCATTCGCGCCGAGCGCATGGTCGATAACCGCTGTGTCTTAATAGGGAATGCAGCGCATCAATTACACCCTGTTGCAGGGCAAGGCTTTAATCTGGGATTGCGCGATGTCACGCAACTTGCCCAGCACTTAACACAAGCCTACCGCCAGCAACATGACTTAGGCAGTCGTGCGTTATTAACGGCTTACGCCAAAGCTAGACAGCACGACCACGATCAAGTCATTCGGTTTACCGATAGCGTGGTAAAAATCTTTTCTCACGATTTTTTACCGTTAGCAGCGGCTAGAAATGTTGGCTTAGCGCTATTAGATTTAGTACCCGCTGCGAAAAGCATGTTGGCAAAAAAAGCCATGGGCTATGTGGATTAGGCAATAAGCGCTTAGTTTTACTGCTCTATGCTAATTACGCGGTTAATTTCGTCGGTTTTAAAACCTAATGCCATCGAGGTACGCACACCGGGCAACACAATGACATCGTAGAGTTCTTCAACTAATCCTTCAAATCTAAGCCAATGCACAATATCGCCACTGCGTAAGTCAACAATTTGTATACCGCAACGCGGTTGGGCATTGCGTTTAGTGAGCTGTTCATCTAACGCTAAGCCGGTAAAGGTTTTGTTATTACGTGGTTTTGATAAGCCGATTAAAGCGAATTGACCATGAAACGCCAAGCCGCGCATATAACCTGGGCAAAAGCATATAGGCTCAAACCGCCCAGTGCTTAAATCAGCATAACCAAATTCGCCAGTGCCGGAGTTTAATAACCAAAGTTTACCGTTATGCCAGCGTGGTGAGTGGGGCATGGATAAGCCGGATAAGACGATTTCATTAGTGGCAACATCGATGACAATACCGCCTTGAGTTCGATGTTCGCGCCAACCGTCGGCGACATCGCATTGAGCCACAGCGGTAACATAGCTGGGTTTGCCGTCCATCATCGCTAAGCCGTTTAAGTGGCAGCGGTCTTCGGCGGCAAGTTTGCTTAAAAATGCCGGTTTCCATAACGGTTTGAAGCTGTGCGTAGCGCTAACGGTCGCTAAGCAGCCAAATAATGTGTTAACGAAGATGAGCTGTCCGGCATCGGTGAGTGCCATGTCGTGTATGTCTAAATCCCCTGTGGTATAGCTGAGTTGTGGAACGTATAAGCGGTCAAACTGTTCGTGCAGTTGGCCGGGTTCTAGCATGTTTTCAAAACGCCAGATTTGATTGAGACTGCTGAGATAAAAACCGTTTGGACTTGGGCAAAGTCCCATGCAGCGGCTGAAATTGCGCTCGAAAACGGACAGTTCTCCGCTGGGTTTTACGCCTAATAGAAATAATTTACCGATTTGGTAAGTACTTAACGCAATCGATAATTGCTGTTCGTGTAGCCATGATACCAGTTGTCTTGACGTGTCGATGGATAAAGTTGGGGTTTCGGGTGAGGCGTAGTCCACGGCGGCTCCTGTGTATAGCGAGTGTTTGATGATGAGTATGATGAGTTTTATGCGAGCAGGCAAATTTTGTACTTTTTTGATTACTAACTTAAGACGGGACAGGTCATTCAGAACGCAGGACGCCGTAAATACGTCCCTGTAGGCTTGGCGGCAGCGTCCCTGCTGCCGACACCTGCGTTCTAAACGCCCTGTGCCGTCATAAGTGTGTAGCCACTTTTTTGATTGAATACGCCGTCGCTTAGCCGCTATGCAGGTTGCAAGGTGGATTGTTGCTTGGTTAGATAGCAACCGGCATTTCGTGTGTAGCTTCAATGCTAACGCTTTTGAACGCTGCTATGCGACAGTGTTGTGCTCTGAATAGAATGGGGTTATTTATGGCTATCGCTTTGCTGAACGTCGAGAATATTGGCTAAGCGATTGTTTAATTCGGTTACTTGTCCTTGCAATTCAGCCAAGCTGCGACTGGTGTTTTCGAGCTGGGTTTGTAAATGGCTAAAATGAATCTGAAAGTATTGCGCAGCCGGAAATTGGGGTGATTCCGTTTTATCTTTACGTTTTTGTTTCTGTTCGATTAACAAGTTCTAGGTTGAGCTGTTTCATGACATGATTGCTCCTGTTAGGTTGGAACGATGTAAGAAATTCCACTTAATATATTAGCTAAGGTGTCCTTTGGTAACTAAGACGTTTCACATTAAAAAAGCCGCATAAGAAAACAAAAATATTTTTTTACAACTGTTTTTTTGCGTTATTTGCCTTATCCAGTTTCGTTAAATAACATAGTTTATTAGCCTTTAGTCGCTGTATAGTTATTTAACTCATTGAAAAACATGTTATTTAAACTTGGCATTGAATGTGCTGACAATAATTTGTCAGTAATTTTCTGTTTTGTTTTTATGATATTTTCAAAAAACCAAATCTATAACACTTATCTAGGTACGCAGCCTTTATTATTACAATTTTTGACTAGGCGCTTAAGTTGTGCGGAAACAGCAGCAGATTTACTACATGATGTTTATTTGCGTTTGCCGCAGTTACAGCCTTCGCCATCATCCGAGCAAGAGGTGAAGGCTTGGTTATTTAAAGTGGCAGGTAATTTAGCGATAGACCATCTGCGTAGCCAGCAACGCCGCAACGAAATCCTTGTGCAGCGTTACCACATCCACTCAGATGATGAGTCAGAGAATCTGCACGAGCCAGTGCGTCAATTGTTAACAAAAGAGCGGGTTAAGCAAGCGTTAACCGCGCTAAGACAATTGCCGTCGAGACGGGCGGAGGTGTTCTATTTAAGTCGAGTCGAAAATTTAAGTCATGGTCAAATCGCTACGCGATTAGGCATATCGATAAGGCTAGTTGAAAAAGAAATGGCTTTAGCTTTGAGTCATTGTCGTCGTGCCGTTGAATGCGAGTAATCATTTAATTTGATAACAGTAAAACCTT
Organism: Methylocucumis oryzae; assembly: GCF_000963695.1. Classification (GTDB taxonomy): domain Bacteria; phylum Pseudomonadota; class Gammaproteobacteria; order Methylococcales; family Methylomonadaceae; genus Methylovulum; species Methylovulum oryzae. The sequence goes on from NZ_LAJX01000009.1 coordinate 13,443, forward strand.
ATGCCAGCGGTAGTTACTAATTTCTTGGCACTGGGCAAATCCTGCTTGCTCAGCTAATTGCTCTGTGTCAGCTAAGGTTTCAGGTATGTCGTTGTCGATAATATGTTGACAGGCTAAGGCTTTTTCTTCAGCCGATACACCTATCCAATCGTTGTTAATCCACTTACAGTATGCGCTTAAATAATTGGGCAACGCTTCATTGGGTTCTCTAAACGTGTCGATTAACAATAAGACACCGTGGGTTGCTAAGCTTTGACGCGCTGCTTGAAAAAATTGTGCTTTTAGCGCGTGCGATAAATGATGTAAGGCAAAACTAGAAAAAATCACGTCATATTGATGCTGTTGTTGCTGCATAAAGCTCAGCAAATCATTCAGTTCAAGTTGTATAGGGCAGGACAGCGCTGATAAATTTTCAGCCGCTAATGCTAAGGCCGGGGCTGATAAATCAACACCGGTGTAAGCGTTTATCGCAACGTCTCGTAACACCGGTGCTAAACACGCAGCATCGCCACAACCTAAATCTAATAGCGAAAAATCGTCAGTTTGTTGCTGTAAAAGTTGTTTTACATCCGCGTAAATTTGTTCATGAAACATGTTATTAGCCGCAACGATTTTGCGATAAATAGTCCAAGATTGAAAAAAATTGTCTTGTTTAGGCTCGTGTAATTGGGTCATAGAAGGTTTAAACGGCAAGAAAATAATTTAGCAGAGTTTATCGCAAATCCACCGCTGAATAGCTATCTTTTGTCTTGTGCAGACTAAGAGGTGTTTGTTGTTAGCCAGCCGTAGTCGCTATCAGGTACAATGTGTCTTTATATCAGGTTAGGCGGTGTTTTTCACATGTTTACAGGCATTATTCAAGCGATAGGCGAAATTAGTGCGATAGAGCGTAAGGCAGGCGATTTTCGTTTAACCATAGCGACTGGAAAATTGCCATTAGCGGATGTGCAATTAGGCGATAGTATTGCGGTTAATGGAGTCTGTTTGACGGCAGTAGCGTTAGGCCCGCGTTATTTTTGTGCTGATGCGTCTAATGAAACGTGGTCTAGGACGACTTTAAGCCAAGCAGTAGCCGGAACACAGGTGAATTTAGAGCTAGCTTTAACACCGACTACACGCTTAGGCGGTCATATCGTCAGTGGTCATGTCGATGGCGTGGGGAAAATTATTGCTATTCAACCCGATGCGCGTAGCAAGCGTTTTACGGTACAAGTACCGGAGTATTTAGCCAGATATGTAGCGGAGAAAGGCTCTATTTGTATTAATGGCATTAGTTTGACCGTTAATGAAGTCGATGGGGTTAATTTTGGTGTTAATATCGTACCGCACACATTGCAAGAAACCACGTTGGGGAACACTATGGTCGGAACGGCGGTTAATTTAGAAGTCGATATTTTAGCGCGTTATCTAGAGCGGCTTATGCAGTATGGTGCGGTTGCAAATACGAGTGGTGTGACCGAAGAATTGCTGAAAAACAGCGGTTTTTGGCGTTAAGACTAACGTTTTATAAGATTTTTGAGTAGTTTATGAATTCAATCGAAGAGATTATTGCCGATTTGCGGCAAGGCAAAATGGTCATTATCATGGATGATGAAGACCGAGAAAACGAAGGCGATTTAGTCATGGCGGCGTCGTTTGCTAAACCTGAAGATATTAATTTTATGGCGCGTTATGGTCGTGGCCTGATTTGCTTAACGTTAACTCCTGAGCGTTGCCAGCAGCTACGTTTACCTCTGATGGTGAATGAAAATAAAACACCGCATTCGACGAATTTTACTGTGTCCATTGAAGCGGCAACTGGGGTGACTACCGGTATTTCAGCGGCTGATAGAGCGCGTACTATACAATGTGCTGTAGCGAATGATGCTAAACCCGAAGACTTAGTACAGCCTGGACACATTTTCCCATTAATGGCTAAGTCGGGTGGTGTATTAAATCGTGCCGGTCATACCGAAGCGGGATGCGATTTAGCGAGATTGGCTGGTGTTGAGCCTGCGGCAGTTATTGTCGAAATTCTTAACGATGATGGGTCTATGGCGCGGCGTACTGATTTAGAGGCATTTGCGGCACAGCATCAATTAAAAATTGGGACTATCGCCGATTTAATTCATTATCGAATTCAACACGAAAATACGTTAGAGCGTATTAGTGAATGCGCGTATCCCACTGAATTTGGTGAGTTTAAGTTGTATGCGTATCAAGACCGCAACGACGATAATCTGCATTTAGCCTTAGTGATGGGGGAGGTTTCTAGTGGCGAACCTGTCTTGGTGCGCGTTCATGCACGCAATTTGCTTGATGATTTATTTGCCTCTAAACGCAGTGATTGCAATATGCCCGTGCGTTTAGCAATGCAGAAGATTGCCGAAGAAGGGCGCGGCGTTTTTGGTGATTATTCGCCAAAGTGAAAACAATAAGGCTTTAGCGGAGCTAATTCATAGTTATCAGCTTGAAGATCATGGTATCGCACAGTCTGGTCAGGCCGCTAATTTGGATTGGCGTACAACGGGCACGGGGGCGCGTATCTTGGCTGATTTAGGCGTACATAAGTTAAAGGTATTGGGTACGCAGAAAAAATATATCGGCTTGTCGGGATTTGATTTAGTTGTAACCGAGCATGTGGGTTAGTTTTAACGTCTATCCCGGTACATAGGGTTTATCAGTAATTTTTGTCAATTATCATAAGAACATGTCTATTAATAATACGTTTGAAGGCACTTTTATCGTGCAAGACAGTAAATTTTGCTTGCTTGCATCTCGTTTCAATAGTTTTATCGTCGAGCAATTAGAAGCTGGGGCAATAGATGCGCTCATTCGACATGGCGCACAGGCTGAGCATATCGATTTAGTAAGAGCACCAGGGGCTTTTGAGTTGCCGCTTGTTGCGCAAAGACTGGCCGCGACTAAGAAATATGACGCGATTATTGCATTAGGTGCTGTGATACGTGGAGGCACTCCGCATTTTGAATATGTGGCCGGTGAGTGCGTGAAAGGATTAGCGAATGTGTCGTTAAAATACGATGTGCCGATTAGTTTTGGTGTGTTAACTGTCGATACTATTGAGCAAGCGATTGAGCGTGCCGGTACGAAAGCCGGTAATAAAGGTGCAGAGGCTGCGTTGTCTGCGATTGAGGTCGTGAGTTTATTTAAGCGTTTGGCCGACTAATGAGTACTGCAAGAACAAACGCGAGAAAAGCGGCTGTGCAAGCGCTTTATCAGTGGCAAATGACCGGGCAAAACTTAAGCTTAATTGAGCAGCAATTTGTTAACGATGAATGGCTTAAAGACGCACAGAAAAGTTATTTTTCAGAAATTTTTCATGGTGTGCCAGAACATTTACAAGTGATAGATCAAGCCTTGGCTGAGTTCGTTGATAGACCTGTTGAGGCTATTGACCCGGTTGAGCGTGCTATTTTGCGCATAGGTGTTTATGAACTGATGTTTCGTTTAAACATGCCTTATCGGGTTGTGCTTAATGAAAGTATTAATTTAGCCAAATGTTTTGGCGCCGATGGCAGTCATCGTTATGTTAACGGCATTTTAGATAAGTTGGCGCAACGGTTGCGAGCGATTGAAATAAAAGCGAAATCTAATACATAACGCGATGGCTTTGTCTGAATTTGAGTTGATTAGGCGTTATTTTACCCGTCAAACACCGATAAATACGGCAACCCAGTTAGGTATAGGCGATGATTGCGCCTTATTGCAAATACCCGCAGATAAGCAATTAGCTATTACGACCGATACTATGGTTGAGAATGTGCATTTTTTTGCTGATGTTAATCCGTGTTTTTTAGGCCATAAATTATTAGCGGTAAATTTAAGTGATTTAGCGGCTATGGGGGCTAAACCCATAGCCGTTAGTCTGGCGTTAACGCTTTTAAGTGCTGATGAGGTCTGGTTAGCTGGCTTTACGCAAGGCTTTTTAGCGTTAGCTGAGCGCTACGAGGTTGAGTTGATTGGCGGCGATACAACCCAAGGGCCGTTAACCTTGACGGTGCAGGCTATGGGGTTGTTGCCCCAGGGCAAAGCTTTATTGCGCTCAGGTGCTAAACCAGGTGACTTAGTTTTTGTTAGTGGCCCTATCGGTGATGCCGGCCTAGGTTTAAAAATCATGCAAGGTTATGCGTGTTTACAACCTGAGCAGGCTTTAGCGCGTTTTCATACGCCTATGCCTAGAGTCGAGTTAGGTTTGGCCTTATTAGACGTGGCCAATGCCTGTATTGATATTTCTGATGGCTTAGCGGCTGATTTAAATCATATTTTGCAACAAAGCGAGGTGGGGGCTTTAATTACTTTTGAAGCAATACCGTTATCATCTCCGGTGTTGGCCTATATTGAGGCAACCGGCGATAGTTTATTACCATTAGTGGCTGGCGATGATTATGAATTATGTTTTACGGTTGCGCCGGATAAGGTACATTCGGTGCCAGACGGTTGCTTTCAAATTGGGGTTATCGAGGCTGAACCTGGGCTACGTTTAGCTAAGTCAGGTTTTATTCAATCGTTTACGAGGCAAGGTTATGAGCATTTTTCTGCAAACCGTCGGTAAAAATCAGTTAACACCTAAACAAATCTTGGCAGATCCGGTGTTATTTTTAGCCTTTGGTTTTGGTTCTGGTTTAGCGCGTACTGCACCAGGGACATTCGGTACATTAGCGGCCGTACCCATTTATGGCGTGTTGCTGTTAAGCAATAACTGGGTTTATGGCTTAGTCGTATTGCTGGTTACGGGGATAGGAATATGGTTATGCGATGTTGCCACTAAAATGTTAGGTGAACATGACTTTGGCGGTATTGTGTGGGATGAGATTGCGGGTTTTTTGCTCACGATGTGGTTTGTGCCGTTTAGCTGGCAAAATTTAGTGTTAGGGTTTGTGTTATTTAGACTATTCGATATTGTCAAACCGTGGCCGATTAAAACCGTTGATAGGCAAGTTTCAGGCGGCTTTGGTATTATGTTAGATGATATTTTAGCCGGTATCTATGCCGGTGTTATTTTGTATATGGTTGCTTAATCGTTGTCGAAGCCAATAAAATCCCAAACTTTATGAGAAAACGTTGAATTAGAGAATTCTGGAATAGGCGGACCTTTGGGATAATTTAATTCATAAATACGTTTGGCGTCGTTAGCAAATTCAGTCATGCCTAGCTTGTTATAAGCGTCTTGCATGACTTGCAATGCAAAAGGCACGGCCGGTGTGCGCTGATAATTTTCAATGACGTTAGAGGCGCGGTTGGCGGCTGCAATATAGCCTTGCGTTTTAAATAGTAACGCGCGACATGTACTTCATGCATGGCCATGTTGTTTCTTAATGCAATCATGCGTAAACGCGCGTCTTCAACATATTTGCTATGTGGAAAGCGTCTTATTAATTCGTCAAAATTATTATAAGCCTCTTTAGCGCTGCCTGGGTCGCGTTGAGACGTGTCAGTAGGCAAGAAGCGGTCAATAAAACCGATGTCACGGTTATAGTTAATCAAGCCTTTTAAATAATACGCATAATCAACGCCAGGGCTGCGTGGGTTGATTTTGATAAATCTATCGGTTGCTGCAATCGCGTTTTCTGGGTCGCCATTTTTATAATAGGCGTAAGCGACATCTAATTGGGTTTGCGAAGCATATTCGCCAAATGGATAACGCGATTCTAAAGCTTCGTATAATTTAATGGCTTTTTCATAGTTACCATCGTCTACTGCTTTTTGTGCTTCGCTACGAAATTTTTCGGAATTCCAGCCGCCGTATTCATCTTCTTGGTTAGCGCTGGTCGAGTCAGAATCAGAGAATAAACCGCCCAATGATTCGCAGCCAGTGAGTAGCAAACTCAATGCGCAAGGCAAAAGAATTTTAATTAAAAATAAACGCATAGTAATGTTATATTGTACGACTGCTTTACGGTGGGGTTAGGGGATGTGCTCACGCTTTGCGGCGACTATAGCGTTTTACAGGGGGTGATTGCTATCGCAAGTAGTATACCCGATACCTGTTATAAAATCGATTACCAGCGTAAGGCATAGCTGTTTAGGTTTAAAGAAACCACATATATAAATCAACTATCAATGACTAAATTAACATCAGAAGTCCCGTTTGACATGGCGGGTATGCGTTTAGACCAGGTTTTGGCCGAGTTATTTAGCGACTATTCGCGTAGTAAATTACAAACTTGGGTAAAATCAGGTCGAGTACAAGTCAATGGCTTAATGCTAAAAGCCAAGGATAAGCTTGAAGGCGGTGAATGGATTAGCTTAGATGCAGAGCCTGAAGTTGTGGTCACTGCTGAACCGGAATTTATTCCATTATCGATTATTTACGAAGATGATGCGTTATTAATCGTTAATAAACCTGCGGGACTAGTCGTGCATCCTGCGGTCGGTAATTGGCACGGTACCTTGTTAAATGCGTTATTAAATCATCAGCCTAGCTTAGAAACGTTGCCTAGAGCTGGTATTGTGCACAGGATAGATAAAGATACCAGCGGCTTGTTGATGGTCGCTAAAACCTTACCAGCACACACAGACTTGGTTGAGCAATTAGCTCAGCGCGAAATTGTTCGAGAATACTTAGCTATTACGCGTGGACGTATGACATCGGGCGGAACCATTGATGAGCCGATTAATCGCCACCCTACGGATAGAAAACGTTATGCGGTAAGAGAGTCAGGTAAGCCAGCAGTAACGCATTATCGCGTCGTGCAACGCTTTACCCATCATACCTTGATTCAGGCTAAATTAGAGACTGGTCGTACCCATCAAATTCGCGTACACATGGCTCATATTCGTTATCCGTTGTTAGGCGATCCCGTGTATGGCGGACGCTTCCAAATGCCTCCCGGCTGTGGGCAGGCCTTAGAATATGAGTTGAGAAATTTTAAGCGTCAGGCTTTACATGCGGCTAAGCTCGGTTTAGTGCATCCTGAAACAGGTGAATACATGGAGTGGGAACAACCCTTGCCCGATGATATGACGCGCTTATTAGCTGCCTTAGCCGACAATGAGTGCTAAGGCTTTTTTGCGGCCTGATTGGCCGGCACCGGTGACGATTCATGCTGCAACGACATTAAGGTGGGGGGGCTTTAGCACCGGGAGTTTTCATAGTTTAAATGTGGCTCAGCATGTGGGTGATGATGTTGAGCAGGTTAGGCAAAATCGTCACTATTTGCATCAGTTATTATCGCTTCCTAGCGAGCCTGTCTGGTTGCAACAAGAGCATAGCGCTATTTGTGTTAATGCTGCCGAGGTTTCTGGCGTCGTTGTGGCTGATGCTAGCTTTAGTAGGCAAGCCAATGTCGTTTGTGCCGTGATGACGGCGGATTGTCTGCCGGTGTTGCTTTGCGCTTGCGATGGTAGCCGTGTAGCGGCAGTTCATGCGGGTTGGCGTGGTTTAGTCAATGGCGTTATTAGCAGTACCGTAAGCGCATTAGCCACTCATGAATTATTAGCATGGTTAGGTCCAGCTATTGGCCCTCAGTGTTTTGAAGTCGGCGATGATGTGCGTAATGCCTTTTTACATAAATCTAATGACTATAGTTCAGCGTTTCATCTCGGGGCAGCACCCGGTAAATGGTTAGCAGATATTTACCGGTTAGCGCGTATTGAGTTGACACAACTGGGTGTTAAGGCGATTTATGGGGGGGGCATTTGCACGATGACAGATGAAGAGAACTTTTTTTTCTTACCGTCGTGACCACAAAACCGGGCGAATGGTCAGCTTAATTTGGAGAGAGCAGTAAGTGTTGTTAGTGTTGATATTAATTTTTTGCGCCATAGG
>NZ_LAJX01000090.1 GCF_000963695.1 Methylocucumis oryzae
TGAGTGTAAGCTGAGTGCCTGTCGCTGCGGATAACGTAACACTGCCATTACTGGTATGAGCGATAGTCCCAGACAGTGTGTTATTACCGCTGATGTTTTCCAACGCAGCACTAGTACCGGCTGGATTCAAGATAATGTTTTCGGCAATCGCAATATCGCCGGAAATCTGTAAGGTCGCGCCTGAATTAACAGTCGTCGCTCCCGTCACAGTACCTAGCGCTGTGGCGTTTGCAGCGACTAAACTACCGGCTAAGATTTGAGTAGCACCGTTATACGTGTTAGCACCGGTCAACGTTAAAGCCGCACTACCGCTTTTTATCAGCGTACCTGTAGTACCGATAATCGTGCCGCCAAAACCATCATCGGCGGATTGATTAATGGTAAGCGTATTTGAGCCTAAATCGAGTTGTTGACTAATGCCGGAAGTTGAACGCAACCGGCCTATGGTTTCACTCGCCATTAAAGTCAAAACGACTGGCGCCGTTTATCGTAACGACGCTGGTATCCGGAATCGCAGAGCCGCCATCGACAATGAGCAGACCGGAGTTCCCCAGAATGGTGCTTCCAGTATAGAGATTAACCCCGGACAGCGTTTGCGTATGAGAGCCGGGTGATAGTACTCTTAAAGAACCAATGCCGGTAATAGAACCAGAGAACGTCGTGTCAGCATGATTATTGAGTGTTAACGTGCTGTCCGCCGTTACCGTTCCAGCTCCGGCTAACGAACCTAGCGAAAGGTTAGCTTCTAGACGTAGACGGGTACCGAGAGCAAGCGTAACATCGCTGTTGATACCAAACGCAAACGCATTGGTATTATTGGCTATGACCAAGCCGTCCGACACCGTGGTTGCACCCGTGTAGGTATTGCTAGCTGTTAACATTAACGTACCCGCACCGGTTTTAGTGAATTGGCCTGAACCCGCTATCACACCGGTAATCGTTAATAAATCACTGAAACTGTTGCTCACCGTTAATGTGGAGCCTGAATTTATGGTTAATGTACCTCCGCTTAACGTAGCGCCAGTCGCTGCATCGCCATCTAAAGTCAAACTTTCGCTAAGCGTCGGACTTTGGGCAAACGAAACCGTTTGCCCCGCTAAGTTACTGGCTAAAGCTAAGGTTTGCGTACCGGTTGCGTCAGCTGCTGCTATGGCGACTGCTTCTGTGAAGCTTACACCGTTGCTAAGGTCAATCGTTCCGGTGTCGGTGCTATTCGTAATAGCAATCGTATCGCTGGCAACTGTAATATTCGCATCAACTGCCGTCACACCATCGGACAGCGTCATCGTAATGACTGCGTCGCCAGCAGGCGTATCATTACGATAGGAAATTCTGCGCACAACTTCTTGCACTAAGGCCGTGGTTGCTGGCGTAGCCGAACTGTTAACATTAATCGTCAACACGCCACCCGCTTGGGTAAAACTCGCAAACGTCAGACCGCCGCTTTGTAAATCGCTGCCGCTAACAGTAAAACTCGCGCCGTTGGTATCGAAACCGAATACATCGCTACTCAGTGGTGTTCCTGAACGCTGTACGGTTATCGAAGCACCGCTGTAATCACCGTTACCACTGTTTAACGCATCAAATTCGGTATCACTAACGGTAGCGTCGCCACCATTATCCAACAAAACAGTATTCGCTACGCCTGGCCATGCGACTGTATCGCCGTTTACCTGGTTAAGCACGGGCGTATCATCAAAAGTATATGCGTAGTTGCTACTATTCAATTCAACTGCGGTAATAAACCCATTCGTGTATTCCAATAACCAATCTCCACCCAGTAAAGATGAGCCGGTAAGATTATTAGATGCAGCAACATCGGCTAGCGTCATTTCCGACAAAGCTGCTACAAACTTTTCACCGTCACCGCTGGCGACATTACAACCATATAGCAATAAATCACCACTATCTGTCAGTGCCGAACCCAGCACAGCTAGCTCATCAGAGCGTTGCACGGCTGAATCAATATCCAGTGTGAATGAGCCTAAGTTAACCTGTCCCTCAGCACCATGGGTAAAGATATGTATTGCATCATAGCCCGAATGTGCATTAGCCCATGCCACCATTTGCGCTAAACCATCTTGACTTGCATCGAGTATCACTATTTCGACACCGGGACGTATGTCATTTATTAAGGCTTGGTAATCTTTGATATTATTTGCAATAAAAACAATTTCTTTAGTAGGCATGTTAGCTACTTGAGAACTCGTCATCGAAGAAACAGCAAGCTCACCCGCAATAAACTTAGCATCGTCGGCAACTTCACTATCTAATAATTGTGTTGATTTAATAATTTTCATCTTCGCCTCGGAGTGCTTTATGGGGTTAATAAAACGTTATTACACTGATTAATTATTGATTATTGAAGTATACATCGAATATTTCGATAGTCGTTAAAGCCATCATTCAACAATGGTGCCTACTTGAAAAAATGATAAATATACCGACATATCTGAAAATACTAAAATTAAACTCGCGCCATTACGGAAATTACAATTCAAACGGGAGCCCGCTTCACCTAACACGGCGCTAGCTACGATCAAACAAAAAACTTAGCATATATGGACGTCATCGTGTGAGAGAATATTAGTTAATCTAGCTTATGGATAAAATCTTAGCGATTTACCTTACACGCCGGCATTATTATTCAATGGAATGAGTTAGCGACACGACTACCAACCGATTACTGATAACAACACATAACAATAACAGACTCACTATAAAACTTGAGCTTTAGCGCAAAAACCTATAGTATTGAGTCAATACTAAAAACGGAGGAGATATGAAAAAAACGACCCAATACTGTCACGCTGTTTTATTATCCGCTTTACTTTCGCCTGTTGCGTTAAGCGCAGAGCCCAATGCCCATGAACTTTATCAAAACAATTGCGCGAGCTGTCATGGCTCAGATCATGGCGGTTATTTAGCCCCGCCATTAAATGCCGATACGTTAAAAGGTCGTAGTCCTACAGCGCTACGCACGATTGTGATGGCGGGCAGTTTTGATACCTTAATGCCGCCGTTTTATGGCAAGCTCACTGATGATGAAATCCGTAGTTTAGTCAAACACTTACAAACAACACCTAAATTACCTAATCCGGCCTGGACCATAGACGATATGAAAGCATCGTTAAAAGTCTATGTGTCAGACGAAACCACCCTACCCGCACAACCCACTTATAGCATTGACAACATGGATGATGTGATTGGCGTGGCAGCGCGTGGTAAATACGGTCGCGGCGAAGGTTCACGCGCCATTTTTATTAATAGCAAAACTCACCAAAAATTAGGCGAAGTGCCTACAGGTACAGCCGCCCATATCATTGATTACAATCCCGTGAATCCACGCTGGGCTTATGTCAAAACCGATACCGCTGAAATTTTTAAAGTCGATTTATATTCGATGCAAGCCGTGCGCAGTATTAAAACCGGCTATAACGGCCCAGGCATGGGTGTTTCACGCGATGGTAAATACATTATGGCCGGCTCATTCGTACCGCATAACGCTGTTATCTTAAATGCCGACACCTTAGAGCCGCTAAAAACCTTTGAATTAGAAGGCATAGACCCCGATGGTAAACAGGTTTCGTCCGATTCGGGTATGGTTATTGGCACGCCTTATGCCGATGTCTTTGCCATAGCGTTAGAAAATGCCGGTCAAGTCTGGGTAATCGATTTAAAAGACGACTTCCCTGTCACGCGTATTACCGATGTGGGCCGCCATTTACATGATGCGTTTTTAACCCACGGTGGACGTAAACTCATGATTGCCTCGTATGACGACAGCATTGTCGCGGCGATTGATTTAGCAGAGCGTAAAATTATTAAAAAGCTAGAAGCTGGCTGTGTGCCTCATGTCGGCGGCGGCTCAGCGGTGGTGGTTGATGGCAGAACCTTAGGTTTTGGCACCAATTTTGGTGATTGCGATAAAACCGTCGTCAGTGTCTGGGATTTAGACAAAATGGAAGTCGTTAAGCAAGTCCCCGTCTCAGGCGGTACCGAATCCCCAGCCGCTCATGCCAATGCGCCTTATGTCGCCGTAGACATTATCAGCAAAGATAGACGCGCAAGAACCGTGCAACTCATCGACAAGAAAAGCTTAGAAGTCGTGAAAACCTTAGATGTCGGCGGTCATGCTTACTTCCCTGAATACAGCGCTGATGGCAAGTTCTTATACATCAGTGCGGGCTATAATGGTGATGAAGTGGTCGTTTATGATTCCAATAGCTTAGAAAAAAGTCGCCTCTATCCCTATGGAAAGCCCTGCCGGTATTTTCTCGCATGGTCGGGTTCGTTACATGACACGCGGCTTATCACCTGATGAAATACCCTCAGCGCCAAACAGCCAAGGAGGGAAATAATGACTACCCTCATTCGCTTAAGCTTGTTGCTATTCAGCTTATTATCGGCAAGCACCGTACAAGCGACCGTTCTTTATGCCGGTCAAGCGCGCGCGGCTGCGGTTTGCTCGCAATGCCACGGCATCAAAACACCGTCATCGGATAGCGTCTTCCCAACCCTAGCCGGTCGCGATGAAGCTTATTTACGCGAAGCACTTAAGCAATACCGTGATAAAACACGCAAGTCCGACATTATGAACGCGATTGCTGGCTCATTAACCGATGCTGACATTGCCAATGTCGCGGCGTATTATGCGAGAGTAAAACCATGATAATACGCGGCTTGCTGTTGTTATTACTGATTATGGCCCGCAATACCTATGCTGAGCCAAGTGCTGAACGGCAAGCCGCGTTACGCGAATTAGTGCAACAAGATTGCGGGGCTTGTCATGGCTTAACACGAAAAGGTGGCATAGGTCCCTCGCTATTACCCGACGCATTAACCGCCAAAACCGACGACTACTTAATAACAACCATACTCAATGGTCGCCCAGGTACGGCAATGCCACCGTGGCGTTCATTTATTAGCCAAGTAGAAGCAGAATGGCTAGTTGATAATTTATTAAGAAAATAGTTGTAGGTCGGGTTACGACTGCATGGATGCAGGAGGTAGAGCAACGCAGGAGCAGTTGCCGAGCGTCAGCGTAACCCGACAATTGTTGCTGATTGTGTCGGGTTACGCTATCGCTAACCCGACCTACAAAAATGAAGAATGACGTTACTTGTAAAGTAGCCAAACGTTCAACGCATATCAGTCAGTAATAAACGCCATTGCCAACCTCACCAGCTTTAATCGAGACTTGCTAATAAATACACCAAAACACCATGCTAAAACAATTACTGTTCCTTTTCTGGCTAGCTTTTTCAGCCATAACACTAGCCGAACCCCGAGCCACCGGTGATTTAGGCTTAATCATAGAACGCGAATCCGGTAGCGCCTTAATCGTCAATACCACTGAACATAAACAACTCGCGCGCATTGAAAATCTAGGCGACACCTCACATGCCTCGGTCGTGTTCTCAAGAGATCAACGCTATGCCTATTTGTTTGCTCGCGATGGCGGCTTAAGCAAAATCGATTTATTACAAGACCGCCTGGTTAAACGTATTGTACAAGCCGGAAACAGCATAGGCGGTGCTATCTCCCAAGATGGCCGCATCGTCGCGGTATCTAATTACACACCCGGTGGTGTCAAACTGTTTTCTGCCGATACCTTAGAACCTATCGCCGATATTCCAGCAGAATACGGCGCTAGTCAACGCTCCAAAGTCATTGGCTTAGCCGATGCGCCGGGGCAGCGCTTTATTTTTAGCTTATTCGACGCCGGTGAAATCTGGCTAGCCGATGTCAGCGACCACCAAAAACCTAGCCTAGAAAAATTTAAAAATATCGGCAAACAGCCTTATGACGGCTTAATCACCCCAGAAGGCCGTTATTATGTCGCTGGTTTATTCGGTGAGCCCGGCATGTCGGTGTTGGATTTATGGCATACCGAAGCGGGTGCTAAACATATTTTGCCAAACTACATTAAAGAAGACGAAAAGCTACCTGTGTTTAAAATGCCGCATTTAGAAGGCTGGGCAATGGCGGGAGATTATGTTTTTTTACCCGCGATAGGCAAACATGAAGTTTTAGTGATTGATAGCCGCACGTGGCAGCTTGTTAAAGCGATTCCGGTATTAGGCCAGCCGGTATTTGTCAGAGCTAGACCCGATGCTCGGCAAGTCTGGTTAAATTTCGCCTTCCCTGATAACCATCAATTACAAATTATTGATGTTAAAGACTTAGCGGTCAGCAACACGTTAGAACCGGGTAAAGGCGTATTACATTTAGAATTCTCACCACGCGGGGAACAAGTTTGGGTGGCCCTCAGAGACGATAACCAAGTCGTGGTTTACGACAGTTATCACTTAAAAGAACTCGCTCGTATCCCTGCGAAAAAACCCAACGGGATTTTCTTCAGCGCCCGCGCTCATCAAATTGGCTTATGACCGAACTCGTGTTAACGGACTTACACAAGCGTTTGCTGAACGATTTTCAGCGTGACTTTCCGTTGTCAGAGCGCCCGTATCAAGCCATTGCTGAGCAACTCGGCGTATCGGAATCAACGGTATTATCCGCTCTAACCGAGCTCAGCCAGCAACAATTGATTAGCCGGGTCGGCCCTATTATCCGGCCTAATCATATTGGCGTCAGTACCTTAGCAGCAATAGCCGTGCCCCAAGCGGAGCTAGAAACCGTTGCCAACACGATTAGCCGCTACCCGGAAATCAATCATAATTACGAACGCGAACATGAGCTGAACTTATGGTTTGTCGTAATAGCCGATAATAACGAACAACTCGCCGCCGTAATTGCTAGTATTGAAGCGGAAACCGGCTATCCGGTCTTACAATTTCCGTTGTTACACGATTTTTATATCGATTTAGGCTTTAACTTGGATTGGCAACATGTTGGATAATAGCGACCGCCGCCTACTCGCCTCGATACAACAAGGCTTACCGCTGTGCTCACGACCTTATGCCGAAATCGGTCAGCGTTTAGGCTTGCCAGAAACCGAAGTCATTAATCGGTTATCGGCGCTAAACCAGCAAGGCTTGATAAAACGCATGGGCGTTATCGTCAAACACCGCTCGCTAGGCTACCAAGCGAACGCCATGGTGGTTTGGAATATACCCGACGCAGAGGTCACCACAGTAGGTCAGCAAATGAGTACGTTTCCGTTTGTTAACTTATGTTATCAACGCCCTAGACATCCAGACTGGCCGTATAACCTCTATTGCATGATACACGGCAAAGACCGCGAAACCGTATTAACCCAGTTAGAACAGCTCACGCAAACCTTAAATCTCACGCATATCGCGAAAACCGTCTTATTCAGCCGCCGCTGTTTTAAACAACAAGGCGCGCGCTACCGCTTAACCCATCAAGAAAGCTAATGGACGCCATAGACCGCGCGCTAATTAATCAACTGCAAACCGGTTTCCCTATTTGCGATGCACCGTACCAACAGTTATCAGCCACACTAGGCATTCCGGCTGAAGAGGTGTTATCGCGCTTACAAGCGTTACTGGAAAATGGCACCCTCACCCGCTTCGGGCCGCTGTACCATGCCGAACGCATAGGCGGTGCCTTAACGTTAGCCGCTGTCAAAGCACCGCTAGAGCGTTTTGATGAAATAGCCGAGTTAATCAATGCCTTCCCTGAAGTCGCGCACAACTATGCCCGCGACCATGACTTCAACATCTGGTTTGTTTTAGCCACCGAAACCCTAGAACAGCAACAACACGCCTTAGCGCAAATCGCCGCGCAAACCGGTTTAACAGTTTACAACATGCCCAAACTCAACGAATATTTTGTCAATTTACAGCTCAGTGCCTAAATGGACGCCATAGACCGCCTCATCATGCACCACACCCAAGCTGGGTTACCGCTGACCTTAGAACCTTATCAAACCCTAGCCAAACAACTAGGTCTTGACAAGCAAGAACTCATGCAACGCCTACAAGCCATGCAAGACAGCGGTCAAATCCGCCGCATCGCCGCCGTACCCAACCACTACCGGTTAGGTTACCGCTATAACGGCATGACCGTATGGAACGTCAGCGATGAACATATCAACACGCTAGGCCAACACATCGGCCAACTCAGCTTTGTCAGCCATTGCTACCACAGACCCAGGCACCTACCCGATTGGCCATACAACTTATTCGCGATGATACACGCCAAAACTGAGCCAGAAGCCGAACAACACATTCAACAAATTAAAACGGTATTAGGCGATGCATGTCAGGAATATACTGTGTTATACAGCACTAAAATACTTAAGAAGACGGGGTTTAGGAGTGTTTAACATTTGTTCGGTACGGATGCTGTAATGCTTAAAACGTCATTGCCCGCATTTAGTCGAGCAACTTAGGCGGCTATGCAGAAAATTTTTGTGATGTGGATGGCATTTATTTTAGGCTATGCTAAATTTTGTCAACAACTTGAAAGACAGGTAGTGTGCATTCCATGCACCCAAAAGCGCGCGCGGATTCAACGTTTCATGGTTATGTGAAAAAATTGCGTTTAGAGTGTGATTGGGCGAGGATTTTTTCCGAAAAGCACGTTGTTGGCAAGTTCTTTGGTGCATGGAATGCACCCTACTTGGCTTTGTGCGGACTTGTGTAGATACTTATGGTGGTGTGGGAGGGTAACGGGCGCAATCTCGTTACCTCGACCCAATCTTGACTAGACTTGTAAGCTTCTTAGCGGTGGGCTGACGGTAGTTCGGCTGATATCTTCTATACAGCAATACACATAAATGATAAAGTCTTCCACTGACATGGCCCTTCTCCCTCATGAAGTTGCTTTTGGTAGAACAACTTTACGGGAGTCGCGACCTTGTCTTCAACCCATTTTAGTATACAGTTAGGTTTTCATTGCAACTCATTATAAAATCTAGGAGTCCCAACCAATGAAGGACACAATAATTACGAAGCAAATGATATTGATTGGAGCAATGGTTATGTCTTTATCCACACCGATATCAGCGCTATCGGAAACCCCAATAGCAACAAGGGATATTTCAAATACTCGTTTGTATAACTTTGTAGACATTCCAGCAGAAATTAACTATAGCCAGTTTGGTGAGGCTGGGGTTCAACTCGACCCAAGACAGGCAGGACATATAATTAGCGTGAGGAGATTTAGAAAAATCAACATCCTAATTGGTTCAACCAGTGCTAAATCAATTTCGATATACCTAGGTAAACTCAGCGATGCAACACTAGCGCAGGAATTTCACCACCCCATTGATGGTAAAATTCATACCTACGATGTAATTGGCCCAGAGTTGGCGATCGTGTTTAAAGGCGGTACACCAAATTCAAGTGAAAAAGTACAGATGTGGGTATTTCTCAGTTCGTGAGAAATGATCATAACGCGGATCGGGTCCGGGTGACGGGATTGCTCCCACCACCTCTCCCACACCACTGGACATGCGGTTTTCCGCATCCGTCGGTTGGAATCAACAGCCTTTAACGCGATAAACTCGATAAGATGCGCTAAACCCATATAGGATGTGCTGAGGTACGAAGCGCATCTGTCGAGTGCACAAACACGAATGATGCACCTTCTATTGTCGGAGCATCCTATAACTGGACAAATCTGTGTAAAGTGTGCAGTGCAACCCGTAGGGCAAATTGCCTATCAACGCGATAAGGTGCGCTGATAACGCGATAAGGTGCGCTGATAGGATGTGCCGACGTCAGGAGGCGCATCGTTCGCGTCACTCGATTCCTTTAATGTCGTACTTTTCATGACTACCCCAATCACCGGTATAAATACCTTGCTTTAAATAACGATGAAAACTCGAATAAGGCCAATCGATGACCTGTTTTACATAACCATGTTTTACCGGATTCCAATGGATATAATCGATATGACGATTAAGATCGGTTTGACCTTCGATTAAATGCGCCCAAAAGCGGCTTTGCCATAATCCGCGTTCACGGCGATTTTGGCGGCTTTTCGATACTCGCTCGCCATTAGGTATTTTTCTTGAAAAATACCCTTTCAATAAATTCCATCTTACGGAATAGTCACCGTCATTTTCAGGCAATGTCCAAATGCAATGTTGTGATCCGGCATAATGACGATGGCATTTATTTCAAACGGTTTTTGTTGTTTTACATAACGAAAGGCATCTCGCAAAACGTCAATCTTTTCCACCAATAAGCGATTGTTCTTACGCTCGGCAAGATTAACGGTAAAAAACCATAGGGCTTTCGGTATGTAAAATCGTCGATATTCAACTCGATAAGATGCGCTAAACCCGTATAGGATGTGCTGAGGTACGAAGCGCATCTGTCGAGTGCACAAACACGAATGATGCGCCTTCTATTGTCGGAGCATCCTATAACTGGACAAATCTGTGTAAAGTGTGCAGTGCAGCCCGTAGGGCAAATTGCCTATCAGCGAATCAGCATTAACGTGTTGTGCTTGCTGCCAAGCTCAGACTTGGAAACGATCACTGTAGGGTACGCAAGGCGTACATGACTGCCTAATGTTATTAGCAACAAGCTTTCTTTACGCGTTATTTGTTACTACAATAAAGTAATCAAACTTGACTTCGATCCCATCAAAAATGAAAGGAACATCCGCGAACGCGGCTTGAGCTTTGAACGCGTGGTCGATTTTGATTTTGAAACCGCTGCCTTCGATACACCAGAGAATCCTGTAAATATGGCAAAACCATTACCCTTGACTGACGCAGACGGCGAAGTCCGTGAGTTGACCGAAGACGATTTTAAGCATTTTAAGTCGTTCTCTTCATTGCCCGATGAGTTGCAAGCTGTCTTGCGCGGGCGCGGCAAACAAAAAGCCCCCACTAAAGTATCAACCACCGTGCGGTTTAGCCCTGAAGTATTGGCGTATTTCCGCTCAACCGGCAAAGGCTGGCAAAAACGGATGGATGACGCGCTCAAGGAGTGGCTTAAAGAACACACGGCATAGCGCATACGGCGTTTTCGCGATAACAAACCACCATCAGTGTACCCCAAAATGGCGGATTGCCTTTCAGAAAATCCGCTTACTGCGTTGCTAAGCCACATGGATGTGTTTCATCCATGGCACCTGGATTCCGGCAATCACTGCCGGAATGACGGTTTAGCTTTACGGGCTAAAATTAAAAGTATCCCATCTTGAGTGGATAGCCTAAAAACCGAAAATTTGAACGTTCAAAGTCTATTATCGGTTAAGCTAGCAAACTCCTCTTGCTATCATTTGTTATGCTTAAGACCTCAAAAGACACTCTTGACCCGGAAGATTGGCAGGCGTTTCGCCGCGATAGTCATCAAATGCTCGATGACATGCTCGATCATCTGGAAAATCTGCACAGCAAGCCGGTATGGCAACCATCGCCTGCTGATTTGCTTAGCGATGAATACGCACAATTATCCGCCGAATCTGCCGAACTAAAAAACGTACATCAATGGTTTATGACGCAGATTGTGCCGTATAGCGTGGGCAATATCCATCCGGGGTTTATGGGTTGGGTACACGGTGCTGGTACTGTGGTCGGTATGGTGGCGGAACTGCTGGCAGCCGGGTTAAATGCCAATGTCGGGGGGCGCAATCAAGCACCTGTTGCGCTAGAGCAGCAATTAACCCAGTGGCTTAAAGACTTGTTCAGTTTCCCCGATAGCGCCGGTGGTCTCATGGTTAGCGGCACCTCGATGGCTAACTTAATCGGCGTGTTAATTGCAAAAACTTGGTTTTTAGGTGAAACCAGCCGTCAACTCGGTTTGCAGCAAAGTCATAGGCGCTTAGTGGCTTATACCGCTAGCAGTGCGCATGTTAGCTTAACACAAGCCCTAGAAATAACTGGTTTAGGTAGTGATGCATTACGCTTAATGCCAGTCAATAGCCAATTTCAACTCGATGTTAACGCGCTTAAAGCCGCTATCATGGCGGATAAGGCTAACGGTTTTGAGCCTTTTTTAATTGCCGCAACCGCAGGTAGCGTCGATGTCGGTGCGATAGACCCGTTGCCTGAATTGGCAGAACTCGCCCATGAACAAGGTTTATGGCTACATGTCGATGGTGCGTATGCCGCATTAGCTATGTTATCACCGGAATTAGCCCCGCTATTACAAGGCATTCAAGCGGCTGATTCGCTTGCGTTCGATTTTCATAAATGGGGACAAGTCCCTTATGATGCCGGTTTTATTTTGGTAAGAGACCAACAACAGCAACTGGCAACGTTTGCCTCGCCTGCTGCGTATCTGATGCGAGCTGAGCGAGGTTTAGCCGCTGGCTCACCTTGGCCGTGCGATTTAGGCCCTGAGCTATCGCGTGGTTTTAAAGCGTTTAAAGACGTGGTTTACGTTGAAAGTATATGGCACTCAAAAACTAGGCCACGTCATCTGGCATACTTGCCAGTTAGCGCACTATTTAAAGGAAAAGATTTTGATGTGTGACAAGCTAGAATTATTAGCACCGGTTACACTTAACATTGTCTGTTTTCGCTATCGTGCTGAACAGGCCGATGCGGTCAATGCTAAAATTGTTATTGCATTACAAGAATCCGGTATCGCGGCGCCGTCTACAACTAAAATCAATACACTGTTAGCCATTCGCGTCGCTATTTTTAACCATCGCACCACCGAAGTGCATATTGATGCTATGCTTGATGCTTGCCTACGATTCGGCAAGCAATTTTCTGTTTACACTCATACCGAGGCTTTTATGACAACAGAATTACCCGATTACGCAAACCGCCCTTTTATTGGCCTTGCGCCACTAATGGCTTCTGCCTTGGCCGGTTTCGACCTCGCACCGTTAGGTTCATTATTATTAGAACGCGTTAAAACCGAACCCAAACCTGAAACCTTAATCGACATTGCCAATATTTTATTCCTACGCGGTTTTCCTGAACTAGCACTGTCAATACAAAAAGAAGCGTTAAGTCAACAACAGCTCTATCAGCCCCCCATCACTGAGCAGCCCATTCAACTCCGTTTATTAGTGCTAATGAGCGCGGGCGATTTAATGGCAAATACGCCGTTAGAGTTTTTAATTCAGCACAGCGATATAGGCTTAACTCAAGTTTATGTCACTGAAACCTCGCCTTTGCCTGATACTGTACCCGAGCATGATGTGTTGTTTGTCGCTGTTGCCCAATCAGATGCTAATATGGCGTTATTAAACAGCTTAACCAATAAGCTGGCTAATTGGCCAAAACCTGTGTTAAACAAACCGGAAGCGATTAGTTTGTTAGCGCGCAACCAGGTAGCAGACCGTCTACAAGATGCCCCAGGCCTAGTCGCTCCTGAGACGTTGCGTGTATCTAAACATGATTTAATTACCGTCCACGAGATTTTAACTGACGATGATTACCCGCTAATTATTCGCCCTGTCGATTCTCATGCGGGGCAAGGCTTAGCCAAAATCGATAGCTATTCGGCCTTAATTGACTACCTAACTACAGAGAATGCTGAGGAGTTTTATCTTGCCAGCTTCTATGACTATAAAAGCGCTGACGGTTTATATCGCAAATACCGTATTGTCTTGATTGCAGGTAAACCGTATTTATGTCATCAAGCGATTTCTGAGCAATGGATGATTCATTATCTCAATGCGGGTATGGCTGATAACGCTGAAAAACGCGCCGAGGAAGCCGCATCCATGGTCGCATTTGATCAAAACTTTTGCACTAACACATGCTAGCGCGTTACAGCACATAGCGGATTGTTTTGGCTTAGATTACTTAGGCATTGATTGCGCCGAAACACCCGATGGACAACTGTTGGTGTTTGAAGTCGATAGCTGCATGATTATTCATAACTTAGACCCCATTGAAGCATTCCCTTATAAACAAGATGCTATGCAAAAAGTCTTTGCCGCGTTTTAGGTCATTGCTCATTAATGCTAGCCAACAACATTAAACTAAACGAACTCTCGCATAAGTCAGCCTCGCTACCCAGTCTAATAGGGTTGTTAACGACAGGTGGCGACTGGCGTATTGCGCTGTCTCCTGATACCGGCGTAAACGCGTATGGCTATGCCGCTACGCCAAATCCTGACGCCTATGCATTTGGTTCTAGCACTTGTTCACAAATCAGCGCGAGGGGATTTAAGCAGAGTTTACTGCGCCTACAAGATTTACAACAACGATTAAATACCGATACGTTAACCACGGTTTATGACGATGAACTCGCACAGCTGAGACAGCGCTTGCACGAGTTATTAAGCTTACCTCAGCACACTGACATTTGTTTTTTCACCTTCTGGCACTGATGTGCATGGTTTATTAGCAAAGGTTTTAGCGTATCGAGCCACTCAATCGCTTGCTATTATCATGATGGACAGTCATGAAACCGGTCGTGGTGTGGCATCCGCACTTAGCGATAGTCGTACTCCTGGGTTAAAACCAACATTACAATGCATAACCCTTAGACAACCTGATGGCAAGCTAAGACCTTATCATGAACTCGATGCTGAAACGGAAGCTTTAGTCGCACAAGCGCTACAGCATCAGCATCATGTATTGCTTATCATGATTGACCAAAGCAAGACTGGACTTATTGCCCCTAGCCTTGCGTGTGTACTGGGCTTAAAGCAGCGTTACGGCGATAGACTAACAATACTGGTTGATGCATGTCAGCTTCGTTTATCTCCAGATACGTTATCCTCGTATTTAAAACAAAATTTTTTTGTTGCCATCACCGGCTCTAAATTTTTAACTGGCCCAGCGTTTTTCGGGCGCATTATTAATACCCGAAGCTTGTGCACACTGGCTGAGAGCCAACCCCTTGCCGAATACCTTAGCTGAACTGTCAAATTGCGCTGAATGGCCTAACACGTGGCCTGGACGTGAACAACTCGGTGTCAAAACGAACATCGGCTTATTGCTACGTTGGCACGCCGCGCTTGATGAGCTTGAAGTGTTGCTAAGTTTTTCA
Source organism: Methylocucumis oryzae (assembly GCF_000963695.1). Lineage (GTDB taxonomy): Bacteria > Pseudomonadota > Gammaproteobacteria > Methylococcales > Methylomonadaceae > Methylovulum > Methylovulum oryzae. Next base: position 14,850 of record NZ_LAJX01000090.1, read on the forward strand.
GATAGCCAGATTAGCGGGTTTATTCAACACTTTCACGACGCGGTATTAACTACGGTTAATCAATACCCTACATTACAGCTACTAACAACACCCCAACTCAATCGACAACCACTCACCAGTGCCAAACACTGGGATAGCTTAACCACGATTTGGACGTTACGGTTGCCACACTATAACGAAGCACAAGTGTTAGCGCTTTATCAAACCTTACAACAGCGACACTACCAACTCGGCCAACCGGTGGTGATAGGCACTCAGGACAACGCACGCGTAACGGGTTTAAGATTGTCGCTGAGTGCTAGACTCATCACTGAAGCACTAAGCGATTCTGAGCAAACTGTCATGGCAAAAGCGATTAAAACATTGGCTGAACTTGCAACGACTTAAGATTAAACAACAGAAAAAGTTCAACGTACAATCACTAGCACTTCCTATTTTTTCCGATTTAAACTTCCTAGTTCAGCCTGCAACGGTTAACATATCTAAAGGCTTACGCGCCCGCATATACTTCAAACGGTCACATTTGGTTTTTAGGTAGGTAGAGTGCGCTGTGCGCACCCTACAGCAACATAAGATACCGAATGTGACCGTTCAGAATATAGATTCGGTCTATGATTTCCCATTCACTTAAAAACACTATGAAATTAGCAAAATCTTCTCAGTTCCCACCTTGTCCAGGCCCTGTTGTTACCATCGTATTAGACGGTGTAGGTATTTCGCCACGCGAAGACGGCGATGCCGTTAAAACTGCACGCACACCCACATTAGATAAACTGATGACTACTTATCCAATGACGCCGTTACGCGCACACGGTACGGCAGTCGGTATGCCTAGCGATGAAGACATGGGTAATAGCGAAGTCGGCCATAATGCCTTTGGTGCAGGCCGTGTCTTTGCTCAAGGCGCAAAGTTAGTTGCAGAATCAATTGCCAGCGGTCATTTATGGCAAGGTAAAGCTTGGCATGACGTCGTTGCCACCGCAAAACAAGGCGGTTGCTTACATTTTCTTGGTTTATTCTCCGATGGTAATGTACATTCTCATATCGACCATTTACGTGCAATGTTAGAGCAAGCCAAACAAGAAGGTGTCAGCAAAGTACGTTTACATATTTTATTAGACGGCCGTGATGTCGGTGAAACCTCAGCACTCGACTATGTTGACCCGTTTGAAGAGTATTTAACACAATTACGCAGCGAGCAATTTGATGTTGCGATAGCCTCTGGCGGTGGTCGCATGACGATTACTATGGATAGATACGAAGCCGATTGGTCTATGGTTGAGCGCGGTTGGGACATTCATGTACGCGGCTTAGGTCGGCAATTTGCCAGCGCCCATGAGGCCATCACGACCTACCGTACTGAATTAAACGTTATCGACCAAGATTTGCCCGGTTTTGTTATTGCTAAAGACGGTCAAGCGATAGGCAAAATCGTTGATGGCGATGCGGTCGTTTTCTTTAATTTCCGTGGTGACCGCGCGATAGAAATTTCCCGTGCCTTCATTGAAGAACAGTTTACCCCGTTTGCACGCGGCCCGCTGCCTAATGTCACTTATGCGGGCATGATGCAATATGACGGTGACACCCAATTACCGCCGCGCTTTTTAGTCGAGCCACCGACGATAGACCGCACGCTAGGCGAATATTTAGCGAAAAACGGTGTGTCGCAATACGCGATTAGCGAAACGCAAAAATATGGTCACGTCACTTATTTCTGGAACGGCAATCGTTCGGGTAAATTTGATGAAACTTTAGAAACTTATGTCGAAATTCCTAGCGATGTCGTACCGTTTGAGCAACGCCCGTGGATGAAATGCGCTGAAATCACTGATGCATTGATTGGTGCTATTCGTAGCGGTCAATACCGTTATTTACGCGTTAACTATGCCAACGGTGACATGGTTGGTCATACCGGTAATTTCGAGGCAGCCGTCACTGCTATGCAAGGCTTAGATATACAGCTAGCGCGCTTAATACCGGTCATCTTAGCCGCGCAAGGCACAGCCATCATCACCGCTGATCACGGCAATGCCGATGAAATGTTTGAATTAGACAAAAAAGGCGCGGTTAAACGTGATGCCGAGGGACGCACTAAAGCCAAAACCTCACACACGTTAAACCCCGTGCCATTTGTGCTAGTATCCGCCAACCCTAGCTATCAATTACGCACTAATTTAACTACACCTGGCTTATCCAACGTTGCCGCTACGGTACTGAATTTATTAGGCTTTGAAGCGCCTGATGATTACGATGCCAGCTTAATCCAACCTCTGTAAGCAAATAATACGGTTCAGGCTGATGAGTCGGCCTGAATCTTATCAAGACGTTTTATGCACTCTCGTTTTATAGGCATTTTCGACTCAGGCGTAGGCGGCTTAGCGGTTTATCGCGCGGCACGTGAGCTGTTACCTCATAGCGCTTTTGTTTATGTCGCCGATTCTGGCTTTGCGCCGTATGGCGACCGCGAGCCTCGTTATATTGCCAATCGTGTCATAGAAATCACCGATGCCTTAGTCAAGTCGGGAGCACAAGCCTTGGTGATTGCGTGTAACACGGCGACCGTCACAACAGTTTCAGAGTTACGAGCTAAACATGCGTTGCCTATTATTGGTATTGAGCCTGCGATTAAACCCGCTACGGCGCTCAGTACACGCGGCAAAATCGTCGTGTTAACCACACAACGTACTGCCGAAAGCGATGCCGTAGCACGTCTTTGTCAGCGGTATGGCAGCAACTCCCATATCGTGCTACAAGCGTGTCCAGGTTTAGCGGATTATGTTGAAGCGGGGGAAGTTGATAGTATAGAGGTTAACGAAATGCTTAAGCAGTATTTAGCCCCTGCTATCGCGATAGCAGCTGACGTTATTGTGCTGGGCTGCACCCACTTTACGTTCTTAACTGCTCAAATTCAACGCTTAGTCGGCCCTGATGTTACGATTATTGAACCGTCCATAGCCGTTGCCCAGCAACTCGCTAGACAACTGGTGTTAACTTCTCCCGATTTAAGTCATGAAGCCTGTGCAACCGAGACCTTTTATACCACCGCGCTAGCATCGAATACAGTTAGCACTGTGATGTCAAAATTACTAGAACGCCCTATCGATGTATTAACCGCTAATCATCTGGGGTTGGAATGTCGTTGACAGTAAATTGGCAAACCCCATCCCTGGGTTTTGCCCATTTAGGTATTAAGCACCAAAAGACAGATTCAACAGCGCATTATCCAGGCGTCCGGCGCGGAAGCTTTTACCGGATTCCACAGCCGTAACAATAACGCTAGCCGGGCTGAACAGCATAGGATCGATTTTAAAGAAATCGTATTGATATTCTTTAAACACTTTGGCAAACGGTTTGCCATAATCTTTAGAGGTCGAGCTAGGCAACTGATTAGCCAATTGCTCGGCATCCGCATCACTACCTTTGACAAATAAATGCACTAAACCCGCAAATAAAATCGCATCGTTAGTCCGTCCCATTGCTTGGACAAAATCGGGATGTGGGGGGCAAATAGGCGCGCTACCGCAACCATCGATAATATTATCTAACGCAAAATGCAAAGCATGGGCTTTGTGCATAGCCACTTCTAAAACCCGTCCTACCACTTGTACACACCCGGCTAAACTGCTGGTTGGCGTGACAATAATGGTTAATTTATCGCCTGAAACACCACAGGCAGCGGCGACTTTTTCGACTATCGCCAACGGTGGTACTTTATCGTTTTCAATCACTAAAACAGTTTCATCACCCTCATCGTGATAAGCTAACTCGGTATACAACTCTTCTACCGGTTGCGTCACGCCTTCTTTAGTTTTGGTTGCCATAGCCCTGGCAGGACCTGAGCCTAACGCATAATATTTTTCATGCGCTAAACTCCAACCAGCATATTGGCTGCCTAAACAGGCTAATACTGGGTTGCTAGTATGCACGTTTACCGTCAATGGCCATTGTTCGGTATAAGTGCTGTGCGACAATGAAACCGAACCTAAACCGCCTAAGCAAATTTCCGTAATCAATCGGCCCACTTCTAAGCCACCTGGCGCATTAATACCGGCATCGATTAACGTACTGCCGTTTGCCAACGTTTCAATGACAACTCTTAGCGCGTCGGCGTTAGCGATGATTTTTTTTACGATAGGTTGAGCGTGCTGATTGACGCTTGCGTGGTATTGCATTGAGTCTCCTGTTTCAATCCACATTCGACCTCATCTGTCGAATGACAAAGCCATCGACAGGTAGAGGTCGGTGGATTCCCTCGCCGTACACGAAGAGGTTACTTGAAAAAATAACGATGCTAGAGCATCGTTGTCAACTTTGAATATTTCTCCCTAGGGAGAGGCCTCAGACCAGCAAGGAAATAAGATCAACAGATAACTGTTGTAACCGATTAACAACTTGCTCTGGTGTGTTAGCGTGCGCAATCATACTACAAATGGGCTGGCCTTGGCAGCATTTAACACCTGGCTTTGGAATATCGGCACACGCTACAGGCCAAGTAAATGATGTAGGAATAACCAAATCTTGACTAGCATAAAGCAATTGATAAGCGCTATAGCCAGACTGCTTGTAACAAGAGCCCGAGGCAATGCGTCCATGTAGATGTTCTAGCAATAAGCGCTCATCATATAATTGCACACTGGCTGACACTCTAGGATTGATTTCCAATACAAACAAGTCATCGTCTTGTTGAATAAAATCGAGTGAGTTTAAACCCGTTAAACCAAAAATAGGCGTTAACTGAGCCAGCCAACGATTAATTAGTTGCTGCTGCTTAACCGATAAATCGCCGCCACTGTTAATAATGCCGGAAAATAAAAACTCATGCTTAGACGTGGATTGACACCACTGCGTGTTATAGCCTAGAACGCGCGCCTGTTTACCATCGGCGATAAATAACGCTGTTCGACACACACCCGGTTGATACGCTTGCCAATACCTATCCGAGCCAAACTGCTGAGCTTGACTTGCGCGAGTAATACCCACCCCACCTTGCCCATAAATGGGCTTAAGCAAGCCAGAACCTTGCATATTGACGTCGGTAAAACGAGATTCTGGAAACGGAATAGTTAGCTCGGATAACACGGCAAAAAAAATTTGGCTTATCACAAATGCGGGTAAACGTTGCCGGGCAATTACCCGCTAGCCTATAGTGTTGCGCCAACCATTCAAGGCTGTCTGGATGATATTCAAAGCCACTCCCATACACAACATGTTCAACGTTTGGGTAACCAGCTTTAATTTGAGCAAGTGCAGGTACTAATTGATTTAAACTTAGCTCTGCAACCGTAATGACGTGTTCGGCATACTCATGGGTATCGACATCGCCATAGCAATCAATGACTAACGGTATTAAACCTAGACGCTTAGCGGCTTGTGCGATAAATCGGCCGGATTGAGCAATGATTAATAAGGGGACGTGTGGATGGGGCATAAAGAGAATGAGCGAAACTTGGAACGTATCAGCAACTCACACCACCCCGTTTAACTTTACCACTAGCCGTATGAGTTATTTCAGTAACAACTGATAACTGCTGCGGAACTTTATACGCCGATAAACGCTGACGACAAAAACGAATAATATCTTCTATATCAACCGTCGCTTCGCGTAACACAACCTCGGCACAAACGACTTCACCCATTAACGGATGCGGCTTACCAAATACCCGACTTGCAACTACTTGCAGGTGTTCATTTAACACAGCTTCTATTTCTTCTGGAAAAGCTTTATTTCCTGACACGTTTAATCAGGCTTTTCTCGCGTCCAGCTATGACAATACGGCCATCAGGTCTTCGGTACGCTAAATCGCCGGTCATAAACCAACCATTAGGCATTGCTTGGCTGGCGGTTTGCCATGGCATTAAATAGGCATCAAACAGGCCGGGACCTCGTATCGCTAAATGACCGATTTTGCCATCCGTGACTGGGGTATTCGCATCGGTTAATATCTCAACAGCAAAACCGTCAGCTGGATGACCGACGCTGTTGGGTTCTGATAGCTCAGAAGCATTATCCAGTATCGGCAAACCGGCTTCGATAATGCCATATGCTTGCCGTACCATAACTCCGAAGCGCTGAGTAAAGGCTTGTGCTATCTCCAACGGAATAGCCGACGATGTTGAGATAGCCGTGGTTAATGTAGGCATTAATTCGCCTGAGCTGTCGGCTGCTAGCAGTCGATAATGCATAGGTGAAGCATAAAGTACAGTGGCTTGATGTCGCTGTGCTGCCTCGATGATAGTTTTAGCATATAAGTCTTTGCTGATGATAATGCGCGTACCCGAACGCAAATAAACCAGGATACTGACGAGGAAGTGAAAACGCCATAGGCAACACCCATAACACTGCATCAGCGCTGGTTAAGCGCAAAGCACGGCACGCATTGTCTACCCGCGCCAAAATACTGGCATGAGTTAACACCACGCCTTTACTAGCCCCCGTCGTGCCTGAGGTATAACGAATAAAAGCCGCATCAGCTAACTGCGCCAGTTGTGCATGAGCGGGTATCTCAGTGAACGTTAAACGCAACGGTTGTTGTAGTAACTCAAGCATCATGGCCTGCCCCATCCAAGGATTCACGCCAAACGTGTCATCTAAAATCGCTTGAACACCCGTATTGTCAACAATTTGCGCGATTTCTGCGGGTTTTAATTGATGCGATAACGGCACAACGACTGCACCACACGCAAAACCAGCTAACATGGCAATAACAAAACTAGCGCTATTACGTCCCATAACACCTAATGTTGTCCCCCTGCCCACACCTAAAACGCCGTAATTCTGTAGTTAACTGCTCGGTTTGTTGGTACAACTCGCCGTAAGTTAATTGTTGCTCGTCATCGATGATGGCAACTTGCTCAGGCCAATGCTTAAGCACGTGTTGTAACAGTGTGTCAGTGATATTCATGCAATTACGTTTAATAGCCTAAGTACAAATCCATATTTTATTTTAACATTCGCACTGGAGTCATAATGATGTTAAATAAGGCAATGGTTAAAACCTGGCGGTTGTTTCCTAACAAGCGCCTGTCCTTAAAATTAAGACTACTCACTTTAGCAGGGACAGGGTATTCACAGTGCAGGTGTTGGCAGCATGGATGCTGCCGCCAAGCCTACAGGGACGTATTCACGGCGTCCTGCACTGTGAATACCCTGTCCCGCCTTACGTTGGTAGCCAAAAATTAACAGTCCAACAAAGAATCATTAATGAAACTCAAACCAACCGATTTTATAGTCATCTTAACCGGTGCAGGTATTTCCGCCGAAAGCGGGATACGAACCTTTCGCGCACAAGACGGACTTTGGGAAGAGCATCGCATTGAAGATGTAGCAACACCTGAAGGTTTTATGCGCAACCCAGAATTAGTACACGCATTTTACAATCAACGCCGCCGCCAACTGCAAGAAGCCAGTGTTATGCCGAACCCAGCCCATCTCGCCTTAACACGGCTGGAACAGCAATGGCCGGGCGATGTGTTGATTATTACTCAAAACGTCGATAATTTGCATGAACGCGCCGGTAGCCAAAAACTCCTGCACATGCACGGGGAGTTAAACAAGATTTTTTGTCAATTCTGTAAAACCCGGCTGATTTGGAACACCGATTTATCGACCGAGACAGCCTGCCCTCATTGCGGCAATGTTGGTATGTTGCGCCCCGATATAGTCTGGTTTGGAGAAACACCTTACCACATGGACGAAATTCTACGGGCATTAGCGGTTTGTCAGCTTTTTATCTCAATCGGCACTTCCGGGCTAGTCTATCCCGCAGCAAAATTCGCGCAAATAGCCAGTCAAGCCTACCGTATAGAAACCAATCTTCAAGAAACCGAAATCTCCGGCAGTTTTAACAAACATCTAATAGGCCCAGCCGGAAGCGAAATACCTAAATTGATTGAAGCTTTGCTTGCCAGAGAGTTTTTAGTCTAACAATCTATCTGCACCGCTATTCTGTTATCATTGCCTTCTCGCATTTTTTCCTTTGAGTTAAATGCGCTTATTATGCTGACTTACCACAAGCTTCTAGTACATAAGGAATCACACCTATGCTAAATCTATGCGTAAAAAATTTTAGTGGTTTATGTTGCAGTTATACAAATTGCTTATTCGAGCTTTCCACCTGACAATGGCGTGGAAGTTATTTCAATAGCCATATCTCCCAAAAATGCCAGCATTGTATATGCCGGAACTCGTTTCTATGGTGTTTTCAAAAGCACAGATGGCGGCAAATCCTGGGTTCATTCCGGCAATGGCTCTAAAGTTGAAAGTGCCGAAAGCCTTGCCATAGACCCATCGCATCCCGATACACTTTATATCGGCGAAGGATATTTGCCGGAAATAGGTGTTTATAAAAGTACAGACGCAGGCCGGTCATGGCATCCCATAAACACAGGTTTAAAGGTTCCAGGCCGCTATTATGGCGACCCTTATATCCCCACTATCCACGCTATTGCTATTAATCCGAAAAATCCGAAAAAAATAATCTTAAGCGCCATTGCGGAGTCGGGTGAAACAGATCATTTATTCTTAACTGAAGACGGTGGTGAACATTGGCAGTCAGTTTACTCAACAAGCGTGCTATCTGACGCGTTAGCGTTTGACCCTAAACAGCCCGAATTTGTATTTGCAGGAACGGGAGATGGCTTGCTTAAGTCCTTTAATGGCGGTAGGAGCTGGCAGTTATCCGCGCCACCATTACTTTATCACGACAGCCCTGTCCCATTTTCAGCATTAAGGGTTTTAAACACAACAAAGCAAATCATATATGCCCGGGGACTCGGTTTAATGAAATCAGAAGATAGCGGCGTGTCTTGGCAAAGGATTCAGGGGGCATGTAGTAATTATGCCGTACCATCTTCTGCGCCTAATATTATATATATGGATTGCAATATTGATTCCAATACTAGTGTCGACCGCAACGTTTTTTTCAAAAAGCACAGATTATGGCGCTTCTTGGCAACCCATTGGTAAAGGTTTACCGAGTAGCTGGCTAGCCACTACTATTGTGGTAGCACCCAATAACCCCAATCTTGTTTTTGCGGCTTGGCAAGGCTGTGGACTCTATCGTTCAAGCGATGGCGGCATAACTTGGCAAGAGTCAGATCAAGGTTTAATGGACACTGAATTTAAAAAAATCGGTGACTATCTAAGACAGCCACCCTTGCACAAAGCCGTGATAGATGGGAATGTAAACCAGGTAGGCCAATTATTAAAACAAGGTGCGAATGTTAATGAAGTATCTGAAACCGGCATGACGCCTATATTGTGGGCAGCAACAAGAGGAACCCCCAGCATGTTCAAACTGCTGCGCCGTTACGGGGCTAACATTAATGTAAACAACAAAGATAACTACATGCCGCTGCATTTAGCAGTAATAGGAAAAAATATACCAATAATCAAATTATTGCTAGCGTCTGGAGCTAACGTCAACCAAAAAAGCGAGTCTACTTATAGTGGCTATGAAACGCCGTTAACTCTTAGTTTTACTTCGCTGGCCTATGGAGAAGTCTCTAAACCAAAGCTAAACAAAGTGCTGGAAGTTTTAGCGATTCTTATCGAAAACGGTGCTGATTTAAATAGTTTATATATCATGCGGCGGGCGATTGAAGTCCGGCAATTACCGGTAGTTAAATTTCTTTATGAAAAAGGGGCGGTATTGACCGACAAAAACGATAACACCAATCTAGCGGATTTAGCCATTGCTGATTGCCAACCTGAAATTCTCGACTTTTTAATGAGCCAAGGTCTTAATTCAAGTATCAATTACCAGGCGATTAGCAAAGGTTGTGCGCCGATTAAAGCGTTTCTGAAAGAGCGTTTGCACAAGGCTATTAACGGCGATTAGTTTTATATAAATTCGCCAAGCTTTAGCTGACGTTTATTGATAGAAAAACGTACGCATTTTGCTCAGCAACTTTTTCAAACTGTTTAGAACTAGTCTTAATCAAGCAAAATGTTAGAACTATGTGCTAGTTGTTTTAATACCGTGTTGTTGTTGAATACGTTTAATAGCCATTTGCCAATTAGCCGTTAACGCATAAGCACTGGCTAAACCACCCGCCGCATAACCCGTATTTAAGCAAGTACCAATCACCCGCGCAGATGCCATTGCCCATTCCGTTGCCGATAAACCTCTACCGGCAAAAAATAAATTATCTATATCGCGTGACACCAACATACCGGCGCTTATCCAATAACACTCGTCATAAGCAAAATAGCGCAATTCTGGTTTGCGCGCCTGTCCCCAATACTCAATAGGCCAAGCCCCTATCGCTACGCCATCGCTGGGCTTAGCGCAGCTTAACACCTGGTCTTGAGTCAATACTGCCAGGCCTTGAGGCCGTGCGCCACTACGCAAACCGACTTCACTCGCCATTGCGATAATGCTCAGCTTGGCTAACAACGGTTGCTGACGGCTAAGATGCTCGACGATGACTAAGGCTAAGCTACGCGCCTCTATTTCATAATCTGTTAAACACTGTAGTGAGTCTTGGAACTGCCACGCCATACCCAACTTGAATAATGCCGAACCCTTGTTAACCGTGCCAGGGATAATAGATAAGCGTTCAGATTCGGGTGGTAAATCACCGTTATCTATCGCTTGTTTTAACCAGCGAATTAAATTCAAGCTTAAGGTTTCTGGTGCTAACTCAGGTAAGCCAGATACACGAAAAACCAACGCTCCCGCCTGATAAGTGGCTTCCTCAATACGCTCTAAGCCTAATAGTAAAGAGACTTGCGCATTACCGGTGCAATCAATGACGGCTTTAGGTTGTATGGCATACCCTAAACCTCTAGTTTGAGCGCTTAAGCACTGTATTTTTTGTTGTTGAGCCATCGCGCCGGTTAACACGCTATGTAAACATAACCGCACCTGTGCTGCTTTCAGTCTTTGTAACGCTTGTTGCTGAAACACAGTTGGACAATAAGGTAAAAAATGTAAGCCTTGGGCAAACGTTGTAACCCGCGTTTGACTACCCGCCTGTACTGCTTCGGCAAAATCACGCGCAAAGCCTTGTACGGCATAACGCGCTTGATGTTGACTGCGATAAAACAAACCACAGACAGTCCCTACCATGGCCGCTGTCGCTAAGCCACCAACAAAACCATACCGTTCGATTAACACAACCTCGGCGCCCGCCTCAGCTGCGGCCACTGCGGCAGCAATCCCGGCCGCACCTGCACCGACGACTGCAACATCGCAGTGTATTGTTTTATCGCGCGCCATGCTCTGGCAATAACAAAGCACTTAGCGATGTTAATAACTCTTCAGACTCTGCATCAGAAATAACAGGCGCCATATAACCTAACGTTAACCGCAACGAGCCTTGGCAACGACTAAAAATAAACGTAATACCGGGCGGATAAAGATTAGGCGGATAATGCCGGGCATCACTCACCGGTTGGCCTAACCATTCATTAAACTGCTGCAATGAATCGCCTGTATCCGAATAATAAAAACTAGCCATTAAACCTTGAGTGGGCGCTTTTAGCATTCGTCGATAAAAAAGCCCCGGTATGCGCCGTAAAAACTCCATCATCACACTGTAATCGTTAGTGCTGCCATTACGCATTAAGCTCTTCATTTGTTCAACTAACTCAGCGGTGCAAGCGCTAATATCGGTTAATGCCGATTTAGGTATGCGATAAAACAAAAAACTGACTTGATTGCCCAACACGGGGCTATCACTACCGCGCTTACGTTTATCTTGTGGAATAGGCACTAACACATCTTCCAGTGGTAAGCCGCGCCGTTGTTGTATCGCTGCCACAGTGCAGGCAGTCGCCGCTAATAAAAACATACTGACTAAAAAACCAGCGCCTAACGTTCTTGCGCGTTGATAAATTTGCTCAGATTGCGCTTCAGTAAACGCTAAAAACCGATAGCGCAACGATAATTGGTTAGCTTTTAACACCATCGGCGATAGCGTCAGCACCGGTAATTGTGCGGCATTAAATAAAAACCGCTTCATCGCTTGCGCAGTCTTAGCGCGTTGGACAAAAGGCAAGCTTACCGTTGTATCGGCCACCCAAGCGAATGCCTGATGAGTATCACGCTGGCCTAAATAACGAATAAACGCCTCGCCTCCATGTGCATCCATTAACACATGATGCCAAGTAAAAACCAATAACGCACCAGCCTGCCCTACCCTATGACAAACCGCCATGCTAAACGCAGACTCGCGGCGAATATCCATAGTGCTAGCTAACAACGCGTCAGGCAATTCCTCGTCAGCTTTTAACTGATAGTGCATGATTTCCGGCACAGTAGCATCAGCCTGCAACCGCCAATACTGGATACAAAACGGCCAGTTATGTTGCAAACGCAAACGGCATAACCATTGATAAGCCGGATGAGCAACAACATGCAACACTAGCGTGTCAGTTTCTGACATGGACGATAATGCAATCGTGAAAATACACAAATTACGACGCCTACAGGATTGCCACATTAAATGGTCTAAATGTAACAAGAAATAATCGGCACCGTTTAATGGCAGGTGATGGGGGAAATTTAGATCAGAATCAAGCATCGTTTTGGCTTAATAAAACCTCACAATACTCACTCAAACTACGCACGCTAGCAATAGTCTCTGGGTTTAATGATTCAGCAGGCAATGACAGATTCAATTGCCGCTCAATAAACAACACCAATTCCATTAACGAAAACGAATCGACGCCGATGCGGCTTAATTCGGTATCAGGCGTTATGTCTACCCCATCGGCTAATACGTTATCGCGCAAGAAAGCGCACAGTAATTCAGCAATCTCTTCGCAACGGTAGTCTCGCTGGATCATAGCAACCTTTTAATGAATTTTATAAACATCGGGATTTAAGTTTTTTAAACCGTATTGGACTAAATAACGCAATACGCGGCGACTAAATGGACGCGTAGCGGCGGCGCCACTAAAAACACGGCTTACATGAGCCGCTATCCACGGAAATAGCCAACGATTAAATAGATTTTCTTTTAGAGAGCGTCCGACTTTAATGCTAGTCATTAACCGTCCGTTATAGTAATAGCCGACGATTTCAAACCAAGCCTGTAAATGCTGTTGCACGGATTGCTCATAATCCGTTAAAGGCTGGTCGTTTAACACGACATCGGCTAGCTTATACGCACTATCCATCGCAATTAACATTCCACTAGAAAATACAGGATCAACAAAACCACCGGAGTCGCCTAACATCACCCAATTTTTCCCGCACAAACGCTCGGAGATAGATTGATAATTTTGGTAGCGAATCACCTCGGTGACACGTTTAGTCTTTGGCGCTAAACGCCGTAGCACAGCATCGGTTTTTAGCAAATTATCATATTGTTGCTCTGCGCTATCGCCCTGTTGACGCGCATAGTCTTCAGGCACGACAAAACCCAATGATACGCGCCCAGGTAACGGAATACGCCAACACCAACCTTGCTCCATGCGGTCATTATGCACATAGCCTGGGTCAACTAATTCGGTTTCATCGACATGGGCAAATAACGCAATGTCTTGCCTAGGGCCTTTAGTCATAGGAATATTCAGCAAACGACCGATTAAATTCATTCGACCTGCTGCATCGACAATTAAGTCAGGCTGACCACCGTCCCAAAAATCAGCCGCTGCCGCTAATGATTCGGCGTCTAATGTTAGTTTATCGCTATCGCCCTGTTGTATAAGATTCACTTTACGCGCGACGAGCTTAGCACCGGCTTTTTGCGCCGCCGCTAGCAAGGTTGCATTAAAATCAACTCTAGGCACGTTATACGAATACGACGGCAAATCTTTAGGCATATCCGCAAAACGCATTTCAAACACTTCATCGGCGTTATAGGTAAAACAAGCACCGGGTTTGTACTGACTAAATGCCGCGACCTCTGCTTCCACACCTAAATCTTGCAACATAGGCACAATCATCGGCACTAACGATTCACCGACTAAAATCGGGTGCCGATCAGGCAAAGCAAATAAAACGACATGACAACCTTTACGGCGTAATAGCACAGCTAACGTACTCGCCGCAGGTCCTGCGCCGATAATCGCGATGTTTTTGATAGCACTCATAGTGTGTTATTTAAAATGAGAAAGACTGGAAAGCTAAGCCAATGTTGCTGGTTTGTCTCGCAACCCTTGACTTGGCCTAATAAAAACCGGACACAACAAAAAGCCTAGCAATACGCCTAACACGACGACACTGCCTAAGGTTCTCAAAATAGAGCTTTCTGATACCCAAAGACACGCAAAGGCCAATACGCTGGTCAACATCGACGCCGCTATGGTTGATAAGTTAACTCAATCTGTCCGCTACGGTTTTCTTGATAAAAAATGCCATAATCAACGCAAATCGATACGGCGAGCAAAAAGCCGACTAAATGCAAAAAACTCACCGCAATGCCGCTAACTGCCCAAAAACCCAACATCACACAGGCTGCTAACAGCGCTGGCGTTAACGTTTGCAAGGATTTAACGACATTGCCGTAACGCCAGGCTAATAGCAGGGCAATCGCTACTAAGCCCAACGCTAATAATTGTCTTGCGGTTTCGGTATAGGTTTTAGTTAAGTCTTGTAATAAATCGCGTTGACTAAAGTATTGCACACCCGCCAAGCCCGTTAACGCGGCTTTCACCCGCTCAGGCTCATGCTCAGCTAACCAAATCATGGTCAGCGCTTGCTTATCATTTTGTATGATACGGTTAGCTAATACATTTTTTACCGGCGTTGCCAGCACTTGTTGAAAAGTTAAAGGTTCTAACTCTGCATAATCAAAATGGCCTAATTGAGCGACTGATAAGCCCTGCTCTGTTAAGGCTGTACGCCATTGCGCTAAATGCTCTGGCGTTAAATACGTTTTAAGCAGTGCTTGATTTGCTTGTTGTTGCTGTGCTGATAATAGCCACGGATATAAGCCATAATAATCGCTTAACGCCTTATCGTGCTTAAGCCCCTCTAAGACTGTGTAAACCGCCTCGCTTTTCTGTAATGCGGCTTCTATCGTAGGCGCGCTGACTAAGACAAAACGCCCAGGTTCAACATGGGTCATACGTGCGCGAATGCGTTGGTCATTGAGCTTTAACTGGGCAAGTTCTGGCGTTAATGCTTGCATATCCGTTAACCACTGCAATGAATTCAGGCTTAACAACGACAGCACAACAACCACCGCAAAACCACCGGCTAGCGGCGTGCGATAACGCTCGCAAAAGCTTGCCCAAGCACCGGCTAATGGTACAGACAAAAGCTGTTCAGGCTGCTTAAGCAAGAGCCAAGGCAAGACAAACCGAGTTAACGCTAAACTCATGACAATGCCAGCACCGGCAAACACCGCTACTTGTTGAAACCCTGGGTAGCCAGACGCGCCTAACGCGGCATAACCGATGAGAGTCGTTGCGCCGCCTAATACCATGCTAGGCCAAATCCGCTTAACGACTAAGACTTTATGCGCAAAATCGACGCGCGCATGGACTAAGGCATGTATAGGATAATCAATACAAATGCCGACTAAAGTGGAGCCAATTGCCAGCGTCATCGCATGGACATAACCAAACACCGCTTGCGTGATTAACACGGCGCTTAATAAGGCAATGGCTAACAGACTAAAGACTTGTAGTAACGCCTGCCAATGCCGAAATAACCACCCAAACAACATAATCTGTGCCGCTATTAATAACGTACTGACTAATTGAATATCGCCTTGGATTAACTGTTGTGTGGCGACCGCAAACACCGGTATGCCGGTCATTTCTAGCAAATAATGACCACGTGTAGCTTTGTTGACCTGTTGTAAGGTTTTTTTAATCGCGTTTTGAATACGTGTTTGTTGGGCAGTATCCAAACCTGAAGCGTCGGTTTCTAGCATGATGTTTTGATAAACACCAGAAGTCGGTTGCTTTTGTTGAGCCGCTAATGTTTTAAAACCATTCAGCGACAACAGCAATGGGTCTTGCCGTGCCAGTTTATCAATACCTAGCCCTTGCGCCGACAATAAACTATTTTTTAACAACTCAGCCCGTTGACGCAAGCCTTCTGTAGTAAACAGCTTAGCAAGTTCTTGCTCTGGCTGTAAGCTATAGCCAAGCGCAGCATGTTGACCGTAAAGCGTTAATAATTGCGCTGCTTTATTCGTTTGCTGACCTGGCAACCAAACCTCAGTAACGCCGTCAATAGCTTGCAATTGCTGTTGCAAGCTGCGTATAAAGCTTAATGTAGGCCGTTGCTGTTGCTCTGTTGTCACCGAAAGCAAATACTGGCGCGACAACGCGCCCGATTGCATTTCATTAGCGAGTAACACATGTTCTAATTGCTGGCCAGTGACAATAAATGCGGATAAATCGGTTTTAAACCGAACAGTAAACAACACCGCTAACACTAATAACGGAGCTAACAGATAAAAACTAACAACACGAGTAGGCACCGCTTACTCTCCTAGTAACTCATGATAAAGCTGGTTAATCGTCGTCGTTATCGAATGCTCATGACGGTTGTTTAATAAGGTATATTCGCTGGTATCACCATTAGCTTGAGTAATCAAAATCTTATTCGCCGGTTGGCTAGGCAAACCTGATATTTTCAAATGAATAGCCGTGTCAGCACTTTTTGGCGTTAAGTTCATAGTCCAGGCATTAGCCGCACTGATAAATTCAACTTGAAATAATTCGCGTAATAGCGTCTCGTCGCTATTGATTAACGCGGTTAACGCGGCAACAGTAATATTGCTTTCATCATCCATGTCTAATTCGGTTTGTTGCCGTGTATCAGCCACTGGGTCGAAATACAACATATCTTTGCCTTTAATGCCCATTAGCAAGCGTTGCGGTTGTTGTTGCTCGCGAATCATTAAGTCAGGCGATAATGCATATAAATAGCCGCTACCTTGCCAAGGTTTATCCATTAAAGCCAGATGCCGGGTTTCCTGATAGTCTACTTGAGTAATTTTATTCGACTTCATAGCTTGCATTAACGCAGATAGCGCATCCTCGGCCAATGCATGACTAAAGCCTAACAAGCTTAACAAGCCAATAACGATTTTTTTATAGATTTTTTTATTCATCAGCGACCTTACCTGTGTTGCCAGACTTTATGTCCAGTCGTAAATAGCGTTTTAATGGTTGTTTGAATATCGGGTATGCCTTGCACAAAAATCCCGCGCTTAGAAAAATAATATCGACGAAATACATATTCGCCTATCGCTAACACTGCTATTAGCGCATAAATCATAACACCGTTATAAAACGCCCACCAAAAGTCACTGCCTGCCACCGACAAGCACAGGATAATCACCGCGTTTAGTGCAAAAAATCCTGTCCAAACAGCAGTTAAGCGCCAACAATAATCAGCAACAGCGACGGGGTACTCTGGAAACTGTAAGCGCACAAACCGCTCAATTAACGCAGGCCCTTGATTTTTCAGCAAACTACGGCCAAAAACCACCATCAACATAAGCTGTATCACTATCGGTAATGCCTTAGCGGTTAAACTCTGAGCAAAAAAAGCCCCAAATAACAGCATCAGTGCTAACAAGGCTTGGCTAATGCGAGTTTGACTATGAGGCTGCCGCACGGCTTTATATAAACACAGACCTGAAAATAGTGTAGGCGCAAACCACGCCATGTCATGTTGCATGCCTTGATAAACCAGATACGGATACAACAAAACCACTGCGACGGTTATACAGACTTTAATGAGCTTAGCGGTTAAGGTCATGTCAGTTCACAATGTCGGAAACTTTATTGTCTTTAAAATTGACGATAAAGCGATTAAAACGCGTACTCCAATACACCCACGAGTTCGCATTCAAATTCGCGGTTTCAGTAATAGGTGGGTAGCCAATCGCGGCCAGCACAGCTTTCTTACTCATGCCAACAGCCACCTCACCTTTGTCTATTTGCTGTCTTTCTAAGCTATTAAATTGCGCTAAGTTAACCGGCTGTCTAGCAAAGAGTTTGTCAAACGACATGAAAAACATCATCCCCGGTATGTTTTTCAATGTTTTTAACTAACAATGGCAAACCATTCCCGTATTCAATAGAAATCTCAGACGAATTAATATCTAGCAATTTAACAGCCGTATTAATCGGAATCGACGCGCCATGTCGGTAATTCGTCGTTGGAAAGGCATTTTTTTCATAACGAATGACAAACTGGGTGTAATAAGTTTGTCCTTTAACAATATGAACCGGCATGGCATCAGAAGAGAGGTTTTTTCTTACACGAAAATAGCATTATAGCCATCATGAAAATCAACATACTGCGGATAAAGCGTTGCATAGTCTGGCTCCCCATATTAAACATCAGCTGCCGTGGGGTACGCTGCGCGCACCTTTAATAACATCATTAAAAATCAATGAAAAAGGTGCGCACAGCGCACCCTAAAAATCACACTTATCAGAAATACTTTGCCACAACTCCGACGGCCGTTTAAACCCTAATGCCTTTTGCGCGGCTTGCATACCCGATACACTGACGCCATAAATACCACCGCCTGGTGACGTCCAATGCCCGGAAAAATATAAACCATTAATCGGTGAGTGATTGGGAATACGGGCAAAACCGGTTTGCTCTGGCGTCACATCCCAACCATAAGCCGCGCCTTGATAGTTTTGTGTATAACGATGCAGCGTTGCGGGTGAACCACCTTCAATAAAAACAATATGTTCAGATAAACCCGGTAAATGTTGCTCAGCTATCGCTAACATTTTTTCCATGTAATAAGGTTTTGCTTGTTGCCATGACTCCGTTGTCTTAAACGGCAACAAAGTTGTTAACATCAATAAATGCTCGCCAGCGGGTGCCAGCTCAGCGTCGATTAAGGTCGGCACGGTAATGCTAATCCAATTCACATCACCTTGTAGCGTGCGTCGAAAATTGCTTTCGTGGTCTATGTCCATATAACAAAACGATTCATACGCTAACGTTCGCTGGGCTAAATCCAAAGTCGTCGCGATATAGACGACGAATATCGATAGCGAATGCTGCATTTTATTGATACGTTGCAAATAGCGCTCAGGAAAATACTCCTGACCGATTAGCTCAAACACGGTTTGCCGCATATCGGCATTCGATACGACAATATCCGTAGCGATGATTTGATTATGAATCGAAACGCCAACCACCTTATTGTTTTCAATCAAAATTTTATTAACCGGTGTACGCAATAACAGTTCGCCACCACATTGCTGAATGCCTTTCACTAAGGTATCCGCTAAGACTTGAAAACTGCCTTTGCAATAATACGCGCCATCGACCATATAACCGATCAACATAGACGCCCAGTAAACAAACGACACTTTCGACGGCGGCAAGCCAAGATAAGGCCAATTGCTGGCAAAAGCAGCTAATAGCTGAGGGTGGTCGATAAATTCGCTAGCAACCTCGGCTAAGGTTGCTTTTCTATACTGGCAAAGCCCAGGCAATAACTGATGAGCGGAGTCATAATCACAACCCGGCATGACTTCTTTAGCCAGCGCTATTTCTTTGGTCACCTGCACACATAAGGCGACTAATTGCTCTAACCCCCTGCGTTGTTCGGGGAACTGCTGCGCTAATGAGTCAATAAATTGCTCTGTTGTTTGCCATAAAGCACTCACAAAACCAGGGTAGTAGCTATGGCTAAATGGGTCAACTCGGATAAATGCCAATTCATCAGTTAAGTTAAGTGCCTTTAGAATTTTATACAGGATCTGCCCACCTTCATAACCTAATGGGCCACAACCACTGACTAAATGTACACCGGCATCAAACTGATATTTTTTTCTTTTAAAACCATGGGCATAACCACCTGGCCTATCATGTGCTTCTAGTACTAATACCGACTTTCCCGCTTTAGCCAGCAAGGCCGCCGCAGTTAATCCGCCTATGCCGCTTCCAATCACAACGGCATCATAAGCGGTTAACGTCGTTGTATGCCTAGCTTTTGCCATAAAATCGCCGGTGATTCAAAACACATTTCATGAGTAGCCATATCGACAGCGACTTGCGAAGTATAGCCTCGGGTCAAACGAGTTCCTGACACTTTATCAAAAATTTGGTAATTAATTTTTAATCGATTTTCCCACTCGACTAACTGTGCTTGCACCAAAATTTTTTGCCCAAAGGTTGCAGGTCTAGCATAACGAATTCGTAAATCAATGATAGGCCAAGCATATCCAGAAGCGCGCATTTGCTCATAATTGTAGTCGATAGTGTCTAGCAGCGCACAACGAGCCAGTTCAAAGTATTTTGCATAATGTCCATGCCAAACAATCGCCATAGAATCAATATCAAAAAACGGCACGACTAACTCCGCCTCACCATTCGCAATCGCTTTATCCATAGACACTCCAATGACGCTGACGCAGCAGTTGTAAACATAAGCGTAACTCGTTTTCTAATGCCCTATCGTTTGCCAAAAAAGGCACATGTGCTCTAACTTCTACTAAGGTTTTTTGCACACCCTCACTCAATTGCTCACCAACACCGCGCAATTCAACCGCTTGCACAGCGGCTAATAATACCGCCGTAGCCACTTGCTCGGTTAACTCCAAGATTCTAATCGCATCACGCGCAGCTATTGTCCCCATGCTCACCTTATCTTGATTATGGCATTCTGTAGAACGTGAAAACACGCTAGCAGGCATCGTTAACTTTAACGCTTCTGCCGTCCATGCGGATACGGCAATTTGTACCGCTTTAAATCCATGATTCATCATGGCTTGTTGACCTTTTGCACCGCTTAAATTAGCAGGTAGCCCATGATTAAATTTAGGGTCTACTAATTGTGCCATTTGCCTATCCATTAAATCGGCTAAATTAGCGACGGCCGTTTTTAATGCATCCATCGCAAAGGCAATATGGCCACCGTAAAAATGCCCACCATGTAACACCCACTCGGCCTCGGCATCGATAATGGGATTATCGTTGGCACTGTTTAGCTCATTTTCGATAAACTGCCGTAACCACGGCAATGCATCAACTAATACACCGATAACATGAGGGGCGCAACGCAATGAATAACGGTCTTGTAAACGCGGTGTTGTCGTAGAACAACCGGTAAGGTCTTGATAAAGCCATTGCGCCACCTGGCCTTGACCTTGATGCGGTTTAACCTTAAACAAACGGCTATCGAAATGCTCAGGATTGCCTTGTAACGCTATGGACACCAGACTCGTAATACGTGTAGATAATTGTGCTAAATAATCTGCGCGATGATAGGCAAGACAGGCTAAAGCCGTCATCACCGCCGTTCCATTCATAATCGCTAACCCTTCCTTAGGTTGCAAACTTAACGGCGTAATGGCCAACGCATTAAACACTGTTGTCGTCGTTTAAACGTTGGCCTTGATGCCATACCTCTCGCTCACCGGCAAGCACGGCGGCTAAATACGACAGCGGCGTTAAATCGCCACTGGCACCGACTGAGCCTTCTTGCGGAATCACTGGCAACACGTCATCAGCCAATAATCGTGAGATATGTTTTAGCAACACATAACGCACACCCGAATAACCTTGCGCCAGACTATTTAAGCGTACCGCTAAAATAGCGCGCGTTTTGTGACTCATCGAAATAATGACCTAAACCGCAGCCGTGAAAGGTATAAAGATGCGTAGACAAATCGTTAACATACGCTAATGGAATCGGCACATCGCAAGAATCACCATAACCGGTGGTCACACCGTAGATATAGCCTTGTTTTTGCAATAGCGCATCAACAAACTGGCTGCCCTTGTTAATACGCGTTACAAAAATCGGCTCGTCACTTAAACACAATGCTTTATGTCGTAAAGCAACAGCACAAATATCTTCAATGGTTAAAAACCGGCCATCAACGATAACGCTATGCTCACTCATCCTTAAGCCTGCCAAAAATCATAAAAATTAAACCATTGCATAGGCTCTTTTAAGCAATAATACTGTAACCGGTCGGCAAACTGTTGGGCATAGCGCTGTACAGCGGCGTCTCTTGTTTTACGCGGCAATAACAGTTTGCTCGCAAAAAGGCTCGAAATAAATACGATAACGCTGCTGATGTTTTAAACAAAACATCGTAAACACCGGACATTTAAGCAAGCCGCCTAAAATATACGGGCCTTGAGGAAACGCTGCCGATTGCTCCATAAATAGCGCTTCAGTGACGCGTTGTTGTGTTTTAACCGGCGTTCTGTCGGCCGTAATCACAACTAACTCGCCTGCATCGATTTTATCTTGCAATAACATCGCGGTAGCCGCATTGATTTCAGTGACTTGAATTAAGTTTAAATACGCCAAATCAGCATACTGATTTAACACCGCATTAAATTTTTCCGCATGTTTAGTATGTACCAAAACATTAACTGTCACCGCTTTACGCAACGTAGCCATTAAGCGGCATACTTCCATATTGCCTATATGCGCCGCTAAAATTAACACACCTTGACCGCGCTCTACACACTCAATCACTGCTTCTCTGCCGACATAATCGACATCTTTTACGCCAATCGTACCGCTCCATGCTGCTAACTTATCAATCATAATGTTGGCAAAATTAACAAAATGCTTATAACTATGCCAATAAGAGCCGGTTATGCCATAACCGGACGGTAAATAAGCGGATACTCTATGCAAATAATCGCGACTGGCTTGACGGCCAATTGAATTGAATAACCAGTAATAACTGACCACTGGATATAAAAACACCTGTAACACTCGACGTCCAAACCATAAATAAACCTTAAGCAAAGCATGCATACCCCATATCACGCCACGCTCTTCTAATTGGGCCCAATGTTGTTTCATCGCCAATGCCTTGCTAACAAACGCGGCAAGCGCCATAACATGCCAAAAAACAATTGCGCGTGTTTTTTTGAAATCAACACATTGTCTTCTAGCATTCTAAAATGTGATACGCCGTCTAACGGATAGCGCACCGCCGTATCGATATTAACCATATCAAGCCCTTGCCAATACAAACGCACGACAATATCAATATCAAAATCCATGCCTTGCCCTATTTGAGCCGAAGCCAATAAGGTTTCGACCGCCGCTAACGGATAGCAACGAAAACCGCACATGCCATCGGCAATAGCCAACGATAGGGTATTAATCCAAATCCAAACATTAGTAATTTGGCGACCATAGACTCTTTTTTTTCGGCGCACTGGCATCGAACAACGGACGCCCTAAAATCAGCTTCTCAGGTTCAGCCGCACTCGCCGCTAAAAAACGAGTAATATCATCACGCTGATGCTGACCATCTGCATCTAGTTGAATCGCATGGGTAAAGCCTTGCGCTAACGCCAAACGGAAT
>NZ_LAJX01000091.1 GCF_000963695.1 Methylocucumis oryzae
TGCTGGCAACTACCAACGCAACAAGGGCTAGGCGTTTTTTTTGCTAAAGAATCCAGTTGTTGTTGCAAGGGCGTATCCGACTCTTGGGCTTGTGCTAACAAACGCGCTAAACAGCCTATTTCAGTATGATCGCCGGTAGCCGTCACCAAGATTTCAGCATGGCCTGCGGTCACTGTGGTATTCATATAAACCATGTTGCAGCGTTCTGCTAGCGGTAGCATCACGTGTGCAAGCGGGGTGCTTTGTTTGGTAACCGGCAACGATTCACCTGTTAATGATGACTCATCAACTTCCAATGCGCGTTCAGTTAAAATTCTGCCATCTGCAGGCAACTTATCGCCCGCTTCAACCAAAATAATATCGCCAGGTACTAAGTCTTCTGCAGCGACTTGTTTTACACAGCCATCCCGTCTAAGCTTGGCTTTCAACTCTAACATTTTCTTTAACGTTGCCAGTGAATGCTCGGCTTGAAACTCTTGGTAAAAGCCTAAACATGCATTAATTAACACGACAACGACGATAACGAGGCCGTCTTTTATATCGCCAATAGCTGCGGCAACCACTGCAGCCAGGATTAAAATTAAAATCAATAAGCTTTTAAATTGAGCGCTAAACAGCGCGAGCAGTGATTTCTGCCCTTCAGTGTGTAAGCGGTTAACACCGACAAGCAGCAAGCGTTTATTCGCTTCTGCTTCGGTTAAACCAACCGTGTGATGACTTTTTAATGCCTCTAACGCATGGCTAATCGATAACAGATGCCAGGGCATAGATTCCGGCACTAAGACAGCGCTTTTATTAGCAATAGGCTGAGGCCGGTAGAAATAGCGTCCAAGCAAAAAGCCTACTAATAGCAGTGCAAACGACACTAGCAATAATAACCAGCCTACTGAAGCAGGCATGGCTAAACTTAAGGTTTTAATTTGCTCAAACATATAAGCGCTTTAACTATCATATCTACATCCAGTATCCCCGGCTGGCTGAGCAGGGAACTGTAATAATTGACCAAGTGCTTTGGCTGTAAGCTTGTGATGTGTGAATAGCGGCTATAACCGGCAAGAATTGACCCCAGCAAACTGCCTAGGATATTGATTTTTTTAGGCACGTTATCGCTAGTACAGAGCGACGGGCAAGCCGCAATCCAAGGCTCGAATAAGAGACCCATTGTTAAGTACTGGATAAAAAACGGTCGCTGTTCCAACGGAGTGACTTGGGTTTGCGACTCCCCTTTAATATGAATTTTTACCTCAAAGGTATTGGCACCTCGTGCGCTGATGTCTCGCTGTTTAAAACTCGATTCGGTTTCACCTTTTGGGTGAATAACTTTAGGCGGCAATACCATGGGCTAACTCAAGCAGGGCAAGAAGGCAAATTATAACCGAATATTTGACGGGTTTATTGAGGTTTATGCGCTATTTTAGTCAAGCTGTGGCCTATGTTGTTAAGTTTGATGCACAAAAAGGGGAGGGTGGTGTGCATTTTAGGTGACTAAGTCCACATCGCTATTATCGCTGATATTTTCTGCATCATTGAGCCAAATAAACTTTTGGATTTAACGCCGTGCTGTTTGGCTAAGTCTAAAATTGAAGTTTTGTTATCGCGGACGAGTAGGTTAATGTTGATACCTCGACTATCTTTGTTAGGGATTGAAGCGGTTAGCTTGACTGCGTATTTTGTCCCGCAGTTTCGATAAGTGAGGGGATTTTTAATGGCTGCTTGCCACTGCGCTTAATCCGACATAGGTTTCCGTTAGCCAAGTTTTTGTTCAAGAACAGCAATGAGTCGTTGTTGCAATAGCATGATATTGTACTGTTGTATTCGATGATTTAGTCTGATACATCCAGAACAATAACGGCTAGCCTGTTTTTAGCTTCCGGTTTTATCAATGAGCGCAAGGTTATTTCTAATTCTTGAGCCGTTTTTGGTTTTTGTACTCCTTTGGGCGGCTTTGGTATAGCGCGATTACGCTTATCTCCAAACCAAAATACCAAATAAATGCCATAGCCTTTCGCTTGTGGGTCGCGAGTATATAGCCTGTCTAATTGATTTTCGCAAGCTGTCCATAAATCAACGTGATAATCCCGTTTAACTTCAATGGGCAAAGTCTGTTCGGTTTGATATTTCAGAACTATATCAGTGCGTTTATCGCGTGCCATGTGGCCTTCTGGCTCTACGCTGATGCCAAACGGTGCAAATTTTGGCCTTAACCATTCAACTAACTTATCACGGCAGCTTTCTTCAGGTTTTGGCACGGTAATTCTTGCGTAAGAATCTTCATTCCAAAAAAATTTAAACATATCGGTGTTTTCATTGGCCATCCGATTCGCCACATCATTTAAATGCTCTACCGTCAATGCATGAAGATCGGCAGTATGCGCGGGTTTGCCATTCTTTAATGACTCGATAGCTTGTTGCCAATTGGGACGGTCAAAATGTTGTTCCCTAAGCAAAGCAGCTTGACTGGCAAAGGCATGTTTTAAATGCTCTCGATAACTCTCCAAATCGGGTTCATCAATCAAACGGCTTAATGTGATGATGGATTCTTTATCGGTTTGTGCTGAAAGCTGATTGATGCGTTGCTTAACAAAGTCGGCTGCATCCCATGGGTTTTGTGATCCGACCCATCCTCCGCTTTTACGCTCAACATAGGGAAACTGTGTGCCAACTAACTCAATAAGAAAACCAAGTTGTGCCGCCAAAAAGTATTCGGGCTGTTTTTTCTCAGAATGGGAAGGAACATCGTCGATAAATGAAATTAATATCCAGATAAAATCCTTTAGTTTTGTTATGCCCCAATTCACCGTGTCTTTGAAGCACTCAAAATCTATACAAAATCCAGCACAGAACCACAAGGCTTTTTGCTTTAAGCGCATTCTGGTTTTCGGTTGCAAAACTTGCTGAATCAATTTTAGTAAATCGGATGCAATTTCAGGTAGAGAAACTGCGGTTGAAAGCAAGGTTTCAAGCACTTGGGTTGGTGCATTTGGATAATCGGTAAGTAACTTTAAAACAATTAAAGAGCGATTGCTTGCAAGCTGTTGGTGTCGGCAAATCTCCCAGATACCCGTAACACAATCACGTTTAGTCGTTAACTGAGATTCTATTATTTCCAAATAAACAGATTGCACTAATTCCGGTTTATATTGAAAAAGAGCCTGTTGCCAATCAGGTTCATACTGCCGCTGAGTATTCCCTTCAACATGGAAAAAACTCGGAAACAATATATTAAAAGCCAAAGCACTTTTTTAAAGCTGATTCAGGATAGTCGTTTAAATTTTGCTGATAAAACCAATTTTCAGTTATTCCCACTGGTATCGCATACCACCATTCGTGGTACTTGTTCTCGGCATAAAACCGAGCAATTTCTAGCGATGTAGGTAAATCAGTACGGTTTAGTACAGCGCGTAACCCTTCTAAAGCAAAGGTAACATTTTGTTTGCCAAGCTCTTGCTCCAATCGTTGTTTGGGTGTCTGTTTATTATCAACTTCTGAAAATTTTTTGCAAAGTAGAGCTGACCAAGAT
>NZ_LAJX01000092.1 GCF_000963695.1 Methylocucumis oryzae
AAGCCGGTCTCAGTGCCGATGCCATTAGTTATGTTGAAACGCATGGTACCGGTACGCCATTAGGCGATCCGATTGAAATTACCGGTTTATGCAAAGCCTTTGGCGACATTAAGCAACGCTGCCCGATTGGTTCGGTGAAGTCGAATATCGGCCATTGCGAAGCCGCTGCCGGTATTGCCGCCGTCACTAAAGTGTTATTGCAATTACAACATGGTCAAATCGCCCCGTCATTACATGCTCAAGCTTTAAATCCTCATATTGATTTTGCTGCGACGCCGTTTGTCGTCAACCAAACCTTATGCGACTGGCAAACCCGCATAATCAATGGTAAACCTGAACCTAAAAGCGCTGGGATTTCGTCGTTCGGTGCGGGTGGTTCTAATGCGCATATCATCATTCAAGAGTGGTTGGCGGTTACCCCCCAGACTACTAACCATCCAGCCCTTATTGTGTTATCGGCTAAAGATGAAGCCCATTTGCAAATACTAGCGTTGAATTTAGTCAACCATATTGCTCAGCAGCAACACGAACTAGCGTTAGTTGATTTAGCTTATACCTTGCAAGTTGGGCGGGTAGCCATGGCGCAGCGTTTAGGTTTTATGGCTGATTCAATAGAACAAGTCGTTAGCGTGTTACAAGCATGGCTAGACGGTAAAGCCAACAAATGCCGGGTTAATCGTATAGACCCGATGCCTTAGCGCCAACAGGGTCTTTAGAGCTAAACCCTACGCTGTGGAACGATGCCAAACAATGCCAAGCGTTGTTAACGGCTTGGCTTAAAGGAGCAGAGGTCGATTGGTCACGTTTATACGATTCACCGCGTCAGCGTGTGCATTTACCTGCGTATCCGTTTGCCGGTAAACGCTATTGGCTACCCGAAATCACAGCGTCTAAGCCAACAGCTAAGCATGATTGTCATCCATTACTACAGCAAAATATTTCTGATTTAAGTGCTTATGCGTTTCAGACGTGTTTAACCGGTGCAGAGTTTTTCTTAGCTCAGCATCAAATTAACCAGCAAAACGTATTGCCCGGTGCGGTGTATTTAGAAATGGTGAGCGCGGCAATACGACAGTTATTGCCTGCGGCTGAAAGCTTAATCGTCATAAAGGATTTAGTGTGGTTAAAACCATTCATCGTTGACGATACCGAGCGCTTGCTACAGTTACGCTTACAGGCGAACGGTGAACAACGTTTTTAGTTTTTCAGTGCTCGATAGCCATACTTCGGAAGTTTACTGTCAAGGCGGTGTTGAGCTGTTTGCGCCAGAACCCGATTTGACCATGGATATACCGCCTTTATTTGAGACGGTGCAGCAGCAAGCGATGACGGCTGAAGCATGTTATGGCTTTTTTAGTGCACAAGGCTTTGTTTATGGGCCTAGTATGCAAGCGTTAAGCGAGTTATCAGTCAGTCATAACCAGGTAGTAGCACGCATTTGCTTACCGGAATCAGCACAAGCATCGTTTGCACAATACGCTATGCATCCGGCATTATTAGATGCTGTTTTTCAAGCAGCTATCGGCTTTGTATTAACGCGCTCTGAAACGGGTCAGCCGTTGGGTTTACCGTTTGCCCTGGATGAAGCAGTTGTTTATCGACATTTTGATACGACGTTATGGGCGCGGCTGAAACCCTCTGAGCAGCAAACACCTGGATTACAAAAATTTGATATAGATTGCATCAACGATCAAGGTCTATTGTGTTTAAGCATTAAAGGCTTTACCACAGTTGCTTCCGTATCATCGAAAACCACAGCCCCCGCCGACGTGTTAAATGGCTTAACCGTGCGCGTACCGGAATGGCGTACGGTTAACTTAACAGCAACGAGCACCGCATTTAGCCGGCATATCGTATTAACATCATTGCCGTTAGCGCTGTTTAACGGTTTAGATGCGGAAGTGGAATCGATTCAGCCAACCGAGTATTCGGCACAATCGTATTTAACCTTAGCCTTATCGGTATTTCAGCAGTGCCGCGAACTCATGTTGTCGGCGCAGAAAGAGCCGGTGTTACTACAATTATGCTTAGCTGATAATAACACTACTTGGTTTTATCGTGGTTTGTTGGCCTTATTAAAAACTGCGCATAGAGAGTATCCGGCGCTCATACCGCAGTTATTAATAACGCCTGAAAACGCTTGACTCGGACATATTAGCTAGCTCCATTAATACGCTAAAACAGCACGGGGAATTGGCTGAAGTACGTTTACAACAAGGGCGATGGTTAGCGTTAGATTGGCGCGAAATAACCCTACAGCCAACTGTCGCGTTACCGTGGCAACAACAAGGCGTGTATTTAGTGACCGGTGGGTTAGGGGGGGTAGGTTTTATCGTGGCGCGCGAATTAGCGGTGACTATTCCGGGTGTTCGCATCGTATTAGTCGGACGTTCAGAAGCCGATTTAAACAAGCTATCTGAACTACGCGCGTTAGCATCGGTAGACTATTTTCAGGCCAATCTTGCTGATTTAGCGCAAGTACAGGCGTTGGCCGTTTGGCTGAAGCAACACTATGGCCAATTAAATGGCGTGCTTCATAGCGCTGGCGTGGTACGCGATAAACTTATATTACGCAAAACCGAAGCTGAATTTGCTGACGTGTTCGCGCCTAAAGTCAATGCGGTATTGAATTTAGATAACGCATTACAAGACTTTGATTTAGATTTTTGCGTGTATTTTTCATCAATGACTAGCGTGGTCGGTAATCCCGGTCAAGCCGATTATGCCGCCGCCAATGGGTTTATCGATGCCTATGCCGAACACAGACAGCGCCAAGTGCAAGCCGGTTTAAAAACGCGGTTTAACCGTGTCTATTAACTGGCCTTACTGGGAAAACGGCGGTATGCAAATGGACGCATCGCTGTTAAACAAGTTGCGTGAACAAACCGGTATGCTGCCGTTATCCAACCGGCTTGGCATGGTCGCGTTATACAACATTATGGCAGCGGGTGTGTCACAAGCGCTGGTATGGTCTAGCGAGCCTAAACCCAGCACTAAACAACCTAAACCTGTTACTAAGCCAGATAAACCTGAGAGCAACAACGAGTTAACCACGCGTACTGAGGCGTATTTTCAACAGTTTGTCGCTGACGTTTTAGATTTGCCGGTACATGAAGTGCATTTAAGCGAAGATTTATCCAGTTATGGCATTAACTCGATTTTAGTGTTATCAGCGACTAGCGAGTTAGAAAAACACTTTGGCGTATTAGCGAAGACGTTGTTTTTCCAGTATCGCACCGTCAGAGAGTTAAGCGCGTATTTTATGCGCGAGCATCAACCGGCGTTATTGAAATTATTAGCGATAAATCTAGCTCCCGTCAGTCAAGCAGCGCTTAGGTCCCCCGGTCCAGCGCTAGCAACCGCGTTTAAACCTATGCCACGCGAACAGGCTCAGCCTCAAACCGCATTAGATATTGCGATTATCGGCGTATCAGGTCGTTATCCAATGGCGGATGATTTAGAGGCGTTTTTGGCAAAACTTACGCTCAGGCCGTGATTGTATTAGCGAAGTGCCTAGCGAGCGCTGGAATTGGCGCGAATTTTATAGCGCAGAGCGTAACGTTTTGGGGCGCGCACTATAGTCGTCATGGTGGCTTTATCAATGGCGTAGACGAATTCGATGCGTTGTTTTTCAATATTTCGCCTAGAGAAGCCGAGTTAATCGACCCCCAAGAACGTTTGTTCTTACAACAAGCCTGGCTAGCCGTCGAAGATGCGGGTTATTGCCGCAGAAAACCCGAAGCTGAAACCGGTAGCCGCGCATTACCGGCAGCAACCGGCGTGTATGTGGGCGTGATGACCAGCGAATATCCTTTAATCGCCGTCGAGTCCAGCGCATTAGGCATGGCCGGAGGAAGTTTTGCCAGTATCGCGAATCGTGTGTCCTATATCTTAAACATTAACGGCCCTAGTTTAGCGGTCGATACCATGTGTTCTAGTTCATTAACGGCGATTGATTTAGCCTGTAGAGACTTAGCGTCAGGCCGAACTAAGCTGGCGCTAGCCGGTGGTGTTAATCTGAGTTTACATCCTCATAAATACCGATTATTGAGTGCCGGTCAGTTTATCTCCAGTCGCGGTCGCTGCGAAAGCTTTGGTGCTTATGGTGAAGGCTATATTCCAGGCGAAGGCGTGGGTGTGTTGGTATTAAAGCCTTTAGCTGATGCTATTGCTGATGGCGATGCGGTTATGGCTGTTATTAAAGGCAGTGCGTTGAATCACGGCGGCAAAACCAATGCGTATAGCGTACCGAATCCGAATGCTCAACGTGAAGTGATTCAACAAGCTTTGTCGGAAGCCGGTATTGCTGCACACCAGGTAAGTTATGTTGAAGCGCACGGCACCGGTACACCGCTAGGCGACCCGATTGAAATTACAGGGTTAGCCGATGCGTTCGGCTTAAACCCAAACCAAGGTAAAACCTGCTTAATCGGTTCGGTAAAAAGTAATATTGGCCACTGCGAAGCGGCGGCAGGCGTAGCGGCCATCACCAAAGTATTGCTACAAATGCAACAGGATGAATTAGCACCGTCATTACATGCTCAGCCGTTAAACCCGCATATTGATTTTGCCGCAACGCCATTTGCCGTTAATCAAACCTTAACCCCTTGGCAGCCGACTATCCATAATGGCCATGTCTTACCTAGAATCGCTGGTATTTCGTCGTTTGGTGCCGGTGGGGCCAATGCGCATTTAATCTTACAAGACTATCCAGCGGCAACAGAGGCTTTTACCAGTGATAGTCCTATCATCATCGTAGTGTCAGCAAAAACCTCTGAGCGTTTACAAGTTTACGTTCAAAAATTATTAGCATTTATTCAAGCTCATGCAGCGCTTGATTTACACGCGTTAGCCTTTACGCTACAAACCGGACGCGAAGCCATGCCGTATAGAATTGCGCTAATCGTAAAAAATCAAGCTGAACTTATCACTAAATTGAGTGCCTGGTTGCACTCAGGCCAGCTATTGCCGCAGGTGTTGGTAGGTGCTTACGAGCGTAACTCTGCGTTAACTTTATTGGCCGATGATGACGATATTCATGCCACTGTTGCTGTTTGGCTAAGCAAGCGTAAATATGAAAAATTATTAGCGTTATGGGTGCAGGGTTTTAGCATGGATTGGTTAAGCTTATATCCAGAAGCCACGCCTAAACGCATACATGCACCGACATATCCATTTGCGCAAGAAAAGTATTGGTTGCCGGATTTACAACCATTAGTGCGACAAACTACCCAAGCAGTATTGCATCCGTTAGTGCAGCATAATATTTCTACATTTAACCAATACTGTTTTAGCGCTGAATTTACCGGGGCTGAGTTTTTCTTGCGCGACCATCAAGTGCAAGGTGTAGCTACACTGCCTGGCGTGGCGTATATGGAAATGGCGCGTGTCGCCTATAGCTTATCGGCAACGCTGAGTGAGTCGTCGAATCAGGTGTTAACTATCACCGATTTGGTTTGGTTACAGCCTTTTACTGTTAGCCAAGCCTTAAGCACAATTAATATTCGTTTAACACCAGATGCTCAGCAAAAAGCGTGGGTGCAAATCGTAAGCGGCGATGGTGCAGGCATTATTCATTGCCAAGCATGGATTGCCCCAGTTGAAATAAGCAAATCCGATAAGTTGCCTTTAGTCGAGTTGCAACAACGCATTAACCAGCAGCATTTCACCGCTGAGGACTGTTACCAAGCTTTTACCAACACTGGTATGAGTTATGGTGTGGGTCAAAAGTCACTACACCAGCTATGGGTAGCCGATAATCAAGTGTTAGCGCAGTTAGCCTTGCCACGCGAGTTGCACTCTACCTTGAATGATTACGGCTTACATCCCAGCCTTATGGATAGTGTGTTACAAGCGGCTATAGGTTATGTCTTAGCGATGCCAGAACAACAACTAACCGGCATGACGGCGTTACCGTTTGCTGTCGATGCAGTGGTTATCTATGCACCGTGTACCGAATCCATGTGGGCTTGGTTACGCTTTTCCGAGGCTAGCCAACCCGGTGACGAGATACAAAAATTTGATATAGATGTCAGCGATGCAAGCGGCAATATTTGTGTATTGATACGTGGGTTTTCGTTACGTGCCAATCGCTTAACGCCGCGTCAGCAGCCGTTAAGCGTACAAACACAATCTCATCAAATCCACCAAAATTTAACTGAAGCGTGTCAGGTCTATCTCGCTCAAGTAATTTCTGACGTGTTAAAACTACCCATGCAGCGTTTAGAGCCAGATGTACCGCTACAACATTACGGGTTAGATTCGGTGATGGCGATGGCGATAACTAATCGCTTGGAGCAGGATTTAGCCAGTTTGCCTAAGACTTTATTATTTGACTATCAAACGTTAACCGAATTAAGCCAGTATTTATTAACAACGAAAGTCGAGCGGTTAACGGCATTATTCATAACGACGATGCCTCAACTCGACAGCGCTGAACTAGGCAATGGTCAACAAAACGTTTATTACCCGTTATCAGAAGGTCAAGCGGGTTTATGGTGGTTACAGCAATTACAACCAGATTCTGGCGCTTATAATTTACCGATGGCGTTTTCGATTAGTCGAGATTTTGACCAAGCTGCTTTGTTATCTGCCCTACGCTATGTTTTACAGCAACATGAGTTATTACGTGCAAGACTAGCCGAGCAAAACGGCGAGTTGATATTTGTTATTCAGCCTGATGTTAACACGTTATTAACCCAGTTAATTCAGCACGATAAAGTAACCGCATTAAGCCTACAAGACGCTTTACCACAATTAAAAGTCATAGCTAAACAAGCATTTACATTAAACGCACCGTTATTATGGCGGGTACACGTTATTAGTGACGAACAACACGCCGCATTGATATTAGTGACAGTACATCACAGTATTTTTGATGGTCGCTCTGTTGCATTATTTATGGCCGATTTATGGCAAGCATACCAAGCATTTCGAGTAGGGAATAGATTAACGCCAACGCCGCGCGTGAGTTATGCTGATTTCGTTAGTTGGCAACAACGCTATTTTGCCAGTGCTAACTACTTAGCAGACTTAGCCTATTGGCAACAACAATTGGCCGATATGCCTAGCCGGTTAGCGTTGCCTATGGATTATTTCATAGACGACACGAAAAACACTGAAGGTGGTATTGGCGCAAGCTTAGAAATTCATTTAAGCACCGAGTTATGTCAGGCGATAAAAGACTTTGCGTTACAACAACGTGTTAGCGTAGCCACGGTTTATTTAGCCGCGTATGCCCATTTACTGCACCGCTATACGGGTCAAGACGATATTGTCATTGCGATGCCGACGTTAGGCCGAAGTGAGCCAGAGTTTGATAGCGTGATTGGTTATTTCATCAACATGATTCTGCTGCGCAGCCGAGTCAATGACACGATGACAGTGACAGCACTGTTACATCACTTGCAAACATTAGTATTGGAAGGCTTACACCATAGCGCGTTACCGTTGCCTAGGCTGGTGCGCGAATTAGCGTTAACCAATGCCACAACACAGCTATACCAAGCGTCATTTGCTTATCAGAATTTCATTTCTGCTGATGCAGAGTGTCCTGTACCTGAGCTTGAGATTGTGCAAGGCCTACATCAAGAAGGTGCTGATTGGTTGGGATTAGAAATCTATGAACAAAGCAGTCATCACTGGTTAAGAATTGATTACCGGGCTGATTTGTTTAGCGCTGAATCCGTGCAGAGCCTGTTCAACGTTTATCAAACGTTATTAATGAATATGATTGCTCAGCCAGACGTTCAGCTACAGTCTGTGAGTTTATTAAACGACGCTGAGCGCCAGCACGTATTGGCATTAGGGCAGGGAGAGGCGGTAGAAACGAGTGCTAGCGATGTGAGCGAATTAGTTTTATTACAAGCGCAACACACGCCGGAGTATATTGCATTAATCGTTGCCAATAGCCCATATAACGGCTTAAGTTACCGCGAACTCAGCGAGCAAGTCATTGCTTTAGCGAGTTATTTACATACATTCGGTTTTGACACTACTGCCCATATCGGTGTTTGTGTGCCGCGCGGTGTCGATGCCGTTATCGCGATGTTAGCACTTTGGCGTGTTGGCTTAGTGTATGTACCGCTAGAACCCGATTATCCAGAGACCGTATTAAACCAGCTTATCACTGATGCTGAGTTAGCTGCCGTTATCACGCGTAATAGCGCTATAGCGTTTAATGTCTTAATTCCCATTATAGACTTAACTAAGCTGACTGAAGATGTGATACCTACACTGACTACCTGGCCTGTGCTTGATAACCATACACCGGCTTATATCATTTACACGTCAGGGTCTACCGGTAAACCTAAAGGGGTTGTGGTTAGTCGTGCCGCGCTTAGCCAGCATTGCCAAATTATGCGGGCACATTATCAACTGATTGCTAACGACCGTATTTTGCAATTTTCGTCGTATCACGTTGATACCTCATTAGAACAAATCCTGCCAGGCTTGCTAGCGGGAGCAACGCTGGTGTTGCGCGGTGATGAGCTATGGACTAGCGAACAAGCGTATAAGGTCTTATCACACTATGACGTCAGCGTGGTGGATTTACCCCCGGCTTATTTTTATGAATTATGCCGCGATTTTACCGCGAAACCCGCTAAGCTGCGCTTAGCCATTGTCGGTGGCGAAGCGTTGCCGGTGGCAACGGTTAAAGTATGGACGCAAAGCGCGTTGGCATCAGTTACGTTAATCAATGCGTATGGGCCAAGCGAAGCGACCGTAACCGCGACGACCCAGGTTTTAGAGGCATTAGACTTTACCGGCGATTATCCGGCGACGATAGCGATTGGCAAAGCCTTACCCGGTTATCAAGTCGTTGTACTTGATGCCCAGCAAAAGCTAGTGCCTGAGGGCATGGTCGGTGAACTTTATATAGGTGGCAGTCAATTAGCGCTGGCTTATTGGCAACGCCAGGAATTAACCGAGCAACGTTTTTTTTTACTTGGCCGCTTAATCAACAACGACTTTATCGTACTGGTGACAAAGCCCGTTTTATAGCGGGTAGTGGTGGTGAGCTTGAGTTTTTAGGACGGGTTGACCAGCAGATTAAGCTACGCGGATTTAGAATAGAACCGGGTGAAATTGAAGCGGCCGTTATGCGTTTTCCAGATGTTGTCACGGCTAGAGTCATTTTGCATACTGACTTAAATCAACAGGCGTATTTGCTGGCGGTCGTGCAAACCGAGCAAGCGCTTGAGATTACGTTGTTACAAGCATTTTTACACAGTCAATTGCCTTATTACATGGTGCCAACGGCTTATCAAATCGTTGACTCATTACCGTTAACAACGGCTGGAAAATTAGATATTCAACGCTTGACTCATACGTTGTTAGTTAGCGACATCGAGGCAAAAGCACCGAGTACGCTTAACGAGCAACGCGTGGCTAAAATTTGGTCAGACGTATTAGGTTATGCGGTGACGACTATTAATGCTGACTTTTTTTCTGTAGGCGGCCATTCACTGTTAGCGTTACGCTTGCTAACGGCGCTAAACACAGCATTTAATAACAATATCAATTTAATCGACCTCATGCGTCAGCCGACTATTGCCGGGCAAGCACTATTATTAATGTCAGAGCTGTCAACTGATGAGCAAGGTATCGTCGAATTAAAACCGGGTGCGAATACACCGAATCTATTTTGCCTACCTGCTGCTGATGGGCAACTCATGGCGTATCAAGCGCTGGCTGCCCAGTTGCCAGAAGACTATTCGGTGGTTGGTTTACAGACTCAGTTTATCGGCGAAACATTAAACGATTTAGCTGCTGAGTATGTGCAACTGATACGCGCCCGACAACCGGTAGGGCCTTATCATTTGTTGGGTTGGTCATTAGGTGGATTACTGGCTTATGAAATAGCGCAACAATTGATTAAAACTGGCGATATCGTAGCAACATTAATGTTATTAGATAGTTATTTACCTGCAACATTAAAAGCGCTTACCGGTAAAAAAACCGCTAGCACAGACCGGCAACGTTTACAGGATTTTTGCGAAGATTTATTACACGCTTATGATATTGAAATAGCTGATTTAATCGCTGAGAGTCATACCGTAGACGAGGTACTCGATGCGGTATTACAGCGGTTGCATGAATTAACCAGCGTTGCCAAAAACGATATGCTTCAATTATGGCAATACTTTAACCAACTGGTTAAAGCAGCAGAAAACTACCGGCCTGAACTTTATCAAGGCCAAAACATGTTATTGGTCTATGCTGAGCAACTGGGATTAACACCTGAGCGTCTCATCTACGATTGGCAAGCGTTGAGTGCTAGCCACTTAGTCTGTCATGGTGTCATTGCTGAGCATCAAACGTTATTACAAACCCCTGTGGTAAAAACTCTGGCAAAAATCATCAGTGATCATGTATCCTCATGTTCAAGCCAATAACGTTTGCACACTTAAGACGAGACAGGGCATTCAGAACGCATAACGCCAGGGATGGCGTGTAGTAGGGCAACGCAGGAGCAGTTGCCGAGGACGCCGTAAATACGTCCCTGTAGGCTTGGCGGCAGCATCCCTGCTGCCGACACCTTCGTTCTAAACACCCTATCCCGTCTTAAGTTGTTAATTCCAATAACCTTTTAATCAGGACGCGACTATGCCTAAAATTCTCTTGGTTGTTTTTATACTTCTACTTAGTGCTTGCGCTAGTACTGATTTAGATTCTTCCAGCAAACAAACAGCTGAGGTAAAAACGCTTAGCTTAGAGCAAATACGAGCTAATGCCGAGGCAGAGACGCCAGCGATGATTGCGTTTTTATCTAAATGTATACAATATCAATCCGTTGAAGATTTTGGCTATCAATTACAACCTGAAACTCAACAGCTAAGAGATTTTGTCTTAACTACAGCAAAATCTATGGGCTATAAAACCAAAACCGCAGCGAATGGCTTAGTCGGTGTTGTTGAATACGGCGAAGGCCAAGAATCTGTCGGTGTATTAATTCATTTAGATGTGGTGCCTGTGTCAAAACAAGAAACGCCGGAATGGACACATCCACCGTTTTCAGGTGATGTTACGTCTGAAGAAGTGTGGGGCAGGGGCGCACAAGATGATAAAGGCGCGTTGGCTTCGGTCTTATGGGCTGGGAAGTTTTTAATCGATAACCAAGCCACATTTAAACGCAAGCTGGTGTTTATTTTAGGCACCAAAGAAGAAAAAAGCTTTGAAGATTTAACGACTTATTTCAAAGAATTCCCGCAACAACAATACGGGCCGACCCTAGGATTCGTGCCAGACGGTGCTTATATTTCGCAAGGCGAGAAAGGTATTGCTGACATGGATTATACCTTTACCGGTTTAACGTCTAGCAAAACCGCTAGAGATAGCTTCGTGGCTTGGAATGGCGGTACAGAAGTTAATACCGTCGCGGATTTTTCTTATTTAGTGATTAATAGTAAAAATCCAAAACAAACCCAAGCCGAGTTAAACCAGCTAATTACTGACGTGACGAATGAATTAAAAACCGGTAAATCTGACACGATTTATGGTGTTAAAGCCGCTTACCAAGCCAATTTAGCGGTCAGCACATACCGCGACTTTATTAAGCAATTTAAACTTAAGAGCGTGCCTAAAGGCGATTTAGTGTTATATTCCAAAGGAACAGCAGCGCACGGTAGCGCACCGTGGGAAGGCAAAAATGCCATTGTCGAAGTGGCGTTAGTCGGTGCGCGCATGACACATAGTGCGTCAAATGCTTATAAAAATGCGTTTGAATTTATTACCCGTAAAATCGGTTTAAGCACCGATGGCAGCGGCTTAGGTATTGAATATAAAACCAAACCCGATTTACCCGTCGTACCTCCCGGTATGGATGCGGGACAATATTTAGGTACGTCAGCCAATTTAGGTTTAGTCTTGGTCAAACCAGAACAAAACCAATTAACATTAAGTATCGATTTTCGCACCGGTTTTGCGAATACTAACGACGAGCTTTTCAACGCTTCGACGCAAAGCTTAGCGGAATTTTCTGGCACGGCTGCGTATCAACCGGGTATTGGCTCACATTACGAGCCACTGTATTTTCCATCCGACTCGCCGCTGTTATCGCTGATGGTGAATTCTTATAAAGCTGTAAATACCGATCATCCTAAAGAATTCCCTTATGTTTTTATGACGCCAGCAACAACGTATTTGAAACTGGTAAAAAACTTTGTTAATTTTGGCCCAGTGGATTTATATCCTGATTTTTATGCGAATTATTTTCATCAAAAAAATGAACGCACGACGATTAAAAGTTTGGTAAATAATTCGGTACTCTTTGCCTATACCTTACAGAACATGTTGCAAATGGAACAGGTGCCATTGCGCTGAGACTCTTATGAAGCTGACTATCCTAAATCCCAAAAATCCTGAGCAAGAATTTCCGCCTAGCGATAAAGCGCTAGCGGAACCCGAAGGGCTTTTAGCAATAGGCGGCTGTTTATCGGAAAAACGTTTATTAAATGCTTATAGGCATGGCATTTTTCCCTGGTATAACCCAGGTGAGCCCATTTTATGGTGGTCACCTGATCCACGTTTAGTGTTATTTCCAGAGCACGTTGTTATATCGCGCAGCTTACGCAAAACACTGCGCAAGTCAGTGTTTAGAGTGACATTTTGACCAAGCATTTAACGATGTGATTAATGCCTGTGCCAATACGCGTAGCGAAGGGACATGGATAAGTGAAGATATTAAGCAAGCGTATACTCGACTACATGCATCTGGCAGTGCGCATTCCATTGAAGCTTGGCACGGTGAGCAACTAGTCGGAGGTTTGTATGGCGTGGCTATCGGGCAAGTGTTTTTTGGTGAATCTATGTTTCATTATCAAACCGATGCCTCTAAAGTTGCTTTTGTAACTATGGTACAGTGGTTGAAAACATGGGGGTATCAACTGATTGACTGTCAAGTTCATACCGACCATTTAGTCAGTCTAGGTGCAGAAAACATTTCTAGGCAACGCTTTTTGAGTTTATTAGATTTTCACTATCAAGCGCCAGTCCATGAGCTGGCATGGCATACAACATGATTTCTATTCCTTTGCTTGCATCACCGGATTATGAGTGTTCTTATTTACCTGAACAACTTGCACGGTCAGCATTTATTAATCCTTATTTTGCGTTAACACCGATTGTTTACGAACAGTTATTAAAACAAGGGTATAGACGTAGCGGCGATGAAGTCTATAAGCCTTACTGTCGTCAGTGCCATGCTTGCATACCGTGTCGCATTCCCGTCAGACAGTTTAAACCTAATCGTGGTCAACAACGCTGTTGGAAAAAACATGCTAATACCACCGTCGTGATTAAACCACCGGTATTTGAGCAAGCGCATTATGATTTATATATGCGTTATCAAAAAACCCGCCACAGCGGTGGTGGCATGGAGCAATCCAGCCCAGAGGATTATATTAATTTTCTTAGCAGCCGTTGGTGTACGACATGTTTTGCAGAAATCAGTGTGGACAATCAATTAGCTGGGGTGGCCATTATCGATCAATTTCCCCGTTCATGGTCAGCGGTATATACCTTTTTTGACCCAGAATTAGAGCATTTGAGCTTAGGAATATACGCCGTGTTATGGCAAATTCAGCAACTTAAGCAACACCGTTTAGATTACTTATACTTAGGTTATTGGATTAAAGAATGCCGCAAAATGGCTTATAAAGATAATTATCAGCCATTGGAAATATTAGAAAATAATCAATGGCGGGTGCTTGAAAGAGGCTAGGGATTCTAAATCTGGCTCAAGCTAAAATCTAATCAGAGTGTTTTACTAACTGGAAGATTTATGGCTACTTCAGCAATAGGTGTGGTTATCTTTTAAGGCTAACGCATGTTTAGTTTCCGTTGGCGTAAGAGCGGGTGGCACAAGGAGGCTCAACTAAAGCGTAATGATAAAGGCTTGTTGAGGGGGGGG
>NZ_LAJX01000093.1 GCF_000963695.1 Methylocucumis oryzae
TTCAACGACCCACTTAAACTCGCTCGTTGTCGCTTAGATTCTGCTCGACTACGCGTATGCGTAAAGAAAAAAAAAAACGTCTTAATTGTCTCGCACAACAGAGGCGGAGGTTCTGAACGCAAATTACAAGAAGATATTATTAATCTAACGAATGCGGGTGTCGGTGTTTATACCTTACGGCCCGTTACCAAAAAACCAGAAAAAGTCATCTTAGGGCATCCATCGATTAAGTCGTTCCCTAATATCAACCCATTTGAATTAACCGACTTAACCCATTTAAAAACAGCGCTACAAGTATTAAATATCTCCGAAATACACACACATAGCTTAGTCGACTTCCCTCCTGAAGCACCTAAGCAATTTGAGCAGCTCGTACAACTATTAGAATGCCGTTGGCATATCAACCTACATGACTACAAAGTCATTTGCCCAAGAATCAATCTAGCCGATGAAAACGGCATGTACTGTGGCGAACCTCAAAAGGCAGAACAATGTAATCAATGCCTAAGCGAGCGTGGCTCTGACTTTGGCGTCACCGATATTGTCGCCTGGCGCGCTATGCATCATCATATATTACAATGCGCAGAAAAAAGTTCAAGTACCTGATTTAGACATTGCTGCACGCTTAATTCAGTATTTCCCCGATATTCAATTTACTGTAGCGCCTCATGAAACTATCGATAGCTCTAAACTTGCTATTCAATACCCAAAAATTCAAACCGGTGAAAAACTAAAAATAGTGATTATCGGCGCCATTGGTAAATTAAAAGGCTTTCATGTTATTATCTCTGCCGCAAAATATGCACGCCAAAACAACCTCCCTATAGAGTTCACCCTTATGGGCTATAGTATGAATGACAAACTCATGGAAGAAGCTGGCGTTAGCGTTACGGGAAAATATCACGAACAAGACGCCTTGGATAAACTCAAAACAATCACACCCCATGTTGTCTGGCTACCTTCATTATGGCCGGAAACTTATAGTTATACCTTCTCGCTAGCAATAAGCGCCAATCTTCCCGTATTCGCCTTCGATATAGGTGCCATCGCACGACGTGCCAAAGAAGTTGGTATGCACGATTTATTAATGCCATTAAGCTTAGCAGACTCCCCTGCCAAAATTAACGAACAATTTGAGCAGTTTAGACACACTTGTACCCTACTCTAGCAAGCCCCCCATACGAACACGATAGCAACGAGAACATTATGCAAACAAAACCATCTGCCATGCAGACGCTAGCGAAAGCTAATTTTTCGCGAAAAAGAAAAAATCCCCCATTGAAGGTTATGTGGAACGACTTGAACAAAATGAAATTCATGGCTGGGTCATTAACCGTGAACACACTGAACTCAATATCGTTTTGCGCATTGACAGCGTCTCCTATCAAGCTCCTTATAGCTGGCATGAGCGCGCCGACGTCTCAGCTAGCGTAGGCAGTGAATTTATCTTGCCAGGTTTCACTATAACGATTCCCGATGCTTTATCAGATGCTTACACATCAGCACTACAAAATGACAAAAGCATAGAAGTAATCGCCAATAATAAAGTATTAGTTAACCGTAATAAAACCGCTCCCAGCAGCGAACTTATCACCAAAAAAGCAAAAGCAATAAAGCATTAGAGGGTCATGTCGAGCAAATATTTGGCTTAGAAGTTCGTGGTTGGATTGTTAACCAAGATAAAGACGAAACTCAGCTTGCGTTAAGCATTAATAACAAAATCTATCCTGTCACAGCCAACTGGCATGAGCGCCCTGATGTCGCAGCAAAGTTTGGTTCTGATTTTAAAAATTCAGGCTTCTCGATTATCGTACCCGATGAAATAGTCGACATCTTTCTTGCGGCTTGTCAATACGACCTCGAAGCCAAAGAAGAAGAAACGGGGGAAACCGGATTATTATTAAAAGCAAAAAAACCTGATCGCCCATCGTCAATTGACATTATCGCCAACGATACCCGGCTGTTAAACAAACGCTTGCAAACCAATGCAACGTTAAAATTATTACCGGCAAGCTTTAAGTTCAGTCAAATGCTGGCACAAAATGCCGAAACGGGTATTTATATAACCTCAAAAGATTTCCAACAAGTTTTATCGGGACAAGCAACGTCTCCATTAAAACTAAGCCGTAATAACGCGATAAATGCTAATTTTTATTTAGAACTCGCTAAGCAAAGATTAATTGCGCATAACATCGATGTCGCTAGAACATTGCTAAAAATCTGTTTAACCTTTGAACAACGCGCAGAATTCCTAGAATTATTAGGCAATACTTATTTAGAACAGCGTGACTATGAAAGCGCCGCCTCACACTATGAAGCGGCTGTCCTTGCGAATGGTCGCGTCAGCAAATGGCTATTCTCTAATTTAGAACAAGCGCGCAAGCAATCAACGAGTTCAAAAAACCTCATTCACTCCATCATAGCCGGTATAGAGCGCAACCCTGAGTTTAATTTTCTCTATGATCGTTTAGATAGCTTAATTCACGACTATTGGCTGAAACAGCAAGGCCGCCTAGAAGTCATGGCCATCACCAATGACCGTACTGGTTTATTAACAGCCATGACGGATATTTCTGACTTTATTTATCAAACGTATTTGCAAGCCTTTGGCGCTAAACAAAACCCTACCTATATTAATCAATGCAATTTACAACGCATTCTAATTATCGGTGATATGCATATTCCGCAATGTGTTCGTTACCGCATCGACCAAAAAGTAGAGCAATTAGAATTCGCTGGTAAAGAAGTTACTACGATTTCATGGCTAGAGCTTGCTAAGCATCAGCAAGAACTAGTGTTTCACGATGTAGTCATTTTTTATCGTGTACCGGCAGAGCCACAAGTGCTTAAAACAATGGCACAAGTTAACGCCACAGGTAAGCTATCACTGTATGAAATCGACGACTTATTATTCGATGCCGCTTATCCGCCACCGATAGAAACGTATGGCGGCTATTTAAGTTTGAATCTTTATATTCAAATTTTAAAAGGTATGGCCTCGTTTAACGCTGCCGCCCGCTATTGCCGCTATGGTCTGGCATCGACGCAACCACTGGCCGACAAACTCGCCCAATTAGTCTTTGCCAATCAATGCTATATTCATCGCAACGGTATCGATTCACATAACTTATTCCGCGAAAAAGCACTTAACCCTGCTAAACCGACCATAGATATATTTTATGGTAGCGGTACCATGGCTCATAACAGTGATTTCAATGAATTAGCTCTGCCAGCCATCACACGGATATTGGATGAATACCCGCAAGCGGCATTAATGATTGCCGGCTATTTAAAATTACCCAATGAATTCGTCAAACGCTATCCAGGTCGCATCAAACAAATGCCACCGGTTAAGAACATTAAAACCTACTGGGCATTACTCGAACGCGCCGACATTAACTTAGCGGTATTGCATGATGACGACATTAACAGTTGCAAAAGCGAGCTAAAATGGTTTGAAGCCGCGTGTTTAGGCATTCCATCTGTGCTCAGTACGACAGCAAATTACCGAGATGTGATTCAGCAAGACATAGACGGCATTTTGGTTAGTAGCAGTGAAGACTGGTATCAAGGCTTAAAATCGCTGATAGAAAATCCTGAAAAAACGTCAATCTATGGCGCAACAAGCACTTGCTAGAGTCCATGCCGAATATAGTATAGAAGCCTTAGCAAACAATATTAGCCATGTGTTGTCGCAAGCCGTAATGTCAGCTCAAGTGGCAGAACGCCCCGCACGTAAAAAAATCGCCTTAGTCAATGTCTTCTTCCCGCCACAATCGATAGGCGGTGGCACTCGTGTTGTATCAGACAATTTCGATTTATTGCAGAAAAACTATAGCGAAGAATTTGAATTATGTGTTTTTACCAGCGATGCTGAACATAAAACACCTCATGTTCCGCATGTCATGACGATATACAATCACCAAGGCGCACGCGTTTACCGAGCAACGGTGCTTTGGCGCGAACAGATGGACTGGAATCCCTACGATGAAGAGATGAAAGCGCTATTTGAAGACTTTCTCATCGCCGAGCAACCTGACTTAATTCATTTTCACTGCGTGCAACGCTTAGGCGGTGGTGTCTTAGAAGCGGCTAGAGAAGCCAAAATCCCCTATATTGTCACGACCCATGACGCGTGGTGGATTTCCGACTATCAATTTTTAGTCGATGAAAGCAACAAAGTCTACCCTGATGGACATCCTAACCCTTACGAAG
This sequence comes from Methylocucumis oryzae, assembly GCF_000963695.1. GTDB lineage: Bacteria > Pseudomonadota > Gammaproteobacteria > Methylococcales > Methylomonadaceae > Methylovulum > Methylovulum oryzae. Next base: position 4,216 of record NZ_LAJX01000093.1, read on the forward strand.
AATACACACCGCCGAGCTTTACTACACTTAGCGAATCCATGGAGCGTATTCTATATCTGAAAGACCTGCTTAATCATGCTGATGAAGTACTCACCGTATCCGATTCTTTTGCTGAAATTTATCACAAAAATGACGTCCCACACGTTAAGATAAATAAAAATGGTATTTCCGCTAGCATAACATGGCTGCCCAAAGACACCCGTTACACCAATAACGTTGTCATAGGTCATGTCGGTGGCATGGCTGAGCATAAGGGCTATTTTTTGCTGAAAAAAGCCATCACAAAGTTACAGCCCAAAAATATAGAAGTACTTGTTGTCGACTCTTCTCAAGAAGAAGGCTACCGCATGGAAAGCCATTGGGGAAAAGTGCCAGTAACGTTTGTTGGGCGCTATAGCCAACTTCGCGTTGCCGAATTATACGGTCAAATCGACGTGTTATTTGCGCCCTCAACTTGGCCTGAAAGCTATGGCTTGGTCACGCGCGAAGCAGCTGCGTGTCAATGCTGGGTAGTTGCTAGCAATATGGGTGGTATCGCGGAAGATGTTATTGACGGAAAAACAGGTTTTGTCATAGAGCCCACGCTAGAAGCCATTACTAACAGCTTAACAACCATCAATAAAAATCCTGAACACTTCAAAGAAAACGTCATAACCCCATCATTAAGATGCGTCACTGAACAAGTTAAAGAATTAGCTGATATTTATCGACAAAGGACCCAACATCATGAATAAATTTGTAATTGGCATAGGTTCACAAAGAGCAGGCTCTACGTTATTACACCGAGTGCTAGAGCAATGCACGCCTATTTACATGCATCCGGTAAAAGAGTTGCATTATTTCGATACCATGTTCAACGTGCGTAATCCCTCAGTGCTACACAAATTTGCAGTCAGTCATTTAAATAAAGATATTGATAGAATTATTAAAGCTAAAGAACTTGGTTTTTTAAATAAACGCTTTAAGAACTCGTTACGCACTAATTTCTTGCTATCGACACGAAAAGTTCAACATATTGACTATTTAGACTTATTCAGACCCTGCGTACAAGGCAGCAAATTACTCGGTGAAATCACCCCTGAATATATGATTTTGCCCCCCGAAGGTATAGCTAAAATGCGTGCCACGGTTGGCGACGATGCAAAAATCCTTTTACTCGCCAGAAACCCAGTAAAGCGCTTTATATCTGCGTTCAAATTACTGATGTATGGGCTCCCTGACGCTGATAACACGTTATTTGAGGAGGAAATGGTTAAATTATTAAACAGCACGAATAGCGAATGGCTAAAGGTGCAAGACGCTTTAAATGACTATGAAACAGCTTTGACTGGTTATCAACAAGAATTTAAGCACGTGCTGATATTAAGCTATGACAATTTGTTTGGAGATGTAGAAGGGACCGCAGAAGAATTGTCAGATTTCCTTCAAGTCCCCGTATCGTTACCTAATTACCAAAAAATTACTGGCACTAAGGTTAATGCGCTTGATGAAACCAAAGACTTATCAGATGGCACCATTGAATTATTAAAAAGCCGCTATGTTAATAACCAAAGTTTCTTAGATAAAACCTTTGGTAAAGACGCGTGTATCGCTTAGAGGTCACACTATGCTAGAAAAACTTGTTATTGGTGCCGGCGCAATGAAAGCCGGTACGACCTGGCTGTATAAGCAACTCGAAGTGCATCCACAAGTTCATTTTACGCCAGAAAAAGAACTCCACTACTTTTCACATAATAAAGGCTTAGGATTAAAGCTAGCGCATAGTGACCGGCAAAAAAAATTACAGCTAGACCGTAAAAAAAAAAACAAAGCGTAAAAACTATTGATTGGTATAAAAACTATGCTGAGCCTGAGATCATTAACGATCAATGGTATTGTTCGCTATTTCAATCTATTCCCAGAAATGTTTATTGCGCGGATTTTTTCTAATCAATATTCGCTGTTAGAAGAAGAGGACTTAGAAAAAATACTTAAAATCGCCAAGCACGTTAAAGTCATTTATACCTTGCGTGACCCATTGGCCCGATTATGGTCGCATATCAAATTCCATTACAAATTTAAAGGCGAAGAAGATTTAGTCGATGAATTAACATTAAAAGAGTTTCGTAAACTCATTAACAAAGCCTGGTTTTGGAAAAACGTAGAGTACGCCTCAAACTATGATCGGTTAGTCAGAGTTTTTGGTGAAGAAAACGTAAAAGTATTTTATCTTGAAGACTTTATTGCATTCCCCCAAGGCTCGCTTTGGCATTTAGAAAAATTTCTCGCTATTCGCCATATTGATTATCAATCGGATGCTTCTGATACCAAAATCAACGCATCAAAAGAATTGTCAATGCCAACACAATGGGAAAAAATGGCTATGCGCAAGTTAAAGCCTTACTACGAAGAATTTTACGCGCGCAATTTGAATCATCCTTCCTGGCGATATTAATTTTTAACCACATCGTATTATTAATACCTACGGAAACCAAGTGCTCAGAGGAATAGTTAAATGAAATTTACGTTGGCGACTTGCGTCAGAAATGAAGGCCCTTATTTATTGGAATGGGTCGCTCATTACAAATTATTAGGTTTTGACCGAATTGTGATATTTTCAAACGATAATGACGATGGTTCTGATGCGTTGCTTGCTGTAATGGAAAAAGCAGGATTAATTGAATGGAGGCCTCGCACCTTAGCCGAAGGCGAAAGCCCACAACTTAGTGCCTTTAGAAGCTTATCAAAAGAACTGTTTAAAGTTCCTGCAGAACACGGTGGCTACCTGTGTTGGTTTGATTGCGACGAATTCTTAGTATTAAAACAACACCAATCAGTACAGGAGTTATTATCACACTATAACCACCCTGACGCGCTATTCATTAACTGGAAGCATTTTGGTTCGGCAAAACAGCAAAACTACCAACAAAACTTAACGATATCACGGTTCATACAGTGCGATTCGACCACGACGCACAACAAATTCGGTAAAAGCATATCAAAAATTAACTCTGAACTTTACGCCTTTATATCAAACCATCGCCCCATTCCAAAGACTGACAATCAATGGGGAAGCGTTATTTATGCCACGGTTCAGGAAAAAGTTTGTGTTGCTAAAGATATTGTGTATGGCAATCATCCAAGAAAAAACAGTGAATCTCCTATCTATCATGATATTTGCCAATTAAATCATTACGCTATTCGTTCACAGGAAGAATATCAGTGGAAAGCGATACGAGGCAATGGTCGCTTAGCCTTAAACGATGATAAAAAACAATTCCGTGATTCCTATTTCAAAGAACATGACTTGAATTCAGAGACGGACACTCTTGCTGCCGACAAATATGCTAAGTTAATTAATGAATTTATAGCAGAATTGCCTGAGGCTATCAAAACAACAAATAACCAAGTTATTTCAGACTTAATAAATCACTATCGAGTTGTCCTTTCCGAGAAACCACAAGCAAATAAAGTAACTAAAGATCAGTCAAGTTGGCTAGAGGCATTTGCCCAGCAAGACAAATTACATGGCTACTCTATCGAAGCTATTGAAAAACGACTGGCATACAGCTCTTTTGTTGGCGACCAATTGAATTATGTATTTGTGGAAACGCCTAAAGCCGCCTGTAGTACTATGAAATGGGTACTAACAGAATTAGAAAATCGAGTAGTAAAGCAAAAGCAGGTTGGTAAAGAAAGCAACCCCGCAATGGTTATTCATCTACGCGAAAGCCATAGAATAAAAAATTTAATGCATATTCAATCGAATATGCGCTTAAACCTTCTTAATAAAAATACGGTTGTCCGCTTCTGTGTAGTTAGAAACCCTTATGCTCGCTTAGCCTCGGCTTGGGCAGACAAAATTAGACAAAAAGAACCTGGGTACGAGAGAAATTGGCAACTTATTGCTAATTATACCAACACTGACTCTAAGCAATGCCCAAGTTTCCCAAACTTTGTACGCTGGGTAGTCGAAACCCAAAATCCTAAACATTGCAACCCACATTGGCGCGCAATGGTTAATTTATTACTACCAGATCTCATTGACTACACACATGTTATACATACAGAAAACTTAGCCGATGAGTTACAAGAAATCCTTAACCTAATTGCGCCTGACAAAGACGCCAACATATTATTAAAAAAACACCGCACAAACGAATCACTACCAATTGAATGGCAAAATTATTATGACGAACAAACAGCAGCCTTGGTTGCAGAATTTTATAAAGAAGATTTTGCTCATTATGGCTATTCAATAACTTCCTGGCAGTCCGCCCCTAAAAGCCTAAGCGCATCGGATCAAATCGAACAGTTGAAAGAAAAGCTCAACCAATATGAACGGGCCGCATTAAACGCAATCAGATCACGCAACGATATTATTTTTGAACTCATCCAAAAAAAACACACAAAATCACCTAACTCCATAGCCACATCTACAAAAAAAACAATACAAAAAAAGTATTCTGGTACTAGGTGACTCTCATG
>NZ_LAJX01000094.1 GCF_000963695.1 Methylocucumis oryzae
AAACGGTTAAGTTCGGTTATTACAGCTCGCTGTAGGGTAGCTACGCGTACCTTTTTATTGATTTTATTACGATTTTTTAATGGTACGCACAGCGTACCCTACTCAAAAAAACCGAAAAACTTGACCGTTCAGAGTATATATCTCGGGTGAGGGCGGACCGTGAATGCTTACGCCGCCGTGACCATAAAATCAGCCCAAGCACCAACGCAAACATGAACCAGGCCGATGGCTCCGGGCTTTTTTTCTCATCGAACGCCAGCGCGTCGCGGTTTGCCAGGGACTCAGCCTCTTTGCGTTCGAGGATTTTTGATTGGGCGGTGTTTTCCACTACGATAAAAGCGGCGCTAGGGATTAACGTGTCTTGGGCACGGGCGGTTTCGAGCAACGATGCACGTTGCTGTTCCATCTGTGCTGGATCCAACGTGGTCTCGCGCCATTGCCGCCACAGTTCGGCGCGCTTTTCCGATTCCAAGCCAGGATTGGAAACGTCCCGCTCAGGCATAGGCAGGAAAGCTTGCCCGTCGAAATATTCTAGCCGCTCGTTGCCTGGCAGGATAGCCAGTGTCGCCCGCCTACCGAGTAGAGCCACATGTGCGACACGTTTAAACACATGCAGCGGGATCAATTGCGGCGACAAGATTTCCATCTGTTCGCCGGTTAAGGATAGCGGGCAAGCCTGCCGCTTTGATCCAAGTACCAAGCGTCAACGTCAGGTGAAACGAACATTAGGAATTGAAACGGTAGCGCAGCTAATTCTTGCCGGTCCAGATGGTTAGTAGAAATCAGAACAAACACCGGTACTCGCTGGAAATTGCCTTGCGCCACAGACTCGGCATGAGCCAGAATTTTCTTACGAATCACCCTACTTGACTACGCATTATTCAAATTACTCGCGTGCAAGCCGCATTCTTTTTTTGTTTCATCTTCCCACCACCAGCGACCGGCGCGCTCATGTTGATTAGGTAATACCGGCTTAGTGCAAGGCTCGCAGCCAATGCTGATGTAACCATGTTCATGCAATTCATTGTAGGGGACTTTGTAGGCATTGATATAATCCCATACTTGCTCTGAGCGCCAATTCAGTAACGGATTAAACTTAATTAATCGATGGTTTTCCGTGGAAAAATGTCGCGTCTAATTGCACTTCGGGTATATGGTTTCGAGTATCGACGCTTTGGTCTTTACGTTGTCCAGTAATCCAGGCATCTAATTGTCCCAGCTTTCGCGCTAGCGGTTGTACTTTGCGCAGCTGACAACATTCATGATGCCCATCTTGGTAAAAGCTGAATAAGCCTTTTGCGCTAACAAAAGCCTCAAGCTCACGATAATCAGGGGTTAGAATATCTATGTTAATTTGATAATGATTACGGACTTTTTTCGATAAAACGATAGGTTTCAGGATGTAAAACGTCCGGTATCCAAGCAAAAGACTCGAATGTCTTTTTTCATGGTTAATGCCATGTCGATTAGTACAACATCTTCAGCACCGCTAAAGGAAATGGCAATATTGTCGAATAGCGCCAAGGCTTTTTTTAGAATAATACGCGGGCTTTTTTGCTGTAGCTCGGTTTGCAAAGCTTCAATGTCAAATTCGTTCATAGTGAGTGACAAGTTTGGGAAAAATAACGGCGCAAGAATTCATCAAACGGCTGTTGCGCTTGATTTTCTAAGGCGCGTTGTTTGGCTAGCGATTGCTCGGCTAATTCATTGAATTCCGTTTGATGTTCAGGAGCTAACGCAGTGTGTTTAAATGTTTCGCCATATTGCTTAGAAACAGATTCCGCATACTCGGCAAAACTTTGGCCTGTTTGTGTCATGTTGGCTAGAAGATTTGCGGAAGGCGTTAGGTCTGGATTTTCTACGCGTTTAATTTGCTTGTGTAAGGCTTGGCTATACGGTTGTTCAGGATTATTGGCGTCTAAACACTGGGCTAATGGCTGTAAGTTAGTAAGAATGGCAAAAGCCCAGTCTTGTAGCGGAATAGCGTGTTGAGCTTGTTGTAGCAGCAAACCCGGTTTACGGCCTTCATGAGCCACTTTAAGTTGGTTGGCATTCAGAATAACATGCTCATCATCGCTAAACGGCGGGCTTTCAGACAGTAAGCAACTTAATAACAAAATTTCAATAAAATACGCCGTCTCTGCGCTTATACCTATCGGGTTGCTAATATCTAAATCCAACGAGCGAATCTCAATATAGCGCACGCCTCGCCGTCTTAAGGCTACGGTTGGACGCTCACAGGATTCAGCAATTTGCTTAGGTCTAATGATGTTATAAAACTCGTTTTCAATTTGTAAGATATTCGCGTTTAATTGTTTGTAAAACGCCGTTGTCAACAATACCTATTGCTTCATAGTCAGGAAAAGGCGTGGAAATCGCTTTACATAAACTATCCACATACCCTAATAACGAGTTGTAATTTATCTTTAAATTCGCTTGGTTCTTACTCTTATAACCAATATCACTCATGCGCAACGAGGTGGCATAAGGATGGTAAAGCGTGTCGTTATCGAAGGCTTGGAATTGGTTGAGCAATTCGGGTCGGTCTTTGAAAAAAACTTTTACATAAGGCGGGAGACGCGCCGAATAAATACAATATCAGCCAACCAATGCGTTGAAAATTTCTGACTAAGCCAAAATAGGTGCTCGCAGTAAAGTCTGCTAAAGTTAATGGGCTGCTGGTCAGTTTTTGCAGCTCTGGCCATAATGCTTCAGGCACGGAGTAATTGAAGTGAATGCCTGCTATCACTTGCATGGTTTTGCCATAACGGTGTGCTAAGCCGTGACGGTAAATATGTTTCATGCGGCCAATATTTGAATTACCGTATTCGGCGATACGGATACTGTCATCACCGTCTATGCCGCAAGGCATACTCGATGCCAATAAAAATTCATCGTTTAAATGCTGATAAACAAATTGATGAATCTTTGCAAGATACGCCAAACTTGTCGTGGTCTCGGCAAACGGTGGCGTAATAAGTTCGATTAACGCTTCAGAATAATCCGTAGTAATAAAGGGATGGGTAAGCGCAGAGCCTAATCCGATGGGATGTTGGGTTTGCGCGATAAGCCCTTGTTGATTTAAGCGTAGACTTTCTTTTTCTATGCCTTTTAACCCGCCGCATAAAAGTGATTGCAAGCCTTGTTCGCTAAGCTTGGCTAAAATGGTATTAAGCTGAGTCATGGCCTGGGTGGAGCCTTGTTGTAGTTGTAAAATTATAAGTAAATGCGCAACGATAGAATCCGAACGCTGGTATTCGGTTGTTATTTATCTGCCGGTGCTGTTAATTCAAGCAGATGCCTTTTAGCAGGGTCAGATGTTGTAGGTGCGTTTGCTGAACCTGGATTAGACGTTGATGATGTCGGTTCAACCGAGTCGTAATCGTCGTCTAAGTCATCTGTGATTTTACCGTCGTGAACCAGTGATTCGCGCTTTTGCTGATAAGTATTTTTCAGGAATTCATAGCGCTCTGAATCTGAAGTCGCTTCATTGAATATTTTTTCCGTTGTCGTTAAATCTGCGCGCCTATCGACAATATCAATCGCTGTAGCACCCGCCGATGCGGCATTAGCAGCTGTACCGCCAAACATAGAGACATAGGTTAATGGATGTAAAAAAGCATCACCGACTATTCCAACCGCATCGCGCGGTGAACTAGGTCCGAAAAAGGGCAGCACTAAATAAGGCCCGGATGGTACGCCCCAATAGCCTAAGGTTTGACCAAAGTCTTCTTGATGTTTCGGTAAACTCATGTGTTGTGCAACATCGACAAAACCTGCAACACCTAGCGTAGAATTAACAACTAAACGACTTGCATCCATGCCGCCTTGACTGAATTTTTGCTTGCAGAAAATCATTAATAGTGACACCTATGTCATTCATATTACTAAAAAAATTGCTAATACCCGTGTCTATAGCATCATTAGTAAGCCATCGATAACCTTTAGCAATCGGTTTTGTAATATTTCGGTCCACTCTATCGTTAAAATGTTGCGTGTTTTGATTTAAACTTTGCCAAGGATCATTGGCTGGGCCGGATGCGCAACCGCTTAACAGTGCTGTTGCCAGTAATAAACCCGTTGTTGAAAGTGTCGAAATGGTCACTGTTGTTGTCATACTCAAGTCCTGTTAAGCCTAAAGCGCCCAGTTAAAATCAAAGGATGCTAATTTTAGCACTATCCTTGGGCTAATTTCGCAGTATTATTCTCTGTTAAAACAAAAAAGGAGATTTTATGGTTACCAATTTAAGACGGGACAAGTCATTAAGAACGCATAACGCCAGGGATGGCGTGTAGTAGGGCAACGCAGGAGCAGTTGCCGAGGACTCCGTAAATACGTCCCTGTAGGCTTGGCGGCAGCATCCCTGCTACCTACACCTGAAGCCACAAGGATGTGGTGAATTCAGAAAAACGCCGGGAGCAATCTTCTGTCGTTCTAAACACCCTGTCCCGTCATAAGTGTGTAGCCAGATTTTATTCTGTGGTCTTGCCTGACTTTTCCACATTACCTGTGGATAACTTTGTGGATAATGTTTGGATAACGCTACTAAGATATGGATATTGTTATGAATTTGTTAACTTGACTAATTTTTGGTCATCGATAACTTTATTTTAAATCAATAGGTTATGAATAGTTGCCGGGATAATTGCCCGGTCTTATGTCATATTGTTTTACTCGATAAACGCTATCAATCATTGTGCATAAATCTTGACATCGCTAAATTCAGGTGGATAACACCTTAATGCATGTAGAGTGCTTTTTTAATTAACGGATAAACGGACTATGATAATTTTTATATTGACGGGTTTAGCATTAGGCTTTTACGAACAACATCCTTTTGCCGTTACAGATACCGTGAGATTAAGCATTGCTTATACGGGTATAGCGCTGTCACTGCTATGTATAGCCTGGCGTTATTGGGCTAAAGCAGGTCATCATTGGGCACAGGATTTATTTTTTGCTTTTGCGCTTATCATCTGGTACGCCTTTTGGCGCCCGTTTCATCCACACGATGCGCCTATGTTTTTCTTTTTTCCATTGTATTTTGTTTTTGTTACCGTATTTACCGAGTTTATTGTTAATACAAAGCCTGGGCCACTGGATGTATTAACATTAAGACAATTACAAAAAATCATGGCGAACTGGTGGTTACAGTCGTGGTTTGTCATGGCGTGCGTGTTAGGCAGCGTATTTTTAATGCAGCAGTATTTGCTTTACCCGGTGTTAGTGACGTTGGCAATGGTGCATAGAATACTGACGACACATTATGCCCGCTAACCTCGGTGATAACGCGTTTTGCTGGCTTTTTGTCGGCTTACCACTTTGGATTTTGTGATCTTGGATGGCTTAGCCCGACTAACAAGGTGTTTGGAGCGTGTTTTACTCTGAGCGGGCCTGTGATAACTGTGATGTTTAGTTGAAGCAACAGCGGCTTGCTGTGCATTGGTTGCGCCTTTGCCGCAGCCTAACTGATAAGGTGCTGAGCCGACAAACTTGCCAGGGATAGTGGTAATATTCTTTGTACTATATTGAGTAAACAGATTTTGAAAGCCTCTGTTCATCATGTCCGTCATTAATTGGTAACGCTGACTGCTGCTCATGCCTCCAAGTACCACACCGATTAAACGTCTACCATTTTGCTGCGCTGATGACATAAGGTTATAGCCGGAACCACAGGTAAAGCCGGTTTTCATGCCTTCTGCACCTGGAAACGTTGCAGTGAATTTATTGATACCGGTTAACTCTCGCCCTTTGAAATAAAAGCTATGTGCAGCAAAATAAGAATAAAAATTGGGAAAGTCACGCCGTATTCGCCAAGCTAATAAGCCTAAATCCCGTGCAGTAGTCACTTGCCATTGATGAGGCAAACCAGTGGCATTCATAAAGTGAGAATCATACATACCTAATGTATGCGCTTTAGCAGTCATGCGGGCCGCAAAGTTTTCTTCGTTACCGCCAATATGTTCTGCTAACACAACCGTCGCATCATTAGCCGAACGCGTGATAATTGCTAAGATAGCCTCTTCCACCGTAATAGATTCACCTGTTCTTAACCCTAACTTGCTAGTGGGCTGTTTAGCAGCATGATGTGATACCGGCATACGATCTTGTAAGCCAATTTGACCTTGGCTTAACGCAGTAAATGCCATATATAAGGTCATCACTTTCGTTAACGATGCTGGATACCAAGAGTGATTCGCATCTTCTTCATGGATGATTAATCCCGATTCCGCATCGATTAAAATTTCAGCATGACCGGCATAGCTTACGCCAGCGCTGAACAGAATCACAAGAGTAGTGAAAGCGAGTGCAATATGTTTTATTAATTTAACCATGTCAAATCTGGGAACGTCGAAAACTTAAAGAATTTATAATACAGAAAATCTCTGTATTATTTTTTGGAGCCGGTAGATGATGGTGCATTTTAACATCCGTTTTTACCGAGTAATATTAAATTCGGTATTTTTGCCTGGAGCGCGATAGAGAATACGGCGCTTTTTTCCTAATTGATTTTCCTAGCAAACATAAGCTGTGAACGTTCAAAGTTTTCGGTTTTTTTGAGTAGGCTGCGCTGTGCGTACCATTAAAAAAATCGTAATAAATCAATAAAAAGGTACGCGTAGCGTACCCTACAGTGAGCCGTAAAAGCCAAATTTAACTTTTAAAACACGCCGTTATGCCCGAATTACCCGAAGTTGAAACCACTTGCCGAGGCATTGCGCCGTATGTGCAAGGTCAAACCATAAAAGCATTGATTGTACGTCAACCCAGACTGAGATGGCCGGTGCCGGCAAATTTAGCCGAAATCATCACCGGCCAGCGCATTCATCAAGTGTCGCGGCGTGCCAAATATTTACTGATGACGGTTGATACCGGCACGATTGTTATGCACTTAGGTATGTCAGGAAGTTTGCGTGTGCTAACTTCTGCACCAGATGCCGGTGCACATGACCATGTGGATTTTATTTTTGGCGATAATTCGGTGCTGCGATTGAATGACCCTAGACGGTTTGGCGCAGTACTGTGGACTGATGCTCAAGTTTCCGAGCACGCGCTATTAAAAGATTTAGGCCCAGAGCCTTTATCCGACAGCTTCAGTGGGAAATTGTTGTATGATTTGTCGCGTAAGCGTAAAACACCGGTAAAAACCTTTATTATGGATAGCCACGTTGTCGTCGGCGTCGGTAATATTTATGCCAACGAGGCGTTGTTTTCAGCGGGTATTTTGCCAACCCGTCTTATCGGCGAACTTTCTTTAACCGAATACCAAGCACTAGCGGAAGCGATTCGCGTCATCTTGCTTAATGCCATTAAGCAAGGCGGTACTACGCTACGCAATTTCGTTAATGAAGCTGGGAAGCCGGGTTATTTTAAACAAGAATTGCAAGTCTATGGTCGAGCGGGCTTGGCCTGTGTGCATTGTGGCGTGGCTCTTGTCGAAATTCGCTTATCCAATCGCAGCACCGTTTTTTGTCCTCATTGTCAACATTAACCGTTAACTCGTTATGCTAGGTTTATTAGATAAACAACACTCTATCGCGCACTCTGATTATAACCGCTGGCAGGTTCCACCTGCGGCTTTGATGATTCATTTATGCATAGGCATGGCTTATGGCTTCTCAGTTTTTTGGCTGCCGCTATCAAAAGCGTTAGGCATTAAGGAAAGTATCGCGTGTCCAGTAGGCACTAGTTTTGTTCAGGAATTGGTTATCACGCACTGCGATTGGAAAATTGCCACATTAGGTTGGGTATACACGTTATTTTTCGTATTTTTAGGCTCATCAGCGGCGTTATGGGGTGGTTGGTTAGAAGATGCAGGCCCTAGAAAAGCTGGGGTTGTAAGCACCTTATGCTGGTGTGGTGGCATGTTAATCTCAGCGCTAGGTGTTTATTTGCACCAGTTTTGGTTGATGTTATTAGGCTCAGGCGTAATTGGCGGTATTGGTTTAGGTCTAGGTTATATCTCGCCAGTATCAACATTAATCAAATGGTTTCCTGACAGACGCGGCATGGCGACGGGCATGGCGATTATGGGATTTGGCGGCGGTGCCATGATAGGCTCACCTTTAGCTACCCTATTGATGAAGCAATTTGCTAGCGCGGATGATGTCGGTGTTGTGCCCACATTTATTGTTATGGCACTGATTTATTTTGTATTTATGCTGACCGGAGCGCTAAGCTATCGCGTACCGCCAGAAGGCTGGCAGCCGAAAAACTGGGTTAAACCAGAAGCACATCAAAGCAAACGCATGGTCACGCATCGTAATGTGCATGTCAAAGATGTTTTTAAAATCAAACAATTTTGGTTGCTTTGGGGGGTACTATGCATGAACGTCAGCGCCGGCATAGGCGTGTTAGGCATGTCATCGCCTATGTTACAAGAAGTGTTTGGCGGCCAATTAATAGGTATAAACAAAACCTATGTTCAATTAGATAAAACGGAACTGGCCGCGATTGCGATTATTGCTGCGGGGTTTACGGCTTTACTGAGTTTATTTAACATTGGCGGGCGTTTTCTTTGGGCGAGTTTTTCCGACAAGCTGGGCAGAAAGCTGACGTTTGCGCTCTTTTTTGTCTTGGGTTGTTTATTGTTTATCAGCGTGCCAGGCAGTGCATTAGCGGGCAATAAACTGCTGTTTGTCGGCGCGTTATGCATTATTTTAAGCATGTACGGCGGTGGCTTTGCGACTGTGCCAGCGTATTTAGCCGACTTATTTGGTACGCAAATGGTCGGTGCGATTCATGGCCGTTTGCTAACCGCCTGGGCAACGGCAGGCATTTTAGGGCCTGTTATCGTCAATTATATGCGTGAATATCAACTGGGTTTGGGGTTGCCACGCGAACAAGTCTATAACCAAACCATGTTGGTTTTAGCCGGAATGTTGGTGATAGGCTTTATATTAAACTTACTAATTAAGCCAGTTGATGAAAAATGGTTTATGGATGAAGATGATGCAGAACAAGAAACATCTGCGACTAGCTCTAAGCCTGTTTTTACAGAGACGACAACTCTGCAATCAGGTCATTTAATAAAGCTGGTATTGGCGTGGGGAATGGTACTTATTCCACTGGGTTTTGGGATTTATAACACCGTGTTAAGCGTCAGTAAGTTCTTTGCTAACTAGGCGTCAGCGCTCCCAAACCGCGTTTGGGAGCTTAACCCAAAGCGCTTACAGCTTTTCTTTAATACGTGCGGCTTTACCGGTTAAGTCGCGCAAATAATACAATTTAGCACGGCGTACATCACCACGACGTTTAACAATAATTTCACTAATCATAGGGCTATGTGTTTGAAAAACACGCTCTACGCCAGTACCGTGAGAGATTTTTCTAACAGTAAACGCAGAATTTAACCCGCGATTACGTTTTGCGATAACAAACGCCTTCAAAAGCCTGGATTCTTTCTCTATCGCCTTCTTTTACTTTTACGTTAACAACAACAGTATCACCTGAGTTAAATTCAGGGATTTCCTTAAGCTGTTGCGCTTCAATTTGCTCAATAATGTTACTCATTGTTTACCTCTTAAGTTCAGATTCCAATATAAATTCGTTTAGCAAATGCTGTTCTTCTTGTGTTAATGCGCGTGTTGCTAATAAATCAGGACGTTTTTAACCACGTATTGCCTAAAGCTTGCTTAGTGCGCCAACGCTGAATGTCTGCATGATTACCGCTTAATAACACAGCCGGTACGGTCAATCCATTAAAACACTCAGGCCTTGTGTAATGCGGAAAATCCAATAAACCATGCGCATGAGAGTCTTGCTTTGCCGAGTCTGCATCGCCTAAAACGCCTGGCAATAGCCGGGTAATCGCGTCAATTACCGTTAATGCCGCTAATTCGCCACCACTTAACACATAATCGCCTACCGACCATTCTTCATCGCAATCTAAGTCAATAAAGCGCTGATCGACGCCTTCATAACGCCCTGCGATAAGAATTAACTGCTCATAACAACATGCATCAGCCAGCAACGCTTGCTTAATCGGTCGTCCTTGCGGGCTTAAAAAAACCACACGACGCGATTGGGCTGAATACTGTTTAGCGTCGCTAACGGCTTGGTGCAACGGCATACATTTCATTACCATACCAGGCCCGCCGCCATAAGACTTATCGTCTACGGTTTTATGCTTATCGGTCGCATAATCTCTTGGATTCCAAGTGACCAAACTGACGATATTTTTTTCTATAGCCTTACCGGTCACGCCATAATGGGCAGCCCCTAACACCATCTCGGGGAATAACGTGACCACATCAAAGCGCATAGCTAAAAATCAGGGTCCCAATCGACAACGATAAAACCACCTGCGACATCTACAGAGACAATAACTTGCGGTTGCAAAAACGGAATAGCTCGCTCTTTATCGCCTTGCACGATTAACACATCATTAGCGCCGGTTTGCATAATAAAATCGACTACGCCTAACGCTACGCCGGTGACGGTTTGTACATTTAGCCCGACTAACTCAGACCAATAATATTCGCCAGTCGCTGCCTTAGGTAATTGCTCGGACGTGATAAAAATATCAAACCCTATTAACGCAAAGGCTTGATCTCTATCATTAACGTCGCGCAATTTAGCAACAATAGCTTTACCCTGCACCGCGCCGTCGATTAATTCAAAGGTCTTACATTCATGACCTTTTTGTAATAACCACGGCGAATAATTTAAGATGTTTTCTTTAACCTCGGTATAAGAAAAAACTTTTACCCAGCCTTTAATACCGAAAACACCTGAAATGTGTCCTAATTTGATTAGTTTTTGCTCAAGCACGCCTAGGCAGCAGCTTTTAACGCGTCTTTAATCAATTTTGCTACGCGGTCAGAAGGCTGTGCGCCATTAGAACGCCAATAATCGATACGTTCATTGTCTAAACGTAAACGTTCTTCTTTACCGCGCGCAAGCGGGTTAAAAAAACCTACGCGTTCGATGTAACGGCCATCGCGAGCGTTACGGCTATCAGTGACTACAACATGATAAAAGGGGCGATTCTTTGCGCCGCCTCTTGAAAGACGGATGGATACCATGAATTTTCCTCAAAAATTAAAGCGGTTTTAATCCACCTATTCTACGCGAATTTATTGATTTGTGAAGGGTTAATTGCAGGCATTTTGTTTAACAAGGATTTCATTATTGTTTATAAGCGACTATTTGCTTTAACTTCGTCCAGCTTTATGATTAAGTACTCAAAAACTAAGCACAAGGCTAATGCTATGAAAAAATGTCCTTCTTGCGGTTACGAGAACCCCAATAATGATATACGCTGCCCTGAATGCGGCAGTTTTTATTCAAAAATTATCGAAGCGATTGAAGAAATTGTCTCGGATGAAGAAAAACACAGCTTACGCGGACGTTATCAACGTATTATCAACGCGGCTAATAAAAAAGCAGCATTCAACGAAGAATGGCAGGCAGTTAAAGCGGGGATAGATAAACAAGGCTGGTTTGTCATTTTTGTGATATTTGTTTTTGTGTTTTGGCTGATTGCTATTGTGTTGTGAGCATAGGGCAGCACGAATACCTAGAGAATACCCACTAGCAAAGCAAGCCTTGCATTCCAAAAATGCAGCCAACTCGTCGTGACTAGCGCTAATGCAGAATGCCACTGAGTTCGTAGCCGTATACCTGCCTCTCTACATACGGCGCAATGCCTGTTGGTTATTGCTCACTACTGGCTGGACTTCAAACTCCAATAACAACCTTTGTCAATATTTTGTTATCATCAACAAAAAACTAAGGAGCTACGACAATGAACATTTCTTTAACCCCACATCTCGAAAGCTTGGTGAAAACCAAAGTGGAAAGCGGCCTGTATAATTCGGCCAGCGAAGTCATGCGCGAAGCGTTGCGACTGCTGGAAGCACACGACCAGTTGGACGCACTACGGCGCGAATCCTTACGACGGGACATTCAGGAAGGGATCGACAGCGGCGAGAGTGTGCCACTAGATATGGAAGCCATCAAGGCGCGGGGCCGGATACGGCTGGCCGCGCAACAACCCACAGCCTAAGAGATGCCGCGCCTGATCATACGCCCTGCCGCCGAACAGGATTTAGATGAGGTTTGGTGGTACATCGCCCAAGACAATCCCATCAACGCCGACCGCTTTTTTCATCGTTCCCACGCTCTGCGTGGGAATGCTTTGCAACCGCTCTGGCGGTGCGAAATGGGACGCTGAGCGTCCTAGCTACGCTCCCACGCAGAGCGTGGGAGCGATTAAGCGATTAATTTTAATCACACTTACGGCTGGCTAAACTGGACTTAGCTCGCGGACAAACGCTTGCAAAGCATCCGCGCTCATTGGCTTAGCAAAATAATAGCCTTGGCCGAAGTCGCAGTTTGCTGCCACTAACAAAGCTAGTTGCTGCTCTGTCTCAATACCTTCAGCAATCACGGTCATGCCGAGCTTATGTGCCATAACAATAATCGCTTCACACAGCACCTGTTCCGAGGAATTATCGCTTAAACGGCTAACAAATGATTGGTCAATTTTGAGAAAGCTAATACCACATTGCTGCAAATACGGTAATGATGAATAGCCCGTACCAAAATCATCAATGGCCACCTGAATACCGGCATTACGGTAGGCCAGCAACCGCTCTCTAACCTCGCTACTGGTATCCATTAGCAAGTCTTCGGTGACTTCTACCATTAAACAATCGCCAGCCATGCCACATTCGGTCAAATGCAATAACCAATCCTGACCTTTGTGCCGCTTACCATTAATCTGCGCTGGCGATTTATTAACGCTAATACAAAAGTCTTTAGCAAGCGTTTGTTGCCAAAGCTGAATCTGTTCAACGACAGTGCCAAATACCCAGTCGCCAATCTCAACGATTAAGCCAACCTCTTCGGCAATAGGGATAAATTCATTTGGCTCGACTATGCCACGCTCTGGGTGCAGCCAGCGAATTAATGCCTCTGCTTTGCGCACAGTGCCATTTCGCAAATCGACAATAGGCTGGTAATGCACTTGAAATTGGTTTTTACTTAATGCCAAGTATAAATCGTTAGCCAACTGTAGCCGGTTTTGTGCCGATAACTCCATGTCGTAGGTAAAAAAGCGATAGCAATTACGCCCCTGCTGTTTAGCGAAATACATGGCTTGATCTGCATTTTTTACTAACTGCTCGACTGTCGAAGCATCGCTAGGATAAAAACTTATACCAATACTGACCGATATATAAGCAAACTCACCCTCTAATGCAAAAGGTTTAGCCAGATTATGTAAAATGCACTCAGCGACGCGGTTAACATCATGCTCGTTATCGAGGCTAGACAAAATCACCGTGAACTCGTCGCCGCCTAGACGCGCCACAGTGTCTGCTTCACGCACACAACTACTAATTCTACTTGCCGCGTCGCGTAATAATCGATCCCCCATACCATGACCTAAGGTATCGTTAACCTCTTTAAAGTGATCAAGGTCCAGCAATATGACCGCAAGCGAACTATGCTCGCGTCGGGCTTTTTTTTATCTCTTGACCCAAGCGCTCATGAAACATGCGCCGATTCGCTAAATTAGTTAATGGGTCAAAATTGGCTTGACGCCAAATTGCTTGCTCAATTTGTTTACGCTCGGTAATTTCGGAGAACATCGCCACTCGACGCTCAACTTCACCTTGGCTGCCGTAAATGGTATTAATCACTAACCATTCATGATAAATCTCACCACTTTTACGCCGATTCCAAATCTCACCTTGCCAATGACCGGTTTGTGCCAACGCATGCCAAAGCCCTTGGTAAAAATCCGGTCCATGTTTGCCAGATTTCAACAAATTAGTCGTTTGCCCAATCGCCTCTTCTTGACTATAACCGGTTAACCGGGTGAAGGCTTCATTAACAGCAACAATGATATTGCGCGCATCCGCAACCATCACAGCTTCGCCAATAGCTTGATAGACCATAGCCATTAAATGCATTTCGTGATTTAAACGATTTCGCTCAGTAATATCTTGCACCGAGGTAATAACCCAAAATTGATTATCAATCTCTATCGGCGTGAGACTGATTTCAACTGGAAACTCGCTACCATCAGCGCGCATAGCAAATAGCGAACGTTCAGCCGACATTGGTCTGGCTCGATTTTCTGAGACAAAGCCTTTTCGTAACGCTGCGTGTTTGGCTCGTGCTGGCAATGGCACCAATTGCTCGACATTTAATCCCGGCAATGTTTCAGGCGCATAACCAAATATTTTTTCCGCTAGTGTATTCGCTAATCGGATTACCCCATTCTCTGCAACCAGCAACATCGCTTCAGAAGAGCCATGAACAATTTTAGTAATTTCAAGCCAATGGATATTTTTGCGTTCTGTAATATCGGTTTGCGTGCCAATCATGCGCAACGCTTTACCTTCTGCGCTACGAGCGACAACTAAACCATTAGTCAAAATCCAGCGCCATTCTTTACCGTGCATTAATACCCGATGTTCGTTGCTAAACCGCTCACTCTCACCTCGGATGTGCGCCTGCATTTCCGCCAATAACCGCTTAAGATCATCAGGGTGTACGGTATTTTCCCAATCTCTGTAATCATTTTGCCGCTCGACATCACCAAATCCGAGTATCTCCATGCAGCGCGGCGATAAATGCACTTTTGCCAGTCTCTAAATCCCAATCCCAAACACCGTCACCCCCGCTTTCTAACGCAAATTTCCAGCGTTGCTCGCTAACACTGAGTAATGCTTGTGCGGCTGTACGCTGTTCAATTTCATCGGATAATTGTTGGTTTAGCCGTATTAGCTCATCGGGGTTAGGCAACTTTAATAAGTTCGGCAATTGCGGCCATAGATACACCACGGTTGTGACTGAAATCATCGCCGTCAACAATTTTATTAACGCATCGATGAAATAATAAGGCCGCCAAATCGTTAGTAAACCCGACAAATGTGTCATCCCGCAGGCTAAGATAAACGCCGCAAATAACCACATAATTGGCGTTAATTCAGAACGAGGACGCCGACGCAAAAAATAGATTAAGCCACTAGAAATAGCGAAATAAGAGAAAAAAATTAAACCATCACTTAACACATAAGTCGATAGCAGTTCCGGGGTCCAGTTAATACAAAAGCCATGAGGTATAAAACTGTTACCTAAACTATTAGCAGAAAAATTTTCAAACATTACCAACTCAATTAATACAACAAATCAAAGCGATGAACCGATATTGTCGCCTTAAATCCCTATAATTACCAAGGACTTATTGTTAATTCAATTGGACGTTTAGCCCCTGCTCTTTAACGTATTTATTAAATAAAATATGGCATTTAAATAAATAAGACAGATTACAACACTTATTAGTAACACTTACAAAGAGCTGCTCATGCTTGCCAAAACCGACGTATTGGATGCGCAAAAAAAACCGCCGTTTTGTACGGCGGTATCTTTGAGCGACATGACTCTAATGCAGCGTTTGCAGTCAGGCTATCATATAACCTAGACCTCTCAAGGTTACGATATTGACATCATAAGGACTTAACCGTTTACGAAGCCGATGAACACTCACTTCAATGGTGTTATCGCTAATCTCATCATCACTAAATAAACGTTGAGCTATTTTGTCTTTACTTATGACTTTCCCGCGATTCAATATAAAAAATTCAAGTAACGCGTATTCTTTTGGAAATAATATCAAGGTGCAACCGTCAACAGACACGCGATGTTCACGAGTATCGAGCGTTAATCTGCCACACACGATATCTTTGCTGAAATTACCGTAGCTGCGGCGAATTAAGGCATAAATACGATTTTCCAACTCATTAAGATCGAAAGGCTTGACCATGTAATCATCTGCACCTTTTTTAAGACACGCAACCTTATCACTAAGCGCATCCTTAGCGGTGAGAATCAACACGGGAACTGGATTCTTTCGTAACCTCAATTTTGACAGAAACTGATAACCATCCATATCCGGCAACCCCAAATCCAAAATTACCAAATCGAAATCCTTGGCAAACATGAGCGCTTCCGCATAATGGCCAGTAGTTGCCGGGGTTACATCAAAGCCTGACTTACTCAGCGAATAATGTAAACCATCAACAAGCACAGGGTCATCTTCGATTAACAGGATGTTCATAGACCTCTTTAAATTAGGTTTCTAAATGTAATACTTACAACAATCATATACCCACCCAATTTGAGAACCTTAGTTTGTATCCAGGCCGTCATATCATCAGGGATTAGCGAAATCCAGAACACAGAAATGTGCTTGACGAATACCGTCCATGAGTCTGGATTCGGGCAACCCCTTCCGAAATGAGCGTTTATTACCCTCTTTTAATAAATTCAACGCCATTTCCGGGGTAATAGCTGCTTGCATGTCTTTGGTTAGTGTTTTCATTGCGTTCCTATTGCTGGTTTAAATCCGATAGGAAGTTTAGCTTAATATTCATATTCTCAAATCGCGTTAGTTCATTCAAAAATCGTTATCACCTTCCCCTAACTCGCTTTCGCCTCTCCACTGCGCAAAAACTGCCCAGATAATAACGTCTGCCATAACGACAAATGCGTACCGTAATGTTTGATTACCAATACTGGAATGGCAGCATGGGACATGACCGCAGACGTCATGCTACCCAATAAAATACAAGCGGCTTTGCTGTGACCACGGGTGTTGATAACGATAAGATCGGCTTGATAATTTTCAGCCTCTCTTAAAATTTCCTGAGCCACTTGAATGCTCTCTGTAAACAGCGGTTTAATCAAAACACCATGACTATCAACGCTAGCCATAATCTGTGCAAACCGAGAGGCCTCTTCACCCCGTTTAATCCGTTCGTGCTCCTCATAACGAATGACCGACTCATCGGCATAGATATGAAGTGCTAAAACCTCAGGCACACCATATTGAGCGGCAATGGCTGCCGCCTGCGTTAAACTGTCGGCGGATGCCTGCGAAAAATCAATAGGGGCAATAATGCGCTGAATTTGGCTAGGAGAATTTTCTGGCACCATCCAAACTGAACAACCACAAAGCATCGCAAGGCGTTGTGCCAGAGAATGATGAGCGTTGGCATGATCACGGTGACCTAATAAAACCAGGTCAATCTTATTTTTGAGTACATAGCCGACCAAAGCATCGAGTCGACTCTGCGCTTTTACAGCTTGGTAAGTAGCATCGACTAATGCATCACCCGCTTGCTTTGTCCACTTTGCCATACGCTTATCAAACTCAACCCCTGCGTGTAAGTGGTTGTGTGTTTGTGTCGTTTCAACAAAAACAAAGTGCGGATGGCTAATAATACCGGATTTAGCCAGTTGTGCTGCGTAACTCAACAAATAACCATCGTGCTCATCCAATGCCAAAGGTATCAATACCCGGTTAAACTGACCTGACGTAGACACTTTATCGGATTGCTTAAGCGTTATGCTGCTGGCCGAACTTACAGACTGACTATCTTCATACGGTTTATCAAAAAAAGCGCCGCGCCACAAAGAAAATTATTAAAGCGGACAACACACCCGTAAGAAAATCGGTTGCCGGCACCATCACTGCCGTAAAAACCATTAACACAGCATGAAAGCGGTTGTGGTTAATCACTTCCTTGATTTCAGACACCTTAATCATATTAGAAGCTACCCACAACAAAATACCGCCGATACAAGCCATAGGCACCATTTCCAGATAGTGGGCAATGTAATACGCCAATGACAGTTTAAAAAATGCTTTGAAATAACCGGCTAAAGGCGTAACCGCGCCAGCTTTTATACTGGTTGCTGTTCGCGCTAAGGCTCCCGTACAAGGAAAACCGTTTAACATCGGGGTAAAAACTTGCACTAAACCTTGTCCCCAAAATTCCTTATCAGGATTAAATGGCGTACCCCGATTATTGGCCATGCGATCAGCCATTGACGAGCACAACACGCTTTCGACGGCAGAAACGAAGACGATGCCGAAGACAAAATAAACAACATCAAGCACAACACCCGATGTCATTACAGGCAGTACCGGCGGGGTAAACACAAAGAAATTATTAGGAATCGAGCCGTAAATGTCTTTTACCAAAATGACGTGTTTATCATTCCATACCGTAGCGGCCAACACCGTACTCAGCGCGATTGACAACAATGGTGCCGGGATAAAAATAGAAATTCGCAATAACAGCTTGGTCACAAGAAACGTACCGAGTCCCAGCACAACCGACCATCCGTTGATTTTATCGAAATTACCCAACGCGACTGCCAAATTATGTAATATCCCGCCTTTGATTTCTTCATCTTCACCCAGTAAATCCTGATAGCTTTCAATACCTAAAATCGATTCAAAATTACTTAAAGCAATAGCCACCGCTATGCCGACAGTAAAACCAACAATAATGGAATTGGGTACCCATTTAGCATATTTACCCAAGCCGAACACCCCCATTAACATCAAGATAATGCCTGCGATAATGGACACAAACACTAAAAAACCGTGTGCTTCAGCTAACGTTCCACCACTGGCTTCGCCGTATTTGGCAATCAAACCACCAATAATGGGAATAAACGCCGCTGTCGGCCCATAGACTTGGTATTTTGAACCGCCCCAAGTACGACCGATAACACAGGCTAAAGCACCGGCAATAATCCCTTGCTCAGGTCTCAGGCCCATCGCCATGGCAAACCCCATTGCCATAGGAATCGCCGTCAATGCTACGATTAGACCGGCGCTCATATCGCGATAAGTTGTTTTTATCCAGGTTTCCTTCTTTAAATCCTCAAACCGACTATCAAGTAAGGTATTAAACAAAATTAAACGCTGCCATATTTGAGAGAACGTATGTTGCCGCGAGAGATTTTTTGGCTTAGTGCCATAGGATGCTGATTTTTCTAGGGTGCTCATAAAGTTACCTGTAACCGTGTTAAGCCATGAGATAGGCAGGATGCGTAACAACAGTGACGGGTAATCGACTGCGGCGCACATAAGGGGTGGGATCGAAATTTCTGGTCGCACGAGTTAACTGAAAATACGGCTGCGGTATCACGGCCTCAGTAATCTGATTGCTACAATGAAGTTATTGAAGGCCACTAGATTAAGTCCGGTAAAAATTTCCCACCTAAATTCGACCTGAACTTGCGAGTATTTTTTGCGTAGCTTTCTGAAATCGGTATTAAATTGAGCGCTTTTAAGCGATTGAAATAGCTCGTCTTTATTCAAAAAAAAGCAACTCGACAATTGAATCGGTTAAGAAGAAACAGTGAGTCAATACTATTTCCGCCTCATCATCAGCCACAGACAATAACGCATGCTCTATCAAGTGCAGCGATGCTTCGGAAAAATCAATGGGTATGAAGATGGTTCGTTTCATGAGTAAGTCTCCCGCTTTATTTTTATGCGCAAGCTTAGCTATCAAAGCTTGCAAAAACCTTGCTTGAAGATTACTCGAAACTTTCAAATACCTTACATTGCAGATGACGAAAAGGCTTTATCCATCTTGGCAAAAATAGCGGAGACAATACGGACTCGTCGGCACTCGCCCAAGCAGAAGCGCCAGCGAAAAGAAGCTATAAAGCGAGCCTAAAGGTGTTACGCTTACCGGTGCATGAGGGAATAAATTGCTTAAGAATAAGAGCTACCAACTTAAAACGGGACAATACCAAGCCGGGACAGGTTGTTTAGAGTGGCAGAAAACTGCTCCCTGCGTTTTCTGCATTCGCCACGTCCTTGTGGCTTGAGGTGTCGGCAGCAGGGATGCTGCCGCCAAGCCTACAGGGATGTATTTACGGCGTTCTTCA
>NZ_LAJX01000095.1 GCF_000963695.1 Methylocucumis oryzae
GGGACAGGGCGTTTAGGGCGACAGAAAACTGCTCCTGCGTTTTCTGCATTCGCCACATCCTTGTGGCTCCAGGTGTCGGCAGTAGGGATGCTGCCGCCAAGCCTACAGGGATGTATTTACGGCGTCCTGCGGCCTGAATGACCTATCCCGTCTTAAGTTGGTAATCTATATTCCCTGTTTAATTTTCTAAAATTCATGTCGCAAACAAAACACATTATTATCATTGGTGCTGGACCCGGCGGGTTATGCGCGGGTATGTTATTAAGCCAGCGAGGCTTTAAAGTATCGGTATTCGATAGCCATGACGAAGTCGGTGGGCGTAATAGACCGATTCATCTAGGTCAATACACTTTTGACACCGGACCGACGTTTTTGCTGATGAAGCACGTATTAGATGAGATGTTTACACTTTGTGGTAAACAGAGTGAAGACTACTTAGAGTTTATTAAGCTTGACCCTATGTATCGCTTGCAATTTAGCGACCGCCAACTCAATGTCTATAGCGATAAACCGTTAATGCGCGACGAGTTAGCGCGTGTCTTCCCCGAAGGCTGTAACGGTTATGATGCATTTTTAACCAAAGAAGCCAAGCGGTTTGCCAGCCTTTATCCGTGTATTAAACGTGATTACTCCAGCTTAACGTCGTTTTTATCGCTGGATTTATTGCGTGCCTTGCCTCAGTTAGCCTTAACGCATAGCGTATTTTCTAATTTAGGTCAGTATTTTAACGAAGCACAGTTACGCTTAGTATTTTCGTTCCAATCAAAATACTTAGGCATGTCACCGTGGCAATGTCCGGCGTTATTCACCATGTTGTCGTATTTAGAGCATGAATACGGCATTTACCATGTCAAAGGTGGTTTAAACCAAATTTCAGCGGCAATGGCTAAGGTCATTACAGAGCAAGGCGGCGCGATTCATACTGGGCAACCTGTCGCTGCGCTTGAGTTAAATGGCAAAACAGTAACCGGTGTAAAGCTAGCGGATGGCAAAATTATTCAGGCCGATGCTGTAGTAATTAACGCTGATTTTGCTCATGCCATGAGTCAATTAGTGAAACCAAACGCACTGAAACGTTATAAGCCAGAAAAGTTAGCCAACTTAGAATACTCGTGCTCAACGTTTATGCTGTATTTAGCATTAGATAAGTGTTATGACTCAGCCCATCATACAATTGTATTTGCCGAAGATTACACGACTAACATCAATAATATTTTCCATTTTCGTCTGCCCGGCGATGATTTTTCATTTTATGTGCAAAATGCTAGCGTCAGCGATGCGAGCTTAGCACCACCCGGCTGCTCTGGGCTGTATGTGTTAGTGCCTATGCCTAATAACAATAGCGGCTTAGCGTGGGATGAATTATGCGCCAACCAGCGCGAACGGGTATTAGATGCCTTAGCTAGCCGCTTAGGTTTAACCGATATTCGCGCTCATATCGTTGCGGAAAAAATCATTACGCCTAATGATTGGCAAGCCAGCGAACATGTTTATAAAGGCGCGACGTTTAGCTTATCGCATAAATTCAGCCAGTTATTATATTGGCGCCCGCATAATCGCTTTGAAGAATTAAACCAATGTTATTTAGTCGGTGGCGGTACGCATCCGGGTAGTGGCTTACCAACGATTTATGAGTCAGCGCATATTTCGGCCAAGCTATTATGCCGAGACTTTAACGTAGATTTTGCGGTCAGCGCATGAATGCGTTATTAACCGTGTCGTCAGTCTTAACGGGCGACACGATACAGACTTATCAAGCGACAACACCAGAACAGCTTGGCTATGTAATCGCAAGCGCTAGAACCGCTGCGCAACATTGGGCCAATTTAGACATCGCAACGCGTTTAAAGCGACTAAAACCGTTATCGGCTTTGATTTTAGACGAGTTGGATAACATTACAGCGGTCATTATGTCGGTCACTGGAAAAGTGAAAACCGAGGTGTTGCTCGGTGAGATTTATCCGGTGTTGTCGCTGTTTGATTATTACCAACGCCATGCGGCTGATATTTTACGACCTTGTCCAGTGCAGACTGAGCCGTTAGCGTTTCCTAAAGCGTATGCGCACTATAGTTATCAACCTTACGGCGTCGTTGCAATACTTTCACCGTGGAATTTTCCTTGGCAATTAAGCTTTAGTCCTTTACTCACTGCGTTAATTGCTGGCAATGCGTGTGTGTTGAAAGTCTCAGAATACAGCATACCGGTTGCTGAGCTAATACTTAAGCTCTTAGCGCGCTTAGACTTACCGCAAGATTTAGTGCAACAAGTTATAGGTGCCGGTGATGTAGGTACGCATTTAATAACGGCGAGACCGGATTTTGTTTTCTTTACCGGCAGTGTTAACACCGGCAGAGCCGTGATGACGGCAGCCGCTCAACACCCTATTCCGGTGTTATTAGAACTCGGTGGTAACGATGCGATGTTGGTTTTTGCCGATGCACATAGCGAGCGCGCAGTAAATGCGTTGTTATATGGCGCGTTTAGCAATAGTGGACAAGTGTGCGTATCGGTAGAACGCTGCTTAGTCCAAGCATCTATCTATGACGACTTTGTTGCACGCTTACAAACCGCTATCGCTGAACTAAACGTCGGCCATGGTAGCATCGGCGACTTAGGTGCTATCACCACCGAAGCCCAGTTACAACGCATCCAGCGCATTATGATGACGCACTCGCCAAAGGCGCCCACGCATCAGCACCATTAACTATCGAGGGACGTTATTGTTATCCGGTCTTGTTGACTAAGGTAACCCCAGATATGCGAGTATGGCATGAGGAAACGTTTTGGACCGCTATTGCCTATTATGAGCTTTACCTCTGAACAACACGCGATTGAGCTCGCTAATGCCAGTGAATTTGGCTTAAACGCCAGCGTATGGAGCCAAGATTTAGCCAAAGCCCAACGTGTAGCCCAACAATTACAAGTCGGCAACTGGGCCGTCAACGATGTGATTAAAAACATCGGTCATCCAGGCTTACCGTTTGGTGGTATTAAAAACAGCGGCTTTGGTCGCTATCATGGCGCAGAAGGCTTGCGGCAATTTTGCTACACCGTCGCTGGTTTAGTCAGTTATCAAAACTTAGCTGATGAGCCTAATTGGTTCCCCTACTCTGATGAGCGCTATCAACAATTAAAAGGCTTTATTGATTTTATGTATGGCGATGGCGCGTTTTGGCAACGCGGGCGGCGCAATTACCGTGAATTACAAGCCTTTCAAAAATACGCATCGTTAAACTTACGCCAGCATTGGCGCAATTTTATGATTAGCTGGTTGGCTAAACGTTAAGTCGTTTTTAACTCAGCAAATACCGTTTCGTCTTTTACTTCAAGCAAATGTGCATTAAGTAGTTGGTTTTCTAATGATTGACCTGCGTCAACGACCGTCGCAACGCGTAAGTAATTAGGCGTATAACCAAACGCCAGTTGTTTGTCGTGATACGCTTCAGTATAGGCTTCCCATAACACCGGATAGGTTTTTCCTAAAAAGGCTTGATTCACCGACTGTTTCATGACCTTAGCTAGCTCATGTAGCTCTCGACTTCGTTGTTTTTTAATAGGCTCAGCGACTTGGTTGGGTAAACTGGCTGCCTTAGTACCTGCGCGTTTTTGAATAGGAAAAAATATGAATATGGCCAAACGCCATGGCTTGGATAAACGCTAAACTGTCTTGCCATTCTTGCTCAGTTTCGCCGGGAAAACCGACAATAATGTCAGTAGTAATATTAAAATCAGCATAGGCTTGTTTTAGCTTTGCCACGATGCCAGCAAATTCAGCGGTTTTACAGCGTCTCGCCATGCGTTTCAGCACCGAATCCGCCCCGCTTTGTAATGGCAAGTGTAAATGTGGCATGACGCGTGATTGTTCAAACAGCATAAAAAACTCGTCAGAAAACTCCCAAGGCTCTAATGAACCTAAGCGAATTCGAGCTATATCCGTTTCCGCTAATAAGACCTGAACTAATTCGGTTAAATTACTGGCAATATCGCTACCATAACCGCCTAAATGCACACCGGTTAAGACGATTTCGCTAATACCTTGACTAACTAATGTATTCACTTCCGCGACAACCTCGGCCAACGTCCGGCTTTGTTCTTCACCCCTAGCAATCGTGACAATACAAAACGTACAACGGTAACGGCAACCATCTTGTACTTTGACGAAAGCACGTTTGGCGGCCACGCGTAAACAAGGCACTCGCACCCGGCTCGGTAGACATAGCAGGCATCGCTGTCATATCGATACCGGCCAATGTTTTGGCGACAAGTTGCCGTTTATCTTGATTGCTGACGACTAAGTCCACACCCATAATGTCCGCCGCTTCATTCGGATTTAACGTCGCATAACAGCCACTTACGACGAGCTTAGCGCTGGGGTTTTCTCTATGAATACGCCGAATTAACTGACGTGATTTTCTCGCCGCATCATGGGTCACGGCACACGAATTGATAACAACGACATCAGCTTGTTGATTAACTGTGGTAATCGCATGACCATATTGCTCAAACTCATGCGCCCAGGTTTCTAACTCGGCTTCGTTTAAACGGCAACCTAAGGTTTTTAGATGAACTTTCATTTAGAGGTAGTGTTGTGAATCTGAATATTACTTACAAGTCACTCGGAAGCAAAATCCCGTTTGCCGCGCCGAGCACCGCAGGTTTTGCTGGGATTAGCCCGTTAGGGGCACGGCATGGATGCCGTGCGTCGGCAGGCGGGCAGGACGCACGCTCTGCCGACCTCCCAGCAAAACCAAGGCGCGCAGGAAGCAGCGGCAACGGGTCGCCTTTTCTTTGGCTACTTTCTTTTGGCGACGCAAAAGAAAGTAAGCTCGCCTGCCGGTGCGAGAACCGGCTTAACATAAAACTTCGCGATAGCGACTCACTAGATTTTACAAAGCTAGTT
>NZ_LAJX01000096.1 GCF_000963695.1 Methylocucumis oryzae
CTACGCTAAGTATGCAAATTAAAAAAATGGAAGAGTCGTTAGGTGTGGTCATTTTTGAGCGTAATATAAAAAAAAAGTGCTGCCTACCGAGTTAGGGCAACATATTATTGCGTCCGCGCGCCGAATTCTGCTGGAAGTCGATTGCATTAATCAATTGGCGCATAACGCGCAAAATCCATTAGCAGGTAATTTTCGTTTAGGGGCGTTTCCAACCCTAGCGACATATATTTTTCCCGACTTGATTCCGTTAATACGCGAGGCGTT
The DNA here is from genome assembly GCF_000963695.1 of Methylocucumis oryzae. Taxonomy (GTDB): domain Bacteria; phylum Pseudomonadota; class Gammaproteobacteria; order Methylococcales; family Methylomonadaceae; genus Methylovulum; species Methylovulum oryzae. The sequence continues at coordinate 265 of NZ_LAJX01000096.1, forward strand.
GCCAGCACTTAGATTAATTTTGGTCGAAGAAAAAACCGATGAGTTATTAAGACAATTAACCACGGGTGTGCTCGATGCGGCGTTATTGGCGTTGCCTATTGAATCTGATTCTCTGTTAGAAACTAAGATATTATTTGAGGATGAATTTATGCTAGCGGTTGCGCCAGGACATCCGTTTGCTACCTATGAGTGCATTAGCCAAGCTGATTTATTTCATCAAAAATTATTGCTATTAGACGAAGGCCATTGCTTGCGCGGTCAGGCCTTACAATTTTGTCGTTTACATCATGCTGAGGAACAAGAAGATGTACGCGCAACAGGTTTGGAAACGTTAAGGCAAATGGTGCGGGCAGGAACCGGTATTACGTTTATCCCTAAAATTGCGATACGTGGGCAGGAAACAGGCATTTGTTATGTGCCTTTTGCTAAGCCAGCTCCTAAGCGCACCATTGGCTTAGTGTGGCGTAAAACGAGTTCTCGTGCGCAAGTGTTAGCTATTTTAAGTGACATAATCACGGCTAATTCCTGCGCTGCTTAACGCGTGTTTAGTTATAAACAAAGCTTCATCTCAATATCCGCAAGGTTTACAAGGGATTGTCCAACGAGTTAAAACCACGCCGCTCTATACGAATCGTACGCATATTTATGATCTTTTGGTATGATGTTATTATTTTTCAGCATATTACATTATTACGATCAGATACTTAGTATTAGAAGCCTTACACACCTGGTGTAGTAAGGCCTACCACGAGATAGAGGAGGAGGTATTATGAATTTAACGCAGTTGTTGAAAACCGCAAGTTTAGTTATGAGTTTATTGTTGCTAGCGTGTGGTGAGCAAGAAGAGCCTAAAACCGTTGCTAAAATGATTCCGCAAGAAATTAAAGAATTTTCTACCCAAGTGACGTTAAGCGGTGTTATTAACCCAGATGATCACCATGCTCCGGGTGGTAAAGTGTATGCGTTTAAAAATACCGGTGATTTAGTGGCTGAAGCGGTGTTGATTAACACAACACGCTATAAATTAAACATACCACCCCACACGTCATTACCGTTGATATTACGTTTTATCCCAGAGCATCAGGATGCAAATGCATTAGTGGCGGTGGTCGTTGATCCGCTGATAACGGTTTATGACATTAATGCTTATACGACCGCAATTGCTAAAAAAGCTGAATCGTTAGGCGGTTATACCAGACAAAACATGGTGATAGCGGCCGAAAGTATGGTGAATATGCCAGATGATAATAAAACATCAACGGGTTTTCGCGGTGATACCACTAAGCAATACGGCGGTTGGCATTAGCTCAGGCTCTTGAGTTTACGACTAAGTTTTAGCAGCGCTTGGCGTAACTCAGGGTCTTGTATCGTTGAGCTTTGTGCGCGCAAGGTATTTATCGTTGCTAAGCTGGGAATATTAGCGCGCGCAGGCTTAGATGGGCTAAGTCCTGTTTTTACCGTTAATAGCCTAATCTGTACATGGTGGATAGCTGTTTGATAGGTTTGACTTAAATCGGCTTGGATAATTTTGACATAAAATCTTAATTGACTGGCCCAAACCGCTGATTCGGTATAAAGCAGAAGGTTTGAGCCACTGATTAAACAATGGCGCACATGGTCTGCTAACGGTTGAGGTAAAAGTTGCTGGACTTGTTTTAATAACCGCTGTTGCTGTTCAATTTTCTGATAAGCAAAAGCTAAGATAGGATTGTTGCACGCAGAAATCAGACGGAATGACGTATCACTCATGATGTGTGCCAAGCATCTTTGGTTTGAATATGTTCTGGACGTAACCCTATGCCGATGACACGGGCAGGTAAGCGTTGCAATAACGGCCAATGTCTGAGTAGCTTTACCGGCATGGGTAAGCTTGTCTGTTTTGTTTCTAAAGAACCTAAGCCTATACGTTTATGAATAAAGGCTTGTAAGTTTTGAATCACGCGCATAGGCCATTCTCGCCGTTGTTGTACACGGTGCAAGTCGCTTTCATTAATTGTTGCATCGGTGCGTAATTTTTCTGCTAATAAATTCGCTGTCGCGATAGCATCTTGTATCGCGAGATTAACACCGACCCCACCGGCGGGTGACATAGCATGAGCCGCATCGCCTATACATAATAGGCCTGGTCTATGCCAATGCTTTAAGTGATTAATTTGTACGGTTAATAATTTAACTTGTTCCCAATCCGTGATTTCATCGACTCTATCGATTAAAAACGGTGCGAGCGCCACTAAATAAGCTCGAAACGCTGCTAAACCTTGTTGTTTTAGCTCATTTAAACCGTTCTTAGCGATAATAACACCGCATTGCCAGTATTGACCGCGATCAATCATAATCATCATACGGTTACCGCGTATACGGCCTAAAGTAGCTGAGACATCAGTCGCTTGCTTGCTTAATCTTAGCCAAAGCACATCGATAGGCACTCCTTTATCGGTGACGTGCATTCCTGCTAAATCCCTAACAGTCGAAAACCGACCATCGGCAGCAATCACTAAATCAGCCGATACCGTAATGTCAGCCGTAGCCGTTTTAGCGGTTACTCCGGTAATTACGCCGTTTGTTTCAACTAAGCCTGTCGCTTCGGTTGCCATACACAATTGAAAGCTAGGGTATTTTTTCGCTTGTTCAGCAATAAAATTCAGAAAATCCCATTGCGGCATAAAAGCAATAAATTTGCATTGTGTAGGCAATGCCGTTAAATCCGCAATCGGCGTGATGGTCTCGTTAATACACGCGTTGATTTTGTTTAAGGCTTGATGAGGTAGTTTTAAAAACTCGTCTAAAAAGCCGAGTTCATACATGAGTTCTAACGTCGATGGGTGAATGGTGTCACCACGAAAATCACGAAAAAAAGTCTGCGTGTTTTTCTAACAGCGTAACATTAACGCCCGCACGCGCTAATAATAAGCCAAGCATCATGCCGGCAGGGCCGCCGCCAACAATACAGCAACGGGTTTGAATCGTAGCAGGAAGAACAGCAGAATCCGTCATGGTAAACCTCAAAGTTAAGGGAACTAGATTTTAGCGATGCTGGCTACCAACTAAAGCGGGACAGATTTAATTATAGTCAGTAGAGCTAAATCGTCATTCCGGCTCGGCAACTGCTCCTGCGTTGCTCTAGTACATGCCATCCTTGGCATTAATGGATTGCCGGAATCCAGACTCCATGGATGGCAAAGCTTCACACACATCCCTGTGTCCTGGATCTCGGCAATCCCTGCCGAGATGACGTAGTTCTTACTAGGCTGTTGTTTTAAGTGGGTAGCCGAGATATCAATGCTAGCAAGTGTTATCTAAAATTCGACTCAAATCAAGTCGTATCAAAAATTTAGTTTAAGTTTATAACCGACGCCGTGTACCGTCTCGATAATAGCGTTACAGCCTACTTGCGCAAACTTGAGCCGGATGTGACGAATATGGCTATCTATAGTCCGGTCTGAGATATAAATCGGCGTTGTGAAAGCGTGTTGCATGATAAGTTCGCGGCTAAAAACGCGATTAGGTTGTTTTAACATGAACAGGACAATAGCGTATTCAGTGGCGGTGAGGTTAATTGCCTGTTGTTGCCAACTCACGTAGTATTGCTCTGGACGCATCACTAAATCGCCGTAGTGCATAATGATTTCAGTCGATGTGGATTTATTAGGGGGTTGCAAGCGCTTTAAAATGGTATTGATGCGCGCGACTAATTCACGCGGGCTAAACGGCTTAGTCACATAGTCATCACCACCGATTTCTAAGCCAATAATTCGGTCTATCTCGTCATCACGCGATGATAAAAACAATATCGGTACATCAGACGTTTTGCGCAACTCTTTGCATACTTCTAAGCCATCGTATTCCGGCATGTTGATGTCTAACACAATTAAGTCGAAGCAATGCTCGCGCGCTTGTGCCAGCACTTGGCGTCCGTCTTCAGCGAGCGTGACGCGCATATCGGCTTTTTCCAACGCAAAGCTAATGACTTCACGAATATGTAAATCGTCGTCAGCGACTAAGATGTGTTTGCTCATAAAGGAGTGGTCTATGTTGCACGGTATGTGGTTATATTGAGAAATGGCTATTAAAACTAGCTTTGTAAAATCTAATGAGTCGCTACCGCGAATTTTTATGTTACGCCGGTTCTCGCACCGGCAGGCGAGCTACGCTGCAAAATCCATTCATGGATTTTGCCCTTTGGGTTGTCACCAAATCCGCTCCCGGCGGATTTGTCTTTTGCGTCGCCAAAAGAAAGTAGCCAAAGAAAAGGCGACCCGTTGCCGCTTCYTCCTGCGCGCYTTGGTTTTGCTAGGAGGTCGGCAGAGCGGGCGTCCTGCCCGCCTGCCGACGCACGGCATCCATGCCGTGCCCCTAACGGGCTAATCCCAGCAAAACCTGCGGTGCTCGGCGCGGCAAACGGGATTAGACTTCGGTGTAACTTGTAGATTAACTTATGCCGTGATAAGCCGGACTAAAACTATGCACAGCTTCGACCATGGCTTGAACATGCTCTGGGTTAATATCTGGCAAAATACCATGGCCTAGATTAAAAACATGGCCGGAGCCGTGACCGTATTGCGCCAGCACGGTTTTGACTTTTTCGACGATGACTTCGGGGCTAGCATATAACGCAAGTGGGTCTAAATTACCTTGTAATGCCACTTTCGCACCTACGCGTTGTCTTGCTTCGCCTATATGGGTTTGCCAATCTAAGCCTAACGCGTCGTAACCCGCATTGCTCATGGACTCTAACCACAAACCACCACCTTTGCTAAATAAAATGCTAGGAATGTAGCCATTAGCATGGTCAGTACGAAGCTGTTGTTTAACTTGCTGGGCGTAACGTAGAGAAAATTCAAGGTAATCATCATGGCTTAACACGCCGCCCCAAGTATCGAACACCATCACGGCTTGCACACCGGCTTCAATTTGCGCATTCAAATACGCCGCAACGGACTGTGCGAGTTTATCTAATAACTCGTGCATTAAGCCAGGCTGCTCAAACATCAGACTTTTGACTTTTTGGAAGTTTTTACTACTACCACCTTCTATCATATAAGTCGCTAAGGTCCACGGACTGCCTGAGAAACCGATTAACGGCACGTCGCTAGCAAGGTTTTTACGGATTAAGCTGACCGCATCGACGACATAGCGTAAGTCGGTACAGGGGTCTGGAATAGGCAATTGCCGTATATCTTCGGCAGTCGTTAAACGTTTACTAAACGTAGGGCCTTCGCCTTCGGTAAAATTTAACCCCATGCCCATCGCATCGGGTATGGTTAAAATATCGGAAAATAAAATAGCCGCATCAAAACGATAACGTCTTAACGGTTGCAATGTGACTTCGCAAGCCAATTCTGGATTAGTGCATAGGTTTAAAAAGCTACCGGCTTGTTCTCTAACCGCCCGGTATTCAGGCAAATAACGCCCCGCTTGCCGCATCATCCATATCGGTGTTCTTGGAGTAGGCTGTCTCAATAAGGCTTTAATAAAAATACTTTGGTTTGCTGGTGTCATGCGAGTGCCAAGGCTTATGGGTTCGTTTTAATCGTGCTAATTTTTTTAATAATGGAATGCCTAAACTCAGCAGGTAAACTTTGTTTGGCTTTATTAGCTGCGGCTGAATCTGGAAATGCGCCATAGTAAACTAAAAACTTCTCTTTTTTACCGAGCATTATTTTAGTGTAAACCACATCTTGGCTTAAATTGGGATACTTATTAGTAAACGCCTTAACAGACTCCACTTTCGATAACACCATAACTTGCAATGTGTAATGCTCAGGTGCTTGCTTGCTTAACCACGCGCTTATGCCCGTATCTTGTCCGGGTACATCAGCAGGTTTAGGCGGCGCTTCAGTAACAGGCGTTTCTTCTATAGGCTTAACAGGCTCGGCTGCTACGGGTACGGCAGGTTCGGGCTTAATATCGGGTGATGGTGGTGCTTTATCGGAATTCACCTGTTCTGGGTTAGCGTTCGTCGCCGTGCTCTCATTTTTAGCAACGACTTGATCCAGTAAACGATCACTAATTTGTACCGGTGCAGTCGGAGTTATAACAGGTGAGGCTAACACCGGTTTTTCAGTGTTCGTGGGCGTATTAACGCTAACCGGTTGCGGTTTTGGCTGCGCAGGCAAATAAACATTGGTATACCATTGCACACCTAGGCTAAGCCGACTAAAACCACAACAGCCATCATAAGCCAAGCAAAACTGCTTATACTGCGCTTACGTTTGGTCAATGCCGGTAACGCCGCGATAATTTGACCTGGAATACCGTGTGTCTCTGTATAGACTTGCCGAGTTAGCTCTTCATTAATCGCGCCAAGCGGTAATTGCGGCCAAGACTTTACTGCTAATTGTTGCAAAAACACGCCGCATTGCGGCTCGGATAACGGCGGTATTTCGACAAAATGACAGTCATTAATCAAATGGTCAGTGCTAGACTTAACATGAACATCATCAGGCGTCATTGCAAATACAATGCGTAATGCAGGATTTGCCCAAGCAAATTGAATAATCGCAGTAAATAGTCCTGGCACTAAACTGCCAGCGTTGTCGATTAATAAAACTAATTTACGGTTAATGCTTTGAATGCGTAGTAGTTCTTGGCTTAGGCTGGATTGTTTACCTGATTTAAAGACTTGGTTTAAACGCTCTTGTAAACTTTCAAAGCTGAGTTCTGCATTGGCGCTGACTTGACAATACAGCCAATTATCTAATTTGCGGTCTAATAATGCGTTGAGTAGCGCCGTTTTCCCTATACCTTTAGGCCCACAAACCACTAACGCTTGAGGTAAATTGGTAATTAAATGAATTAATAAATCCAATTTTTGACTACGTTCAGGAGTAATCAACAAAAGCTGTTCAGGCGTTTGCTGCAAGTCTGGCTTTTTCTTTGAATAAGTAAACGTATCAGTCTCTACCATAATGTACTAATGTTTCAACTAATACGTTTTGATCTACGTTGACAGGCAATGTCGCTTGTCCTATTGCTTCTAACAGGATGACACGAATTTTGCCATCGAGATTTTTTTTATCAACCGCCATTAAATCTAAAATACGCTCTGGTGTCAGATGCGCAGGTAACGCTACCGGTAACTGGCAACGCTGGAAAATATCGACAACGCGTTGCACATCAACACGGCTTAGCCAACCTAAGCGCCTAGATAAATCGGCGGCTAAACACGTGCCAATCGCCACCGCTTCACCATGCAATAACCCAGTATAATTTAGCGCAGTTTCTAAAGCATGACCGAAGGTATGACCTAAATTAAGCGTTGCTCTTACTCCGGTTTCGGTTTCATCTTCTGCAACGACTTCGGCTTTATTTCGGCACGATTGCTCAATGGCATACGCTAATGCGCTGGGGTCTCTGGCTAATAAATCGGATAAATGCTCTTCTAACCAACAGAAAAACTTTGGATCTCGGATTAAGCCATATTTAATCACTTCGGCAAGCCCTGCAGCTAATTGTCTATCATCCAACGTCGTTAACACCTGGGTATCAGCGATTACACATCTAGGCTGGTAAAAAGCACCAATCATATTTTTACCTAGAGCATGGTTAACCCCTGTTTTCCCACCCACTGACGAATCTACCTGTGCTAACAAGGTGGTTGGAATTTGCATAAAAGGAATGCCACGCTGATAAGTAGCAGCGGCAAAACCACCCATATCACCTATAACACCGCCACCTAACGCGATTAACGTTGCATTACGGCTAAATTTCTGCGCTAACAACTGGTCATAAATTTGATTGATATGCTGCAAATTTTTATATTGCTCGCCATCCGGCAAGACCACTTGCGCAACTTGATAAGCCTGTAAATGGGCTAACACTTGAGCTAAATACAACGGGGCTACCGTTGAGTTAGTAACGACTAAGACTTGCTTAGATTGAATGTGGCGTTGAAATAACTCAGTTTGACTGAGTAGGCCAGCACCAATATAAATAGAATAACTGCGCTCAGCGAGTTCTACATTTAACGTTGTCATAATAGTTAAGGCTGAGCGTCACGAAACGCCGTTAAAATATGCTCGACAACGTCACGACTCGGCATAATCCCCGTATCGATTTTAAAATCAGCACAGGCGAGATAAAGCGGCTCACGTTGAGCAAATAACGTTTCTAAACGCTGTTTTGGATTATCGGTTTTCAGCAATGGGCGTTGTGTATCTTTGCGTGTGCGCTCTAGTAATTTTTCTATTGCGCAATTTAAATACACCGTAAAACCATTCTGACTTAACATGCGCCGATTTTCCTCACGTAAAATTGCGCCACCTCCTGTTGCTAACACAATACCTTGCATTGCCGTTAATTGTTGTAGCATTTTTTTGCTCACGCTCCCTAAAGCCTTTCTTCTCCTTCAAATTCAAAAATAGTTGGAATATCAACACCCGTTCTTTCCTCAATAGCTTTATCACTATCATAAAAAGGTACACCGAGTGCTTTGGCGAGCTGGCGTCCTATCGTCGTTTTACCGGCGCCCATGAGGCCAATCAAATAAATATTTTCCGATTTAGTCATCAAAAGATACTCATTAGTTAAGGAATTAAAAACCGATATGCGCCAAGAAAATTTAACATCTACAAAGTGCTTACAGTGAATTTTAGAATTGTACCAGACCGGCTAGATTAAAGTCTGGATTTTTGACGCAAATAAACAGTTTTTCACCAAAAGACAGCAAGAAAAATGCGGCAACCCTTCAAAGCTTAAGAGTTGAAAACTAAGGCTACCAACGTAAAGTGGGGCAAAAAAACCTAACGGAATCGTTCCCACGCTCCGGAGTGTGGGAACGAGCATTTTTTTAGGATAAAGCCTAATGGCTAAAAGCACCAAGCTTTACCGTCCAAGCCACAGCCGCTCATCTGCTAGCCCCTTTGGCGCTCACAAATGTCATAAACTCCTCTACTGGCATAGGCTTGGCGTAGAAATAGCCTTGTACGAAATCACAGCCCACTTCTTCTAGCATAATCTTTTGCTGTTCGGTTTCCACACCTTCTGCAATGGTTTTCAAGCCTAGTTTGTGCGCCATAACAACGATAGCTTCAGCAATCGCTCTATCATTAGGATCGGTTTCTAAGTCGCGCACGAAGGAACGGTCTATTTTCAAAAAATCAATGTTAAACTTTTTAAGATAAGACATTGATGAATACCCCGTGCCGAAATCATCCAGCGCGATATTCATGCCTACATCGCGAAAACGTTGCAGCTTGTTCCTGACGTCGGTTTCATCTCCCAAAAGCAAGCTTTCGGTAATTTCTATGACCATATGCCACATAGGAATACCTAATCGACTTAAATAGCCGATCCACTCCGCCCCCACATCCCCATGCACAAACTGGCGTGCCGACATGTTGACACTGATTTGATAAACACCATTATCGACAGTGCAAACCTCCAACCAACGCTGCATAGCCTGAGCTGCCTGATAAAACACCCAATCGCCAATATCATGAATCAACCCCATTTCTTCAGCGATAGGAATAAATTTATCCGGCGGCACCATACCATACTGAGGATGAGCCCAACGAATCAAAGCCTCCGCCTTGACGACATGACCACTGGAGATATCTACTATTGGTTGCAAGAAAATTTGTAGTTGCTGCTTACTAATCGCATCACGTAACTCATTGCCCAACAACAAGCGCTGTTGCGCCTGTTGCTGCATAGCTAACGTGAAAAAACTAAAGCAATTACGTCCTTTACTCTTGGCGGCGTACATAGCCTGGTCTGCTGCACTCATCAAGGCAGTAATACTAGTAGCATCTGCCGGATAGCTGGCAATACCAATACTGGCCGACGTATAGGCTACATGGTCATCCAAATGAACCGGCGCGGCCATCATATCGATAATATTCTGCGCCACGCGCTCCAAACACGCACTTTCGGACACGTCGAGGAGTAATACGACAAATTCATCACCGCCTAATCTGGCCACTGTATCGCTTTCTCTGACGCATTGTCGGATACGCAACGAAACATTAATAAGCAACTGGTCACCATAATGATGACCTAAGGTATCGTTAACCTCCTTGAAATAATCAAGGTCAATAAACAATATGGCAAGATGACTGCCGCTACGCTCAGCCTTAGCGACTTCCTCACGCAGTCTATCGCCGAACAAGCGGCGGTTGGGCAAGCCGGTGAGGCTATCGTAGCTGGCCTGATGCAGCATCTGTGACTCAAGTTGTTTGCGCTCTATCGCAATTGAGCACAGACGGCTAGCCTGACGTAACAACTCCAACTCTGCGGCCTCCGGTGCTCTTGACTCTCGCAGATAAGCCATCACTACGCCCAGCACCTGGCCAGATGACGCGATAATGGGATCTGTCCAACAAGCAAGCACACTGTTTTGCTCACAAAAATTCCCGACAAGTTTCCCAGCAAGGATGATGGTGCATATCCTCGACCATCACTCGCTCACCACTTCGCGCCGCAATAGCGCAACAGCCAGCGAATTTAGCAATTTCAACGCCATCGATGGCAGTGACCTTGGGAAACGAAGGCGCGGCCATGCGATAGAGACGATTGCCATTATGCTCAAGCAACATAATACTAGACCGTAGACCGGGGAGAAATGTTTCGATGTAAATGGCCACCTGCAGCAGAATTTGCACAAGTGTGCCGCCTTGCGCCATAGTTTCAAACACACGCTGGCGCTGGGCTTCTAGCAATTGTTGGCGCCTCAGTTCGGTAATGTCCAATGACGTACCGATAAAGCGAATCGGACGTCCTTGAGCATCAAAAAAAAAGGTTCGCCACGTTCATGGATGTATTTAATCCGCCCATCCGGAAATAGCAGCCGATGTTCCACTTGATACAAGGACTTATCGTTGATTGCCTGATTGTAAGCCGTCGTCACTTTGTCTCGATCTTCGGGGTGTACCGTATCAAGAAATGCGGCAAATGTTGCTTTGAAGCTTGTTTTATCAATTTCCCAAATATGGAAAGTTTCATCACTCCAAGTCAAAACATCATTGAGCATATCCACATCCCAAATTCCGATATGGGCGATGCGCTGGGCATTTTCTAGCAATGATTGGCTGTGTTGTAGTGTCTCTTGCGCTTGCTTACGTTCGCTGATGTCGCGCACTAACGCAAAATTGTAAAGACATCCTTCATGGGCAATCGCGTTAGCATTAACTTCTGTCGGAATAAGCTTACCCATTTTGCTACGATGGTTAGTTTCTAAAGTAATTGTGCCTCTTATCAATAAATCATCCCAATGCTCCTGCCATTTTGCCGGATCAGCGTCAGGGTCAATGTCACATATCCGCATCGCTAACAGCTCATCTTGTGTATAACCCAACATGTTACTAGCAGCGTTGTTAACATGAAGAATGCGGGCTTCTTCATCAATCAAGTAAACAGCTTCACCGATATGATTCAGCGCATGATTCTGCAAAACCAACCGCGCCTCTGTCTGTTTACGCTCGGTGATGTCCTGCATAATAGTGGACATGAATGCCGGCCTACCCTCGGTATCACGATGTAATATGATGACTTGGGATACAGGAATTTCACGTCCATCACGGTGCAACAGAGCGCTTTCACCACGCCATACGCCGTGCGCTAATGCTGTGGGCACTCCCTCTTCCATCACGCGCTTGGCCGCCCATTTCGGATGCATATCGGCAACACGCATAGAGGAAAGATCGGCATCATCCGGCAGCCCGACCATACGTCGCGCAGCACGATTGTGATAACTCAATGTACCATCCATATTAGCGCTACCAACAAAATCAGCGAATTGCTCCAAAATATTAAGCAATCTCTGTTGCTCGGCCTCGGCCTGCTTGCGTTCAGTAATCTCAATCATCAGACCATGCCAAATGATACTGCCATCATGTTGAGGTGTCGGCACACTACGACATTCGACCCAGCGCTGTGCCTGGTCGGGGCGACATAGGCGGAATTCCACATTAAAAGGCACCATTGTCTGAGCCGACTCAGCAATTGCAGCCTCGATAGATAACCTGTCCTCAGGATGTGCCAGGACATGCAATGGCGCCATGTCGTTTTTTATATCTTCGGGCTTCAAACCATAAAGCTTTTCTATGCCAGGGCTGGCATACGGAAAGCAATAATGCCCTTCGGGCGACATAAGGAAGCTAAAGGCAAAGCCTGGGAAATTGGCGAAAACATTCGTCAAACGACGCTCGGCATTACGAATCGCAGAAATATCCATGCCAAAAGCAAGAGTACCTATCACCTGACCAGCGATATCTCGCTCTGGTACCACTTGGATTTGATTAAATTCCGGCTCACCGACACTCTGTGCGCAGAGCTCGATACTGATTTTGGTTTCCGTCTCCAATGCTTGCGCTGCGGCCTGCTGAATGGAATCGTAGCGCCCATCCGGCCAAACTTCGCTGGGTAACTTGCCAATTACATGCTCGGGGGATATACCTAAATGACGAACTAGCCCGCCATTCAGATAACTGATACGACCCTCACGGTCGTAACGGATGATAGAGACGGGTGAACTTTCTGCTAGACTTCGGAATTCCTGCTCACGCTGAGCGATGGTTTCCTGCATACGGTAAGCATCGGTCATGTTGCGGCCTATGCCCAACACACTGGTGATGCGCCCTTCGCTATCAAATTCGGGTGCCAAACGGACATCGTGGTAATCCGTGCCGCCATCGGGCATAGGCACAGGTACACGCAACACCTGCGCCTCCTGCCTGGTAGAAATCACCTGCGCCATGACTTCATCAAAAAACGCGAAGCGATTATCAGCAAAAACTTCACTGTGGGTCTTACCGCGCATTTCCTCCAGCGTCTTGCCCAGCGTTCGTTGATGGATTGGGTTGCTATACAGACAGCGACCCGCAATATCCCAGCGCGCAATGTTATCAGGGAGGTTTTCCGCCAAGCTGCGAAACTCCTGCTCACGCGCGATAAGCGCCTCTTGCATTTGTTTACGCTCAGTAATGTCCTGCATTATGCCGTACCAGAGTGTGCTGCCATCATCTTGATGTTCAGGAACGGAATGAAATTCAACCCAGCGCACGGGCATGCCCGGACGGCATATACGAAATTCTACCTGCACGGGTAGCAATGTTCGCGCCGATTGTTCAAGGCTGGCAATGATGTGAGATGCATCCTCAGGATGCGCCATAGCATGTAATGGCGCCATATCGTCCTGCACATCTTCTGGCTTCAAACCATAAAGCTTCTCAATGCCGGGACTCGCAAAAGGGAAACTACCATGCCCGTCGGGCGACAAGCGAAAGATATAGACGAAACCTGGAAAATTGGCGACGAAATTGGTTAAGTAACGTTCGACGTTTTTGGGTGAAGGAGATGTTATACATATTTGGAGAAGTAAGCTGCATCTGCCAATGACCTTAATATCGTAAATCTTTTTGAGTAGCCTCTGCACACGCTCTCAACAAGCGACTCGGAAAGTATGTTGCAACATGGTGTAGAGTTTATTGCTTAACTGGAAGATACACTTTGCTGTACCTATTATTATCGTTAATTTGTCCATTTTTCTCCCCTTTATGCTTTGAGATAATTGCCTCAAAGTTTATAGCAATTTGCTAAGTATGAATAACGCTTGCCTCATTGCTTGACTAAAAAAACTAAATCTATTCTGCGTTGTTAATAATAGTGTCATCTGATTTTAATCTAATATTCACACCCCGATGACTTAAACACAACACCCGCCAATCTTTATGCAGATAGCTATTGTTACTGAAACCTTCCCACCTGAAATTAACGGTGTTGCCATGACCGTCGGCAAGCTAGTGGAAGGATTACGCAGCCATCAACACACAGTATTACTGTTCCGGCCTAAGCAAGGCAGCCATGATATTCCTAAGCGCGAGCGGCTATTTACTGAACAACTAGTCAACGGCATTCCGATTCCAGGCTATCACGGTTTAAACATCGGCTTACCAAACCTCCTAACCTTATTTCTGCAATTGCGCCAACATAAACCTGATATTGTACATGTTGTGACAGAAGGGCCTTTAGGATGGGCAGCGATTATGGTTGCTAAGCGGCTTAACATCCCGGTCACTAGCTCGTTTCATACCAATTTCCATCATTACATGGCGCACTACGGTGCTGGTTTTTTACAAACCATGATGGCGGCGCATTTACGCAGTTTACATAACGCAACCGCAACAACGTTTGTACCCACTCAACGCTTAATTCAAGAACTGACATTAGAGGGCTACAACAACTTAGCCTTATTAGCGCGCGGTGTAGATACGCGGTTATACAATCCCAAACGCCGCTCTAACGATTTACGGGCATCGTGGGGCGTTACTGAAGACGATATTGTCGTGATTCATGTCGGCCGCATCGCGGCAGAAAAGAATATTGACTTGGTAATCAATGCGTTTAATCACATTCGCCAACACATTCATCGTGCTCGCTTAGTGTTAGTAGGCGACGGCCCGCTTAAAGAAAAGCTACAACAAACCTGCCCGTATGCGGTATTCACAGGTAGTAAAACCGGTGTTGAGCTTGCTGAACATTATGCCTCTGGCGATTTATTTTTATTTCCTAGCGTTACCGAAACCTATGGCAATGTGACCTCAGAAGCGATGGCGAGTGGTTTATGTGTCATCGCTTACGATTACGCCGCCGCCGCTGAGTTAATGAATAACGGTGACAATGGCGCTCTCGTTACCTTAAATGATGAGTCTGCATTTATTGACTCAGCGATTCGCCTAGCTGTTAACACACCCTTGCGACGCGCATTCGCTAAAGAAGCTGCAACCACTACGGCTAGACTGGATTGGCAACATGTTTACACGAGTTTTATTCAGAAACTGCGTGATGTCGTTTATAAAAGCCTAACGCCGGCCGCTATCGCCCGCGCGCGTTTGACGGGCGATTGGCATTAGCTTAATGCTCACCGTGACTATGGCTAGTATCCGTAACAGTCACCGCCTTCACCGCCACACCGTATTGATAAACCATTAAGCCGCCTAAATCAGCGCCAAAGCTTAACAGTAAGCACATAACTACCGAAATAATTAAAAACAAGGTATTAGCTCCTCCTGTTAACGGCTTACCTATAAACAACCGCCATAGTGCTAAAACCACTGCTAATGCCATCACAATAACGCCGATATGCTCATGATTTTCCATAATTTCATGCACATTACCACCGTGCTCAATTGAGTTCGCCGCGCTAAAACCAGCAATCACCGCGATAACCGCACCTAACGCGCCAGCCACTAATATCACGGTCGCCGCTTCTCGCCATGCAGGCTTTTTAAGAATTAACGCTAACACCTCGACCGCTAAAAACGTGAATAATAACGCGATTGGAAAATGCACAACTAATGGGTGAAAGTTCGCCATTGCGGTTAATCCCGGCAACAAAGCCGGAAGAATACCCCCTGGCCCATTAGCCGTTGCCCCTTCAAAAAAAGCTAATAACACGCTAATACTCTCGATAATGCCATCTTGATGATCGGCATTACCGTGAACCCAAAAACTTAACTGTTGGTACATAAACATTTCCTGTTCAAAATAAATGGCAACGACGCGTTCCTAGTTTGCTGCTAGCTTAAACGACTTAACAGTAGACCTAACATGACACGAAATCATTGCATAAACATTAACTGATACCCGTATAAGACGGGACAACTAAAATGGGAACAACGTCATCTCGGCTCGGCAACTGCTCCTGCGTTGCTCAAATACATGCCATCCATGGCGCCTGGATTCCGGCAATCCCTGTCGGAATGACGGTTTAGCTCTACGGACTAAAATTAAAAGTGTCTCATCTTGAGTGGGTAGCCCATTAACGCAATCTACCGGTAAAAACCGAAATAGCAAAACGCTAATCATATCGCTTAATATCACTGGGTAAACGATTGAATAACGAATGCTTAGGCAAGCCGAAGTGTTCTGGATAATACACCCCGGCTAAATAAAGCCCTTGCGCCGGTGCGGTCAGCCCCGCTTGACTGCGATTCTTAGCGGCTAATAATTGCAACGTCCAATCTGGTGACTGCTTACCTGAACCTATCGCCATTAACACACCGACGATATTGCGTACCATATGATATAAAAATGCATTCGCACACACATCAATAATCACATAATCGCCTTGCCTAATAACGTCTACTACATACATTGCGCGCATAGCACTATGCGATTGACATGCAGCGGCTCTAAATGACGTAAAATCATGGTGTCCCAACAAATGCTGGGCGGCATAATGCATCAAGTCTTCTGCAAGCAATGGATAATACCAACACGCTTGCTGATAATTTAACGCCGAACGAACCGTGCGATTGTAAATAAGATAACGATAATAGCGCGCATACGCGCTATAACGCGCATGAAAATCTGGCGTCACGGTTTTAGCCCATAGGACACGAATATCATCTGGTAACTGACTATTAACGCCTAACACCCATGCATCGTCTTTGCGTCTCGCTACAGTATCAAAATGCACTACTTGCTCATACGCATTAACCCCGGCATCGGTACGTCCCGCACATGTTATCGTAACCTGATGATTAGCGATTTTGCTTAAAGCGCTTTCTAATTCAGCTTGAACACTAAGACTATGCGTTTGTCGTTGCCAACCCGAATAACGCGCACCTAGATATTCAACGCCCAAAGCAATACGCGTATTCTCACTCATGCAGCCAAACCGGAAAGCCTATGGGTATTTGCTGAAATAACTCGATTACATCAGCATTAGCCATGCGTACACAACCGTGCGAACCCGGCACACCTAAAGCAACACTATCGGGTGTGCCATGAATGTAGATATAACGCCAAGCACTATCAACGTTACCGTAACGGTTAATACCAGGTTCGACACCCGATAACCAAAGAATACGCGTGAGTATCCAATCGCGCTTAGGAAATTGCTCAGCGAGTGCAGCTGAATACAGCTCACCGGTTGGACGCCTACCCACGAAAACTGTATTCACTGGGCAATCTGCACCAATTTTTGCGCGTATTTTATGCCAGCCGCGTGGCGTACATTCGCTGCCTTTGACCTCGCCTGGCCCATTTTTAGCGGTAGACACCTGATAAATCTTAAGCGGTCGATTCTCTAAAATCAAAGTAAGCGTCTGCGTGGACAAGTTAATGTCCAACAGCGAATCTGTGTTCATAATGTTGGTAAGCTACAATAAAGAGGGGGGATTATATGCGAAACGTAAGGCGTGTCACAAGCAAGCTTTTTAAAAAAATTATTATTATTCAATAAGTTAAAATACAACATGGTCTTATGCAACACGCCATTGCGCATCTGTAGACAAGGTGTAACGATTAACAAATTCAACTGTTAGATTAATAAAAATTAATTGTTGCTGGATTTTATCCGCAATACGTTGTGCTAATCTGCGAAAATCTGCTGCTCTATCTAGTGTTTCGTCCTGTTGTAAAAATAGCACAATATGAACTGGCAACTTTTGTTGCACAGCAATCGAGAACGCTTGTAACTCAACGATTTCATTTAGAGTGGCGGCAAACACACCCGCACAAGTATCTCTAACTTTTAGAGCTATTTCATCAGCTATAAAAAGCTGTTTGCGTGCAACAGTGACTTTTTGCTCCCAGCCGTTTTCTTTGACATGCTCTCGCGTTTTAGTCAATCCAGGCACCTTGTTTTCATCTGGGTCTAGGCGTAACCTACTTTCTTCAGCATAATTTCGAAAGTTTTTGACTGCAATCCAAAGCTGGCGATTCTGTTGTAACACCAAAAAATCAACAGCTTTTGTGTTTTGGCATTTAAGGACTTTATTTTGGTAAAAAATCGCCGGCATCGTATTTTAATACCGTCCACTCATCGGGGAATTCAAACACCAACTCATGGTTACCCGAACCTTCTGTTAGCTGCTGCAACTTCAATCTCCATTTTTCTGATAATAAAGCGCCTGTTCACGATCATATTGAGCCAGCTCTTCATCTAACGACACAATGGAACTTAACACCTGAAATTTATCGCCTTGTTCAATAAAAACATCGTTATCGGATTTGGTTAAGCCAAAAATAAGCGACTGGAGTATTTATTTTTTCCAGAACGGCTAAGTAAATCGAATTCTTTGAGTAAAAAATAACTGTGCGTCCCAACAATAACCTGAATGCCGTTCTGGCAAAGTAATAACAAAGCGACGGCTACATCTTTGATTAATTTGGGATTGAGATTGCTTTCCGGCTCATCCCAAAATAAGGTATCTCCCACTTCCAGACTACCGTTTTCCAACAAATGTATCAAGGTAGCGATTTTTCTAACACCTTCAGCGACCAACGTAATTTCTCTTTGTTTAGCACCTGGTGTAATTAAATAAAATTTACCACCTTCCAATTTTAAACTGCCGCCAATATTTGTATGCAATTGCTTTAAATCGTCTTTAATGAAGGAGGGAGGATTTTTTAACTTGTTGGCTGACAAATTTCAGCGCTAAATCCCGATAGGTTTCATCAAACTGAAACTCACGATTCTCGTATGCCGCTAAAAATCCCTCAAAAAAAGAAACCATTTCCTTGGTAGGTAGATATACCCCTTTGCCATAAATAGCATTATTGGCTAATGTTTTCTGTAGCTGAGTCGCAACATTGTCTATTGAATAGTCTGAAAAAGTAAACTGTCAAATGATTGCATCTGGCATTGGTGATGAAGGCCTTTCCGGTTCGTGTGACATCCTGAGGGGGTTAATCGGTATACAGCCAGACACCAACGCAGAAATTTCACTCTTACCATCACTAGCTACAGAGGTTAAACTACCAATTTTATCGGTTTTAAAAACATTGCGGAGCTTATCGGCAGCATACCGCTCAACTTTTTGCTCGGTAATAAAGCCGGAGCCTTTTATCAAATCACGCCATAGATTAGAAAACATATAAGCAAGCTTCAACAAATGCGTCTTCCCCGTGCCATTCTCGCCAATAATCACATTCAAACCCGGCGAAAACCGCAATTCGGCTTCTTTAAACACTGTGAAATTGCGCACTGCTAACTGGTCAATCATGAGATGGTTTCTTCCTCAAAACAAATCCAAACGTGTGTTTTTTCATTCGCATAAAACACGCCTTAGTTCTAGCTGCCAAATCAAAGACCTATGATAAAAAAACAATAACTTAAGAGCATGGAGCCTCAAAAATGGGGAGACTGGGTCTGAATAATTACCCCAATTAATGGTTTCGCCCGTGGCAAAACGCAGTTTTTTACGCATGTCGATGGGTATGGTGACTTGAACTTTATTGCTGGTTTTGCAAGTTGTGACATAAGACATCCCTGTAATATAGTCACTGTTACTGTAAGACATCTTTGCTATGCCTGCAACTATTGCAGTGATAAACACAGGGCTTAGCTAAGCTAGGTTGTAAACGTTTAACGCTGGGGAGACAAGCCAAACACATGACCTAAGGAGCAATTGCTTTCCTTTAAGAATACCACCGATATTTTGACAACCCGAATATCCTCACTGTAACCTTTACACTTGCCTAAATGGCGATTATGTTGCTGCCGAACTCATTCAATTTACCGGTATTAAAAACCTCTGACTTCATCCTCTAATCTCCCCGCTACTAAAAGCACGCATAGCCTCTCTATGCGTGTTTATCAACACATCACTCCATTAACTGCGTTAAAATAAGCGCTGTTATTTTCTTACTATAATCATTATGAAATCCAAAGATAAACGCCAAGGGTTGGTGCTTGTACATACAGGCGCAGGTAAAGGTAAATCATCGAGTGCCTTCGGCATGGTTTTTAGAGCGGCGGGCTGGGGAATGAAGGTTTGTGTCATTCAGTTTATTAAAGGTCAATGGCAAACCGGTGAACAAAAAGCCGCACAACAATTTGCCAATATTGAGTGGCATGCGTTAGGCGACGGCTTTACTTGGGATACGAAAAACCCAGAGCAAGATATAAAAACCAGTCGTGGCATTTGGGAGTTGTGCCAAGCCAAGATTATTTCTGACCAGTTTGATTTAATCGTGCTCGATGAAATTAATTATTGCAGTAGCTATCAATGGATTTCTGGGCAAGAAATCGCAGATTTTATTCAACACCATAAACCTAAAGGCTTGCATCTCGTGCTAACAGGCCGCGATGCTGCGCCTGAAGTTATTGCTATTGCGAATACCGTCACTGAAATGAGCAAAATAAAACATGCGTTTGAGCAAGGCATTAAAGCTGAGCAAGGGATAGAATTCTAATTCAGAAAAAACGTTATATACTAAGCAAGACCGATGACGGTTACTTTATTAAAACAGAGGAGAGAGCAATGTCTGAAACAACTAAAATAATTATTGCAGTACTCGGGGCTTTTGCAGTGGGTTTTATTGTCGTTGGCACCAGTAAAAATGAATCCAAAGAACAAATAGAAGCAGCATCGATGATTCGTAACTATGTTGCCATTCAAGAAATGGCCAGCAAGAAATGTCCAGCAGCTATTTTAAAAGAAACAGGCGAACAAGTGTATTTCGCTGCTGAAACGCAAAGTGATAAAGAAACTTACGTTACATTAAAATGGACAGGCGAAAATGCGGATAAAGGTGGCTTTAAGAAAGCCAGTTGCACTGTTAGCAGCTCTATTGGTGGAATTACCGAATTAACTATCGATGATAAGGTTATCATCAAAAAATAGACTATACACTTATGACGGGACAGGGCGTTTAGCAACGTAGGTGTCGGCAGCAGGGACGTATTTACGGCGTCCAGCGTTCTGAATGACCTGTCTCATCTTAAGTAGTTGGGAACCAAAAATAGTCGCTCAATCCTGCCTGTTGTTACTTGAAACAACAGGCATTCTTATACCAAACCACACGCCTAGTACTGGGATGAAAAAATCCGTTACTACCACTGAATCGTTGCTCGATGGACTCGCCGAGCCTGACCGTCAAAAAATCGAGCAAGCCTTAGCCATAGTGACGCAGTTTCCTGATGACGAAAGTTACCAGCGTCCTAAAGGGGTTGAAGTCGCTGCGATTCTAAAAGAATTACATGTAGATTTAAGCACTTTATTAGCCGCTCTGTTAAGCGATCCGCGCGTAAATAAGCTCAACCCTGTTCCCGACATCAAACAATTATTTGGCACGACCGTTGCAGCAATTGTCCAAGACGTCAACTGGTTGAATACCATTGCGGTGTATTCATTAGAAATGACGAACCAACCTAGCCAAACCGAAATTTTACGCCGTATGCTGTTATCGATGACGCATGACGTGCGCGCGGTGTTAATCAAATTGGCTTTTCGCATCAAACGGTTACGTGGTTTACCGAAAGAATCTTACGATATGCGCCGATTCATCGCGCAAGAAACCTTAGACATCTACGCGCCGCTGGCAAACCGTATGGGTATTCACCAGCTCAAATGGGAGCTAGAAGACTTAGCGTTTCGCTATTTACAACCGCAATCCTATCGGCATATTGCAAAGTCATTAAATGATAACCGGATTGCCAGAGAGAGTTGCGTATTACGCTTTACACAAATGCTAAGCAAAGCACTGCAAGAAGCCGGAGTACACGCGATTATCTCAGGTCGTCCCAAACATATTTACAGCATTTGGAAAAAAATGCAGCGTAAGCAAGCCGGTATTGACGAGTTATACGACTTATTAGCCGTTCGTATTATTGTTGACAATTTACAACAATGTTATACCGCTCTAGGTATAGTCCACGGTCATTGGCAAACCATTCCTAAAGAATTTTGACGATTACATCGCCAATCCTAAAGAAAACGGTTATCAATCGCTACATACCGTCATCTTAGACGCAGACGGCAATCGTATTGAAGTGCAAATCCGCACCCAAGCCATGCACGAATTTGCCGAATTAGGCGTGGCCGCGCATTGGTCGTATAAAGAAGGCGGCAAACATGATGCCGCTACAGAAAAAAGCATTAACTCATTGCGTAAATTATTAGAACATAAAGATGATGATGAAACCTTAGCCGAAAGTTTTCGTAGCGAGTTATTTCATGACCGTGTCTATATCTTAACACCTAAAGGCCAGTTAATTGACTTAGTGAAAAATTCAACACCGCTAGACTTTGCTTATGCCATTCACACAGAAATAGGCCATCGATGCCGGGGCGCTAAAGTGAATGGACGCATAGTACCCTTAACCTATACGCTAAAATCTGGCGAGCAAGTAGAAATTTTAACCACAAAAGAAGGCGGGCCTAACCGTAACTGGTTAGATGTTAATCTCGGTTATCTAAAATCACCGACAGCCATAAGCAAGGTAAGAAGCTGGTTTAGAAACCAAGAACATAGTCGCAATATCGCGACCGGCAAGGCTATTTTAGACAAAGAAAGCCGCAGACTAGGCGTTAAGACCCCTGATTTAGTAGAGCTAGCGAAACACTTTAAACAAAAAAACGAAGAGCAGCTTTTAGAAGCGATTGGCCGTAGTGATATTAACACGCAGCAACTCACGGCATTTTTTAAAATCCCTGAATTTGAAACAACACAAGCTAAGTTACAACACGCTTCTGGGCCTAAATCTATTATCTCGGTAGCTGGTATTGACAATGTTTTAACTAACTTTGCTCATTGTTGCACCCCGGTATCAGGTGATGAAATCATCGGTTATATCTCATTAAAAAAAGGCATTACCGTACACCGTAAAGATTGCAGCAACATCACGCGCTTAAATCCAGAAAAACAATTACGTTTAGTCAACGTAGCTTGGAGTCAAGATAAAAAAGCACGTTACTTAGTGCCTATCACAATACAAGCGTTTAGCATGCAAAATGTGCTCAGCGATGTTTCCCATGCGCTCGCGCAAGCTAGAATTTACATCGCTCATGCCACCATGAGTACACACCCTGATTTCACCACTGAATTAAACCTTACCATTCAAATCGAAAACACCGACCAACTCAGCCAAATTTTACATAAAATCAGTTGCTTACCGAATGTTATTGATGCTAAGCGCAAAACCTAAACTTACCATATAGAGTTGTAATAAATAAGTTCTCTAATCAGACAAGCATAGCATTTAGCTAACAGCCACTATAAAATCACGCTTACTCTTAACTCGCGCTAAGGTTGGCATGGACGATTTTTCTGAACACACACTTACACAATGGTGCGAGCTTTACAGTCGTTTAATACTTGATGATGCTCATCACCTAGGTCAACTTATCGCATCGTGTAGTAATCAAAACTTTCAGCGTTATTTATGCACTAAAGACACCGTGAACGACATCTTAAGCCAAGGCATAACAACAAACGATGACTATCTAAAACGCTTACGGTTGTTTAATCCAATTAGAACAACGTTATAAACAAATGCCTACAGCCAGTTTATTGCACGGTATTATCGAACAAACCGTGCATAATCAACCCTACATACTGGTTAAACACGAAGCCTCAGCCATTAACAAAGCCATTCCTGAAAAAAACCGCTTCAAGCCTGTCGGACAGCTTGGTACACAAGGCTTTATTAAGCTCTGTTATCGTTGGCTTAAAATTGAAAACTCAACCCAATTCGATTGTGGCCGTAGTGACAGCCTAAACGCTTTACTGACACGCAAGCACATGAAAATTGGTTTTGCGCCATTAGCCAATCATGAAGAGATGCAATGGCAATACGATGCCGACGATCTGCGCGCTGATGGACGTATGCCTTTTTGGTGTGCGAGCGCTCAAAATGAACCTGAGCTGGTTAACAAAATTACGCTCGCACTAGCAACAGCGTACCAACAAAAAAATTGATATTTTACTGTTACCGGAATTAATCGTGACCGAAGCGTTATTAACAGTTATACAAGCCTGGCTGCTACAACATAACGCATTTGAGCCGGTTATCCGTCTAATCGTCGCTGGCAGTCGCCATATCCATCATGGCAATAAGCGCAATGAATTCAGCAATTGCTGTACCGTGTTAAATGCCTTTGGTGACATTGAATGGCAACAAGAAAAACGCCAACCGTTTAACTTAACTGAGCGGGAAGCTCATAACCTATTGAATCATAAGCAAGCGGCTTTTGAGCCTACGCAATTAGCTAACACCGTCACGCTTCGTTTAACAGCATTAGGCTTAACTGCTACGCCAATTTGTCTGGATTTTTTCCATGATTCATTGTGGAAAGACTTACCGATTCAGGTATTGTTAGTACCTGCAATGTCACCTAATTTAAAACGTTTCCATCGACATTGCGCGAATGTCGGCGAACATCATCTGTCTTCAGCCTTTATTTGTAATGCCGAACCAAATAACAAAGACAAGGCTGTTTACGCCTATATCCCATCCAAACAAGGTTTAACAATTGCAGGAGACCTCCCATTATTCACTGTTGAAATCGAGATTGATATGAACTAATCTTATCCAACCCACAATAGTTAATAATAAAAACTACCTATCAATGAACTATGGACGCACTCAACGAGCACCGCGACGCCTACCGTAACGCGTTAAAAGACCAAAACACCCCACAAGTCTACGCAGAAAAAGCCTGGTTAACGGCTTTCGCCGCACAAGCACTACTCAACCAAGATAATGCTGAAATGCGCGCCATGCTTGCTAGTTATGCCGATTTAGCAGGGTTAGCCGACCATTTCGACACCACCGGCAAGCCGGGCGACCGTTGGCGAACCATCAATGAACTGTTAACACTCGCATTGGAAAGTGGTAAGCCCTTACAACAACTGCGCTTAGTCATGCCCTCAACGGTTAGTGGCTCAATCATGTCACATATCGATAACACACCCGGCATAACCCCAAGCGAAATCGCGCGGCGATGCAGCAAAGAAAAATCGCATATCGCTAATGAGTTAAAAAAATTAGAGCAAAATGGACTGTGTTATCGGTTAAAGCAAGGCCGTAAACATCAATTATTTTTATCGAAATTAGGTAAAGACACGTTAGATAGCATTAAACCCGTCAAGCTCATAACAACAACGCCAAAACGAGAGTTTGAGCACGCTAACCCAGAGCGAAGTGAAAAAATTTAATAATCCACAGGCCACCCATCAATTCTTATTACGAGCTGCTGCCAATGGAGCATAGTAAAAAAACACTACTAACCCGTTTTGTCGCGTTTTACTCGTATAAAGGCGGCGTAGGTAGAACTTTAGCACTTGCCAATTGCGCGCGGGTATTAGCCGCGAGCGGTAAAAAAAGTCGTGTTAATGGATTTTGACTTAGAAGCACCCGGCTTATTGCATTTTCAGCCGTTTCAACCCAAATCAGGCGACAAGCGACCCGCTGGTTTTTCTGAATACATTGCGTTATGCCTTGAACAAGGCCCACCTAGTGAATTAAACGCGTTTATCCATGAATGCTGCGGAAAAGAGACTGACCAGGGTAAAACTTGGATTATGCCCGCAGGTCGGGACAGAGAACCAGGTTATTTAGCTTTTCTAAACACCACCACCTGGGCTGATTTTTATAACCAGCAAGACGGCTATAAAATCCTTGAGAACTTACGCGGCCATATCATCGCCGAGTATGAGCCTGATTATGTCTTCATAGACGCGCGTACCGGCTTATCAGAAGTAGGCGGCATTGCTACGCACCAATTAGCCGATATTGTCGTATTAGTCTTTAATCTTAATGAGCAAAACCTAGTCGGAGCTAAACGCGTATTCGATTCGATATGCAGTCATGCCCCGTTAAAACCTGAACTCATCCTGGTCGCCTCCCCTATACCGGTGATGCCGGTTGATAAAGCCACACCGTTCGGAAAAAAAATGCAACGCATTAAACGCGATTTCAACAAAGCTTATAATGCCAAAAAGCCCGTCGTGATTCCTTATCATCCTCTACTCGCTTACGAAGACAGGCTATTAGTCGATGATGGCGACTTATTTAGTTCTGATGCCCCCTACCGAAGGCTAACCGAGTTAATTCAAAAGGTGGCGCAAGTCGATGAGGCGCCGTACTTACAGCAACTCATAACACCACTACAAAAAAGTGATTGGAAACAAGTAATTGATATAGCCCAAAAAGGGGTAATTAAACATCCAACCAGTCTTAACTTGCTAAACCATTTGTCCAGGGCGTATTTTTTTAGTGGCGACTATGAAAAAGCGCTTATGTTTATTAACCAGACGCTACTAAACGCCAAAGCCACGGATAATGTTATTAAAGCTCGATTACTAATGCTTAAAGGGAGTTGTTTAGAGCAATTAGAAAAAACTAGCGAGCAAATTGCCGCTTATGACGAAGTAATTCAATGCTTTGGTCAAGCCAATGAGGTCGATATATTGGAACAAGTCGCTAAGGCCTTATTCAATAAAGGGTTTGCGCTAGGAAAAATGCAACAACTCGAAGCAGAAATTGCCGTTTATGACGAACTAGTACAACGCTTTGGCCAAGCCCAAGAAATCGTATTATTAGAGCCAGTCGCTAAGGCTTTAATCAACAAAGGTGCTGTGCTAGGAAAAATGCAACAACCGGAAGCAGAAATTGCTGTTTATAGCAAACTACTACAACACTTTGGCCAAGCCCATGAAATCGAATTATTAGAACGAGTCGCTAAGGCCTTAATCAACAAAGGTGTTGTGCTAGAACAAATGCAACAACCAGAAGCTGCTATTGCTGTTTATGACGAACTACTACAACGCTTTGGTCAAGCCCATGAAATCGCTATATTAGAACAAGTCGCTAAGGCCTTATACAACAAAGGTGTTGTACTAGGGCAAATGCAACAACTGGGAGCCGCTCTTGCTGTTTATGACGAACTACTACAACGCTTTAGTCAAGCCCATGAAATCGCTATATTGGAACCAATCGCTAAGGCCTTATACAACAAAGGTGTTGTGCTAGGACAAATGCAACAACCGGAAGCAGCCATTACTGTTTATGACGAACTTCTACAACGCTTTGGGCAAGCCCATGAAATCGCTATATTAGAATCAGTTGCTAAGACCTTATACAACAAAGGTGTTACGTTAACACAAATACAACAACCGGAAGCAGCTAGTGCTGTTTATAATGACTTGATTAAGCGTTTTAGCACCACTAATGATCCCATGTTACAGCAATATGCTTGTCTAGGGTTAAATAGCATAGGCTTTGCACTGTTGATTGAAGCCAAAAAACACGCTAACTCACAACAACGGTTAAGCTTGTTCGAACAATCACTTGAGCATTTCGAGCAAGCCTTACACTCAGCGGCTATTGATGATCAAGCAACAATTTTAGGCAATCAAGCCTACGCATTATTTTTATTACATCGTAAAGACGAATGCCGCGCTGTGCTACAAGCCGCGCTAAAACAAGGCGGACAAGCGCTTTACGACGAAGAAAAAGCAGATAGCCAACTGAATGAACTACCGGAAGATACAGAATTTCGTGCCTTATTAGATGAAGTCTGGCAGTCATTATCTGCACAACAAGACTTTACATAACATGCTCCTCCAAACTCACCACTAACGCAGCGATAAATAATGAATAGCGAATAGGAATCGCAAACGACCAGGATTTATCGGTTAATAGCAATTTATCAGGTTGACCGGCAATTCTTAGCGGTACTGAAATCATAAATTCGGCACCTAGCTCGCGTCTTACATTGCCCGCTAAGACATTGGCTATTTCACCAATGACATCTAAACAATGCGGCTCGCTATAATCCTGCTCGCCTTGGGTTTGCAATAAAAACCGCATCATTTTGCTGGGTGCGGTCAAATAGACATAACCTCTGTAGGCGCCACTGACGCCGATAATCCCAGTATAATCAAAAATCACCGGTTCATGATGGGCGATTAAATAAGGCACTTGTACTTCTACCGATTCGCGAGACAAGTGCTTAAAGTAATGGGTGGTGTTATCAACAAACAGCTTTAATAAATTTTCTTTCATCATGTTAATCTCCCAACAACTCTCTCAGCGCCGCGTTTAATTCTGTTTCGGTAAACGGTTTATAGATAAAACCATTTGCACCGCGACGAATCGCTTCGATAGCGGTGGCTTTATCCGCTAACGCTGAAATCACTAAAATGCGCGTTTTGGGCTGAATCGCCAACAACGCCGAAACGGTTGCTAAACCATCCATGTTGGGCATGGTTAAATCAAGTGTTACGGCATCAGGTAATGTTTGCTGGAAGAGTTGTACTGCTTCCACGCCATCGCTAGCGCTGCCGACTACTTTGACATAAGGTAGCTGAAGGTCGCGCTCAATACGGCGTTGCACAATCGTCGAATCATCGACAATCATTAATTTAACCATCGCTTTATTCATGGTCATTACACCGCTGCAAAAGGCAAATGCTCTAAGTGGGTATACGGTAGAGAAATACGCCAAGCGCAGAACTGACCAAGCTCTGTTGCTAAGGCCAATTGTCCGCCTAAGGCCTTAATTTGCTGCTTAACCACATCTAAACCCACACCTCGCCCGGAATGAACCGTCACCTCTTCGGCCGTTGATAAGCCGGTTTCAAACATCAACGCATATAAATTTTGCTCATCGCAATCAAGTAAATCATCTTCGTTCGCATAGCCGCCTATTAGCGCAGCATCACGTAACTTTGAAGCATCGATACCCCGGCCATCGTCATAACAAATAATCGAGCAACCTTGTGCCTGAATCTGGGCTTGTAACCGAATCTGACCGATTTCTGCCTTACCACTGGCTAAGCGTTCATCCGGCAATTCAATGCCATGAGTCACGGCATTGCGCATTAGCTGTAATAAAATATCTCTGAGTTGATTACGCTGATAAGAGGTTAATAACAACACGTCAAAACCTTCAGCAAAAAACTCTACACGTTTACCTTGAACAGCCGCCATGGCCTGAACCATCTGACGCAATCCAGCCAGCATATTTTGCTCATCGGCACCGCTTTCGGTAGGCGGATTAAAACTGGAGGTAGGCGCTGATGAATTCGTTACAGGTGTTAAGCCTTGCGACTCTTCGCTAGCAAAGGTTTGGCGTAAATCACTCATATGCTCTAATAAGGCATAAATGGACTTAACATCTAACATTAACCTATCTAATTGAACCGTCAAACTCAGTAAATCTTCGCCTTGCACTTGTGGTCTTTTGCGCAATTCATCAATCACGTCTTCTAATGCATGTAATTTTTCTTCAAACAAATTAAAACCTAATAGCCCGGCTTCACCTTTAGCGCGATGCACCATAGGCAAAATATCTAATAACGCCAACCGGCATTGTTTAGGTAACGCTAATTCATTTTTGCCGTATTGTTTTAACGTTGCATTGACTTGCTGAAGGGTTTGCTCGGTAGCGACGATAAATTCTTTAGCTGACTCTGGGTCTAAATGTAATAGGCCTAATAAAAAACGTCATTTGCTCTTCAACTTTTTGCTCTGATTTTTCTAACTGCAAAGCCAATGCAACTTGCTGAGTCAAATCTTTAACCGTTACTAGCACGTGGGAAACAGCTCTATGCTTATCGTCTACACGGGAAAATTGAAACGCTAAATGTTTTTTTATGCCACTGTCTTTAAAAAACAATTCCACTTGCCGGAGTGGATTTAGGCTTTCTATCAGCTTTAAATTGACATGGTCACGAAATAAAATATCGAGAAAATCTTTACTTTCCCATAACACTTTTTTCCGGTACTAAAGGCTTTAACACCTCAAGCAAACGATTACCGGTTAACTGCGTCGTTTTAAATATCTCTTCTATGGATTTAGAATGTCCAGCGCCAATAACGCCATTTTGGTCTAACAAAAATAAGCCTTCCGATACTGAATCGAGAATATCTTGATTCTCTTGTCTGGCTGCCTCAGCTTTTGCATCACTCATACGCAAATGGCGAATAAAATGCCGAATAATGATGATAAAGTTTAATAACGCTAGACTAATCCCTATCATTTGAATCATACGCAGTCTATCGGCTTTAGCGGCGGCGACTTTTTTCTAACGCGCTGGTAAGCTGATTCATTAAACCCAATAATTCAACATTATTAGCCCGACCGTACTCAACGGCATTGTTTAAGGTAATTGCTGACAGTGGAACAGTAGGCTCTAACACAACCTTAAGCTGAGCACGAAACGTCTGCCACAGCGTAAACGCTTTATTGATAACCTCGATGGCGGCTTGATCTTGCACGGCATCAATTTGAATAGCTCGCCGTTACCGCTCATGGTTTGCCCGCCCTGGCTAAACGCATTCAACGTGTCATCAAACAGCGTAAATGACTTTTTTAATTCGTCTAAAGGCTTAGCTAACTCTTCACCTTTTTCCATAGCGATTTGGGTTTCCAACAAACCTTTAACCATGCGTTGCGATAACATACGTTGGCGCCCCGCTAAGTTAACACTAGCAGCATCTTTAGAAATAGCCGCCGATACATAAAAATTTAAAATTAATACGCCTAAGTCAAAGACTAAAAACAGCGCGATAGCAACAATTAACGTGCGATACTTACTCATAACAAACCTTTTTAGAGTGTGATTAACTAAATGCTGACCATCATTGCTAAACAAAAAGCATAATGATGCGCTAGGCTGTTATTGTTTAAAATCGTAGTGTCGTTGAATAACCGGCATTGCCTCTAGGCTCCGGTTAGGCGACGTTGCCAGACACATCGGCGGCGCTGCCGTTAATGATTCTGCACAATAGGAACAGGTCACAACCATTGAGCAGATACCGTGCCTAATTAGCTCAAAAAATAAGCCGCTTTATTGAAATTGCTTATTGCATTGCACTTTTTTTATGTCTATTCGCATAAACGTGAAATTGACAGCATTTTGTCGGGTTTGTAACAATCGCTTTTACATAGTCACGTTGCCTAATTTTCAAATATCGCACCAATTGAGTATGAAATTGCACTTTATATGTGCAGCGACTATGACTGCATTTTGACCACCAGTCCAGCTCGCACACAACGCAAGATCTCATACGAATACGCTCCGCCCAAAGCCTCATAAACCGGTTTTAATCGATGCTTTTCTTCATCGGATAAACTTAACAAAGCCTCTTCTATCTGTTGAATTTCTTTAGCCGGTAAATCAATCACATCGGTTAATAGCAAACTGCCTTGCTCAATGGCTTGTGCTAAATGCGTTAATACCGTTGATTCTTTTAATTCTCGCTTTTGGGCAATTTGTTGTGCGGTAAAACCTAAGCGAAATAAGTTAACCGACTCGACGATAGTATCGCTGTCTTTAACGGCGGCTTGAGCAAAGTCGCGAATCACGGCAAGAAATTTTTCACCATATAGCTCGGCGCGCCGATTACCGATACCTGGAATGTTTAATAGTTTTTTCACTGATACCGGTTTAGCGTCGGCCAACGCTTTTAAGCTGGTATCTGGCAAAATCACATAAGGCGGTACATCCTGAGCTTCGGCAATTTCTCGACGCTTAGCTTTTAGCCGCTCTAATAACGATGTGTGAGTACTGGTTATTCCAGCCTTACCTTTAGTACGCTGCTCAGTTTGACGCACGACATCTTGCCGTAACATCAATGGTTGCTCGCCACGTAAAATGGGACGACATTGCTCGGTTAGCCGTAGCGAGCCAAAATTGCTCAAAATCAACAACCACTAATCCACGCGCAATAAGCTGTCTAAAAACCGAATGCCATTGCTGCTCATTTAAACGCCGTACCAATACCAAAAAAAAAACGTCGACACGTGGTCGTGGCCGTATTTCAGTACCCGTTCCGTTTTATGGCCTAATAACACATCGATTAAATGCGTAGCGCCATAAACGCTGCCC
>NZ_LAJX01000097.1 GCF_000963695.1 Methylocucumis oryzae
GCCAACTTAACTAAACTGCATGAGTTATGGCGGCATTAAGTAAGGCAGCTCAAATGCTTTGCCGTCGTTATTTTTGCCCGCTATCGCCATTGTCAAACGCCTTTTAGTGGTCAGTATGGTTTGTGTCACTGTTTAGGCTATTGCCGCTGTTCAACGCCAGGCGGTTGTACCGTTACGCGAGTTTTTGATCAAAGAGCTAGCAGAATTAAAAACGTCTGCTCAACAATTTTTCTGACAAGTTATGTAGATACTTATGATCTTAAGGGTGCGCAACATTACTCGTTTGACCCAATAGCACGGCAATCACCCCATTTTACAGCGTCGCCTAACACGTTAAACAAACTAGGTAACGCTGTGTTTGCTTTAGCGTGAATATCGTGAAATAACACAATACCATGACGTTTTAATCAGCATTAAAGCAACCATGCGCCCGATAATGGCATCACTGCTAATCTTTTGATTCCAATCTTGCGAATCTAAATTCCACAGCGCGACGCGTAGCCCTTGGCGTTGAAAAAAAGCTCCGCTATCGACTTTACGTTGCCCATAAGGCGGTCTAAACAACGCCACTGTTTGTTTATCAGCCAGCGTTGACGCTATTAACACTTGCGTCCGCTGAATCGACTGTTGCCAATCCGCCCATTTAGCATGTGATTGATGTTGATAACCGTGTATAGCCACGCACTGTTGACCATAAAGCTTAGCCAATTCATCTTTAGAGTTTTTTTTCAAACGACTCGAAAAATTTTCTCCTAAAACAAAAAACACAGCAGATTTTTGCTGTGCCGTTAGCATCGTTATTAACTCATCGGTAGTGCTTTTAGGTGCGCTAGGGCCATCATCGAAGCTTAAATAAAATAGCCGGTCAGCTAACTCATCGCCATTAAATTCTTGCGCGTTAATAACCGAAACTTCGCTATTTACCTTAGGGAATAACGCAGCCAAGCGCATTTGCTCACTGGCGTAATCACCGGCAAAGCCTGACAACTGCTGCTGCCAAGCTGTCAACGCAACCGGAATTTTAGCGGTTATTAACCGTGCCTGAGCCACAAAATTTTCAGGCTTCACACCAACCACAGCACATGTCCAATCACTCGCTTGGCAATCCGTGGCAGCTAATTGGTAATTACGCCCAAGCATCGCAAGTTGTTGAGTCATCCAATCGTTAATCGACGCTCTACTCAAGCTTTTAATATGAAATTTAGCCAGTAATTCTGCATCAGACGCTTTGCTTAACTTTTCTAGCACCGGTGCATACACTAATAAAGCGGCGCGCGAGGCCTTATCAAAGCCAGCGGGGTTATTAATAGCTTCAGGCCAAAGCCTATAGTCAAACTGGGCAACGGTAGTCGGCCCGGCACTTATCGCGGCGGTGCTAAGCCCTAATAAACCCCACAATAAAAAACATTTGACTAGCCTAGGTTTCATTACTTGGTAGCTTTTTAGAGAGTGTTGGGTACACAGAGAGTATACTACCTTATGACTTCGCGATAAGGCATTTTGGTTAATCATCATGCCCATAAATCCGCCAGCGAAAACTCAACGGCATCGAACGGCGGGACGGCAACCCGGTCGTCATCTTTTAGTGTGGCGCTCAGCAGCCAATGGCTTTCCCGCAGTTCAAACGCTTCCAATGTCTGCACCGCCGGATCAACCAGCCAAACATGTGCCACGCCATAACGGGCGTAAAGGGGTAGCTTCACCACACGGTCTTTTTTCATTGTTGATGGTGAAAGAATTTCACAAACCCAATCGGGGACGATTTCAAAACGATGGCCTTCTGGAATCGACGGCATACGCTCACGCCGCCATCCGGCCAAATCCGGTACAGTCAGCTCTACGTCACGGACGAAATGCACTTCAGGCTCCGGAATAATCCACCAGCCGCCTGGCCCGCCCCGACCCAAACCGAACGGAGCGTTCAAATCGGTGTTCAAAGAGCCAGCTGCTAAACCATGCCGTCCCGACGGACGCGGCTGGGCATATAACTCACCATTCAGGATTTCCCCAATGACATGGTCCGGCAAGGCCAGCAATTGTTCATACAAATCGAATTTTAATACGGCGTTCATAGTATTCTCCCCTAGTCATCATTGCCTTGAACGGGTTGTATCATGGACAATCTCCAAATGTTAAGGGAAAGATACTCACAACGTACCCTACCGAGCTTGTTTGTATTTATCGGACGTTTGTAATTTTAATTTTTCATTCATCGCCCAAACCAAATTATTTTTTGTCAATGGATTATTCGGCTGATATTCAAATGCTTTTTTAAACATTGCAATCGCATTATCTATTTGATTTTTAGACATTAGCGCAGTGCCAATCCCATTCAGTGCGTCAATGTTTTTAGAATCTAAGGCAAGCATGTTATTCCACATTTCAATGCTTTTATCGTATTTAGCCAATTTAAAATAATTTAGGCCATAATCAAAATAAAAACTTACCGTGCGCTTGTCTAGCGCAACTTTTTTCTTGTTCCAGAATCACAGCCACAACTTTATCCCGCTCGCTAACTGCCCAAGCCAGATTGTTTTTCGCCAATTGAAATGACGCATCTATCTGAATAGCTTTTATACATGCATCCACGCCTTGTTGGTATTTTTGTATCAACGTGTAAGCTACACAAAGATTATTGAAGGCGATAGCGACTGAGGATTTATTTCTATCGCTTTTTCTAAATAAGGAACACTTTTCCCAGGCATTTTATTATCAGTGTAAGCTAAAGCAAGATTGATAATATTGTCGAAAGTAGGATTAGCAGTTGCTTGCTTTTCAAGAGAAGAAAGGTCGCTAGCCGGTTTTTCTGGAACTGCATTCGGATATTTGTTCATACGGTAAGCCAAATAACTCAAAGGGAGTAACACTAGTAAAACAATAAACACTGCCCCGAACACACGCTGATAGCTCATAGAATGATTTGTTTTCTGAAATTCCGAAAAGTATAACTAGTTCTTTGGTTTAAGCACTTTTTTGAGAATTGCATGGTTTGCCGGTTTCTCTATTACAAAATAACTCACACTACTAAGTATTACACTAGCGAAAAACACAATGGCAGCAGCAAGATAAACATTATCAGTAATATGAAAATCAGCATCCAACTGTTGATAATAGCGAATCACCAGTTGATGAAACATATAAAAGCCAAAACTAATTTCTCCTAAAAAAATGAATATTGGATAGGATAAAAATGCCGATAGTTTTCCTGCCTGAAATGCAAACACTAAAATACCTATGGAAATGGGAGCCCAGTAATAACACGAATACCGGAAAACCTGGGGAATATCATCATGGAAATAGAAAAAAACTATGAATAGTAAAATCGCCAAGCACTCCAATAATGTCGCGAACCCAAGGCCAGGGAAAGAGATTTTTTTTAGCCTCGCAAATACTTCAAATAATGCCATACCTATAGTGAAATCAACTAAGCGCACGAAAGGATTGATATAAAAAATAGTATGCTCGGTTACCCTGCCTGGAAAAAACGGCATTAACCCTATAATACAGACGCAGGCGCCAAGCAAAACTAATGAAACAAGCCATCGATACCGGCAAAATGCCAAAATCAAAACAGGGAAACAAAGATAAAAAAACAGCTCGTCGGAAATGCTCCACGACAACGCATTGCCAGAGAAAAAATAGCTTCGGTCAGGACCAAAACTTTGTAATAAAAATAAATTTGCGAAAAACGGTTGGGTAAAAATTTGTGTTTTTGTCCCATTTTCAATCAGCAAAATGGGAACTGCCAAGTATAAGGTGACTAAATGCAACGGATAAATACGCGCAAATCGTTTAACAAAATAATATGTTCTGCTTATTTGATTATTGAGCAATTGATCTTTATAGGTATACGACAAAATAAAACCACTCAATATGAAGAAAAAACCTACTCCGATATACCCTTCATAAAAAACCTTATTGTAAAAGCCGTTAAATCTATAATTATTTTTAGGGAATAAAAAACGTTAAGTGGCTAAGAAATACCATTAAGGCGAACACAAACCGCAAGGATGTAAGAGAATTAATCATGAAACTCTAAAGATGGATTAACGCAGTCTGGAGTAAACCTACCTAAGCGAAACAAAGGCCGGTGAAACTGGGAACACTATCTTATGCGCTAAGAGTAATACCGACCTGCCAAACCGACCTAAACCCCATCACTTCGCGCCTTTTTCTTGCATACGTTTAATCGCTTTATCATAAACAGTGTTGTCTTTGGCGCGTTTAGCGTAGTGATATTCGCGTAACGCATCGTTCCACTGCCCTGCTTCTTCATAGATTTTGCCGTTGTTATAATGTGAGCTGGCTTTAACCGTAGCGGCACTGGCACCGTCAGCTAGCGCAATCGCTTTACGGTTAGCCCATAACGCTTCGGCAACATTACCGGCTTTTTGAAATGCTAAGCCTAAATTGCTATACGCTTGCCCAAAACTACCATCTAACTCTATTGCGGCTTGATACAAGCGAATCGCATCGTCTAATTTGCCAGCATGATAGGCTTGCTCACCTTGCTTATTCAACGCTTTCGAGGTCGCTACTGCTTCAGACGTATACTCGGCTGAGCTAACTGACGTATGGTCGATCACGCTTTGAAACTCAGATGTCTGTAAGCGCTGATAACTGGTCACGGCTTTTATGGTATTAAAATCTTGCAAATCGCCTGACTCGGTCACCGCAAACACGGTCCATAAATTACCGATTTGATTGGTTGGCACATAATAGGTTTTGACTAAGGTCTCACCAACATAAACAAACACTTTCGCTTGACTGTCCGATAAGCGTTTAGAACCTGGCGCACTGGCATCAGAAAAATTATGCACCGCATAAACATAGCGCTCACCTTCGTGTTTTACGTTCAATGTAATCGTCTCAGGGCCAAAGCTATTCGTATCATCAACATCTAATAAGGCATCGGTACCGGTCATATTTTCAAAATAAATATGGTTATTCGGATACACGATATGCGAATCCAAATCCTCGGGTTTTGCGCCCCAATTCAAAACAATACGCATAGCATCTAAGCTTTTCATGACTGGACTTATCGCATACGTCATATCAGAACACGGGCATTTCACGACTAGCTCCGAATAACCTGGTTTTTTGACAATCAGCAGCGTACCAGCATCATCGGCATAAGCACTGTTTATCGTTGCCATGCCTTGAGCATTACTGGTTGCCGTTAACGATTGTTCGCCGTTTTTTTGCAAAATAACCGTCGCATCAGCAATTTTTTCATCTTTTACCGTAGCACTTAACAATTGAACATTCACCGCATTGTCGGCCTGAACCGATAACGCGGTGAATAACAAAGGCAAAGCCAATCGTTTTAACGTATTCATTATTGCTCCGTAGGCTTATGAACTATAACGCTCTATCATTTTTTCAGCTTGCTCGGCGAATTGCTCTAAATTACCCGACTTAACGCCTTCCACAGGAATCACGAGTGCTGTATCTAATGTAATAAAGATATACACATAGCGTTTGCCATATTCGACTCTAAGCAATTCATCCCAAGCCATTTTGTTTTTACCACTCGGCGATTCTTCAAATAAATACTTAGGATTTGAAGGGTCAATTTTTAATTTATACATACCGAACATGTTGACTTTTTCTTTCTCGGAATAACTTTTCAACACTTGTCTATGCAAGTCTTTCAAAATGTATAGCGGTGATAACAGCCCCCACAACACACCGATAACTAACACATAAGCCGTGGTTTGAATATCGTTATAGAAAAAATAATAATAAGAACCCAATACAGTAATAAACGCCGGAATCAACCAACGGTTTTTCTTAATATTATTTTTAATGTCTTCGTTACGCATAAACTGTAATTCATTGAAATGAATTAAGTCTTTTTCTTGGAATTCGTATTCAATTTCTAACATGAAATATATCCTTGCTTGTTGTTATAAACTGTGACTATGCACTTTTAGATGGGACAATGTGAAGTAGGGACAGGGCGTTTAGAGAGCAGGTGTTGGCAGCAGGGATGCTGCCGCCAAGCCTACAGGGATGTATTTACGGCGTCCTGCGCTCTGAATGTCCTGTCCCTACTTAAGTTGGTAGCCTAAACTGTCAATGTAATTTGATTTTGATATAAACACTGCGCCTAAACGCATTCGATAATGTTAACATCGCGGTACGGAAATAACCGTGAATCGCGATTTGATGCATTTTGTATAACGACAAATACACCAGCTTGGCAATAAATCCGCCTATGCTCACTGTACCCATTAAGCTACCCATTAAATTGCCTACCGTGGTGTACTTACCTAATGAAACTAATGAGCCATAATCGTAATAAGTAAACGGTACTAACGCTTTACCGTTTAGACGGTTGCACAACGATTTATACAACGCCTCAGCTTGTTGATGGGCGGCTTGTGCTCTCGGTGGCACATTACCCACACGTCCCGTCCACGCACACGCGGCACAATCGCCCATTGCAAAAATATCGTCATCGCTGGTTTTTAACGTCGCATCGACAATCAGTTGGTTTAGTGGATTAGTCTCTAAACCATCCAAATTCTTTACCCAATCGGGTGCTTTAATGCCGGCAGCCCACACTTTAATATCCGCCGCTATAAATTCGCCATCATGCGTCAAAATACCTTCGCGATTGACTTCAGTGACGCGCCGACCTAACTTCAAATCGACACCTAACTTAGCTAATTGCTGTTGCGTCGCCATCGCTAAACGATCCGGCAAAGCCGGTAACAAACGGGTTGCGGCTTCGATAATCGTCAGCTTAACATCGCTAGGCTCGTTTAAGCCGTACATCGCTAACACGCCTGTCACTTCATGTAATTGCGCAGCTAACTCCACCCCAGTAGCGCCCGCGCCGACAATGGCAATTGATAGAGGTTTTACTTGTGCCGGATCTTTGCCAATATATTGTTTTAAATAAGACTCGAACAAGAATTTTTGAAAGCTAAAACGCCTGCATCGTACTATCTAAAAATAAACAATGCTCAGCTACCCCTTTAATATTAAAAGAGTTACTGACCGAACCAATCGCCATTACTAGCGTATCATAGTGAAATGTTCGGCCTGGAATGAGTTCTTCACCTTTATCATTTAACGTAGGCGCGACATAAATCTCTTTCTTAGCTCGATTTAACCCTTCCATACGCCCTAAACGGAAACGAAAATGGCTACGATAAGCCTGCGCTAAATACTCCACTTGTTCAGATTCATCCAACGTGCCCGCAGCCACCTCATGTAACAAAGGCTTCCAAACATGCGTCGCGGTGGCATCGATTAACGTAATTTCAGCCAATTGTTTTTTGCCCAGCTTTTGCCCCAAACGGGTTGCCAGTTCTAAGCCTGACGCACCGCCACCTACAATAACGATTTTATGTATGTGGTTATTCTCAGTCATCCCCGTTCCTCTCAATAAAGTTTATGCCCATCAAAACTGATCGTGATACGTTTAACTCAGGCACATTATACGAAACAATGCTACTACTGTGTTATTTCTTGGTGGCGGGAATGTATTGGTGAATAGCTCTTTAAGGATTAGCTTGCTAACAACCATGATGTGTTATATTAAATTCAAAAATGATGGGCTGCTTTTTACGTCAAACGCCTGGGGGTATAGATTTGGAACCAAACATAATTATTGCGAGCTTTCTTTTAGTTGGCTTAGCCTTACTAGTTAAGGCTGTATTTTTTCGTCCAAAACTTCCTGAAAGCAAATCCTTCAAATGTGCACGCTGCTCAACTATATCCCAGCACACAAAACGAACCATTGAAGCATGGCGCCGAGGAATCAAAAAACTCTATTGTTCAAAATGCCATCAGTTATGGCTTCAATCCCAACCAAGCAGACATGCTCATTCTCATCGTTCTGGAGGTTGCTTGCCTGTATTGGCATTCGTCGTTGCATTACCATCAGCAGCGATTGGATTACTAAAGTGGTTTACCTAAAAATGGGCTGAGTATCTCTAAATATCAATTTTATAAACAGCACAGCACAAACTTAGAGCTTAAAGCTATGAAAGTTCTTTTCTATTTAGCTAATATAATATTGTCCACATATAGCTATTCACCTGTTTGGTCGCAAAGCAACTTAGAATGTAATTATTCAGGAACACAGTCTCAAATGAATGTCTGCGCTGAACGAGAATTCCTAACATCAGACCTAGAACTAAATCAAATTTATAACGAGCTAATAAGTTGTTTAATAGAGAAAAAATTTAAGACTCTCCTGACAGAACAACGTACTTGGCTCAGAGCACGAGATTCAAAATGCAAAAAATTGGCGAATAATGAAGCTAAAGGAGGCTCTATGTGGCCAATGTTATTCAATAGTTGCCGAGCAACTTCTACGAAAGCCCGCATTGAACAACTGAAAAAATGGAAAAAGCAACCGGCATAGAACGTAATAGTGATAATGCATTGCCGGTATGATTGCTCCAATCGATAAGGTCATAAATTGTAATAATAGCCGACGAGCATTCCGAATACTTCATTGTTGTTGAAAGATTCCGGAACTTGCAATAAACCGTTACAAATCCCGGTCACTAGCAGCATTTTATGTATTTTCTATACAAAAATCGTTTATTCACCTAACGCATCTAAATATTTTTCCGCATCTAATGCAGCCATACAACCAGAACCGGCAGAAGTAATCGCTTGCTTATAAACAGAATCCATCACATCGCCCGCCGCAAAAACGCCTGGTACGCTGGTTGCCGTTGCATTGCCGTTGATACCGCTATTGACTTTGATATAGCCGTGTTCCATCTCTAACTGGCCGTCAAAAATCGCCGTATTAGGTGTATGACCAATCGCGATAAAAACTCCGTGTACATCAACTTGTTTCGTTTCACCTGTTTGGGTGTTTTTAATGCGTACACCTGTTACGCCCATGGCATCGCCTAACACTTCATCTAAATGATGATTCCACTCAATCTCGACATTACCCGAACGCGCTTTTTCCTGTAATTTGTCTGATAAAATTTTCTCTGAACGGAATTTATCGCGTCTATGCACAACAGTGACTTTAGAGGCAATATTGGCTAAATACAACGCCTCTTCTACCGCCGTATTACCGCCACCGATAACCGCTACCGGTTTGTTTCTATAAAAAAAGCCATCGCAGGTTGCGCAAGCAGATACGCCTTTGCCTTTATAAGCCTCTTCTGAATCTAAACCTAAATATTTTGCTGAAGCTCCGGTTGCAATAATTAAAGCATCGGCGGTATATTCACCGACATCGCCGGTTAATTTGAATGGTTTTGCCGATAAATCTGCTGTGTGAATATGGTCGAATATCACTTCAGTTTCAAAGCGTTGAGCATGTTTTAACATGCGCTCCATTAATTCAGGGCCTTGCACCCCTGCATCATCACCGGGCCAATTATCGACGTCGGTAGTGGTGGTGAGTTGTCCACCTTGCTGCAACCCTGTGACAATCACAGGCTTTAAATTAGCTCGTGCTGCATAAATAGCAGCAGTATAACCGGCTGGGCCAGAACCTAAGATTAGTAAGCGACAGTGTTTGGTCGTAGTCATAAGTATCCTTATATTGATAAAAGCCCAGCAATTATGCAGACTAACGGCATTTTCGACAATGAAATTGTATAAGCTATCTGTTTTTTAACAACTTTGTGTCAAAGCGGTAACTGCCTTATGATTTAATGTAATTTCTTTACAATTTACTCTATAATCATGTTTTATTGACAGTTTTGAGTTCACTATGTCTGCCGTGATGGAAGAAAAAACGTTTTCGTGGCTTGCGTGAAATTGCCGTTTTAGGCTTATTAGCAGGCGCTTTATTCCTACTCATCTCATTGTTTACCTTTAGTATTGAGGATGCAGGCTGGACGCACAGCGGCACCGGTCAACCCATACGCAATGCGGGCGGTGTCATTGGCGCATGGATAGCTGATATTAGTTTAAGTTTTTTTGGCTTAACGGCTTATTTGTTTCCTGTCATCATCGTTTGGCAAAGCGTTTTGCTTTATAAACGCATACCACAAACCCGCGAGCAATTATTCATTATTTGCTTAGGCATTATTGCCTTTATCACCGCTACGGCAGCACTCCTGCACTTGTATATGCTGAGAGTCGGAATTGAATTACCGCGCGCAACCGGCGGTATTTTAGGCGAGGAAACCGGTGAAAAAGCGCTTAACCTTTTAGGCAATTCAGGTGCAACCATTTTTTTACTGGTGTTATTGCTAGCCAGTATTACTCTAGTCACTGAATTCTCTTGGGTTAAGCTTATTGATAATGTAGGCAAATATGTTTTGAGCCTAACCAATCAAGTTTGGTCATGGTTAACTCAGCTCCACCTGACAAAACCCACTCTACCTACTCTGCCAACGCCATCTGCGCTAGAGGCTGTTTTTGACGTATTCAGCTCATCTGAGGACACGCCCGCACCAACAAAACCTGCCCTCAAAACAAAACCAGCTGCCAGCCCTGCTCAAGTATCGGTAGCGTCACAACACACTATCGTCAAAAGACCTGTGGTGACTTATGATGCCAGTCAAGGCGTGTTACCTAGTTTAGAGCTACTCGATGACAGAGTGTCGCATGTTAAGGGCTATTCCCAAGCTGAACTCGAAGATATGTCACGCATGGTAGAAAGCATCTTAAACGACTTTAACGTGAGCGTTAGTGTCGTTGGCTACCTGCCTGGCCCGGTCATTACTCGCTTTGAGTTACAACCTGCTGCTGGCGTTAAAGTTAGCCGCATCAGCACCTTAGCAAAAGATTTAGCACGCGCGTTATTGGTTACTAGCGTTCGTATCGTTGAGATTATTCCTGGTAAATCGGTAGTCGGTTTGGAAATTCCCAATCGTGAGCGCGAAATGGTTAATTTCCGCGAATTAATGGCTTCGCCTACGTTTACCAAAGCCAAATCGTTATTAACATTAGGCTTAGGCAAAGATATTGCTGGCGTATCTGTGGTGGCTGATTTAGCCAAAATGCCTCATGCCTTAGTGGCCGGTACGACAGGTTCAGGTAAATCGGTCGCGATTAATGCGATGATTTTAAGTTTGTTGTATAAAGCTACACCGCAGCAAGTACGCATGATTATGATAGACCCTAAGATGCTTGAGTTGTCGGTTTATGAAGGCATACCGCATTTATTGACGCCCGTTGTGACCGATATGAAAGAAGCCAGCAATGCGCTACGTTGGGCGGTTGCTGAAATGGAACGGCGTTATAAGCTCATGTCTAAAGTAGGCGTGAGAAATTTAGCCGGTTTTAATCAACTCATAGAAGAAATGGCCGCGCGCGGTGAAGCGATTAAAGACCCGTTATTTGCTTCGCTTGAGCCTTATGTTGAATGCCCGGAGCTCACCACATTGCCCAGTATTGTCATTATTATCGACGAGTTAGCCGATATGATGATGATAGTCGGCAAAAAAGTCGAAGAACTTATCGCGCGCCTAGCGCAAAAAGCGCGCGCAGCAGGTATTCATTTAATTTTAGCCACGCAAAGACCGTCAGTTGATGTGTTAACCGGCTTGATTAAAGCCAACGTGCCGACGCGAATTTCTTTCCAAGTTTCGTCACGTATCGATTCCAGAACCATTTTAGATCAAGGTGGCGCTGAAGCCTTATTAGGCAATGGCGATATGTTGTTTTTACCCTCAGGTACTAGCATTCCTATTCGCGCACATGGTGCGTTTGTTGATGACCACGAAGTACACCGAGTGGTTGAGTTTTTGAAACTCACTGCACCACCGGATTATTTAGACGACATTACCAAAGGCTTTGACGATAACGGCGACAGCTTTAGTTTTAATGGCGGTGGTTTTTCAGGTGAAAGCAGCGGCGATGAATACTACGATCAAGCCGTGCGCTTTGTTACCGAATCGCGTAAAGCATCAATTTCTAGCGTACAACGACGTTTTAAAATCGGCTATAACCGCGCGGCGTCGATTATTGAAGAAATGGAAAAAGCCGGTATTGTCAGCCCAGCCGAAACCAATGGTTCACGCGTGGTGTTAGCACCGCCTCCGCCCAATGATTAAACATCAATGGTTAATGAATCTCCCATTCAAGGCTGGTTTCAGCAAGGTTTAAGCTACCATCAAGCAGGAGAACTCGCCAAAGCTGAGGCGCTATATCGCAAAATCTTAGCCGAAGCGCCTAAGCATAGCGATACCTTGCATTTATTAGGTGTATTGCAACAACAAAACAAAAATTCAGCTTTAGCTGTGGAGTTAATCAAGCAAGCGATTGCTATTAATCCCAACATAGCCGCTTACCATTCAAACCTAGGCATTGCATTACGCAATTTAAACTGTCATGAACACGCCTTAGCCAGCTATGAACGCGCCCTCACCTTAAAATTCGATTTTCCTGACGCACATTATAACAAAGGCGTAGTGTTAGAAATGTTAGAGCGTTATGAGCAAGCCTTACAAAGCTATTGCTATGCCAGCCAGTATAAACCGGATTATATCGATGCCTTGTGGAATGAATGTTTATGCCGCTTAAAACTAGGTGATTTATCAACCGGTTTTGCGCAATACGAACGGCGCTGGCAAAATCCAAAACTAGATTTACATTTTTTTCCTAATTTAACTCAGCCACGTTGGAATGGTCAGGACAGCTTAACTAACAAAACAATTTTCCTAGTCGCCGAACAAGGTCTAGGTGACACGCTACAATTTTGCCGCTACGCTGAACAACTGGCTCAACTTGGCGCAAACGTCTTACTAGGCGTACAACCGCCATTAAAGTCGTTACTCAGCCAACTAACAACCGTATCCGGGGTTTACGTTAAAGGCGATGTCTTGCCTGAATTTGATTATCAATGTCCGCTAATGAGTTTGCCTTGGCTATTAAAAACCGAGTTAGCGACCATCCCTGCCACGCAACAGTATTTAAGCGCATCTGAAGAATCCAGTGCTTATTGGCGTCAGCGCTTACCGCCATCAACACGACCTAGAGTAGGTTTAGTTTGGTCAGGTGGTCAGTTACACAAAAACGACCATAACCGCTCCATTCCATTAACCGAGTTCGCGCCACTGCTAGCGTTAT
Organism: Methylocucumis oryzae; assembly: GCF_000963695.1. GTDB lineage: Bacteria > Pseudomonadota > Gammaproteobacteria > Methylococcales > Methylomonadaceae > Methylovulum > Methylovulum oryzae. The sequence continues at coordinate 13,015 of NZ_LAJX01000097.1, forward strand.
CCGAACGGATTGAATTTATCAGCGTACAAAAAGAAATACGCCCTAATGATACAGAAACCTTAGCCCGTTTTTAATATCGCGCATTATGGCGTCGAATTAACCGATTTTAACGTCACAGCGGGCTTGATTACCGCGATGGATTTAGTCATAAGCGTCGATACCTCAATCGCACATTTAGCCGCCGCGTTAGGCAAGCCGGTTTGGTTATTGTTACCGTTTAATGCCGATTGGCGCTGGTTATTAAACCGAAATGATAGCCCCTGGTATCCTACGATGCGGCTATTCAGGCAAGCCTACAGCGAAACCTGGCGCGATGTGATTAAAACTATTCATCTGGAATTAGCCAAACGGTTTACCGATAGCACGTCATTAACCGACAGGGAGTTGCTGTTATTGCAACGCTTTAATGCCTTAACCGAGCAACAACAGCTGGCTTGGTTAACGCTATTAGGCAATTAAGCACTTATTCAACCAATCAGTTTTCACAAAATTCTTACAATTCTTTTTCCAAGAAACATCAATTCACTTTTTATTATCATGCAGCCCTTAGTGGTTACCATAATAACAAATAACGGTTCTTGACATCCTCAGGCAGATTAATATGCTATGCGATATGAAAATACCTCGTGTCGTTTTGGATACCAATATTCTTGTGGCAGCATCCAGAAGCCGGAATGGTGCGTCACACGCCTTGCTATTGGCATTGAAAAAACATCAATATACCGCGCTGGCATCAGTACCTTTGATGCTAGAATATGAGGCGGTTCTAAAAAGACCGGAGCAACTGGCCTTTACGGGACATACGCTATCCACAACCGATGACTTTCTAAATGCACTGTCATTATTTATTGAGCCTGTACACTTGCATTATCTTTGGCGACCGCAATTACGCGATCCCGCTGACGAGATGGTACTGGAAACTGCGTTAAATGGTAGTGCTGAAGCATTGGTTACCTTAAATGTTTCTGATTTTGTAACCGCCAAACATTTTCGCCTGCCAGTGTTAACTCCAGGCGCATTTTTGCACCAATTACTAGAGGAGTATATCAAATGACTAATTATGCGTTACGCGTACCCGAATCACTTTTTACATACGCCCGTAAGATAGCAGAGGAAGAACATGTGTCAATGAACCAGTTTTTCGTTATGGCAATTGCTGAAAAAAGTTTCCGCATTGAAAACAGAGTCTTATTTTCGTGAGCATCAATCTCACGGCAATCTTAATGCTTTTGACACTTGGCTCAACGCCAGCCCTGACGCAGAACCAATGGCCGGAGATGAAGTGATTTGACACAAGCAGTGCTTTCTTGACGCTAGATTGTCTTTGTTTGTTTTTTCGATAGGACGTTTAATTATTAACCTACCTGTAGGTTCGCTATTATTTGGCCACTACAAACCAATCTAGCAATAAACAGCCAACTCTATAGAGACACAACATTACTCAATTGAGGGCATTAAACAATGCAAGGAACATGGATTAGAAAGCCAACAGGTGACTGCACAGTTATTTTTGTGCATGGGTTTAATTCCAATGGCGAAGATTGTTGGAAACATGAAAATGGTACTTATTGGATTGATTTATTAAAAGACGATCAAGAATTTGAATCTCTTGGCATTTATTTATATACCTATCAAACGAATTTGTTGAGCGGCGCTTACAGCCTAAGCGATGTTGTTGATGATCTTAAAGAGCGATTAATTAATTTCGATAATGTGATAAATAATCATAAGATTGTTTTCGTCTGTCATAGCATGGGAGGGATCATTGTCCGTAAATTTCTAGTTGAACGAATTAATGACTTATTAGATAAAAAACGTCGAAATTGGGCTTTTTCTAGTTGCATCTCCTTCATTAGGCTCGAATTATGCAAATTGGCTTAAGTACATTGCTGACATAGCAGGTCATACTCAAGCGAAAACTCTACAATTTTCCCAGCAAAATGTTTGGCTAAATAATTTAGATAAAGAATTTCTCAACTTAAAAGAATCAGGCAGATTAAAGATAAATGGAAAAGAATTAATTGAAGACAAGTTTATTTACATAAAAAAACTTGGCGTTTTTAGGCAAATTACTTAATAAAGTGAACCGCAAACAAGTAGTTCAATATTTCTCTGGAGCTAGATATTTCTCTGATTATCACAAAATACCAAACTCAGATCATTTTTTCGATTGCCAAACCTGAAAATAAAGAAGCTGATCAGCATCGGCATTTACTGGTATTTTTGCGTAAATTTAATGGCTCAGGTAAACCATCGACCATTATAACAACTTCAACTAACCAGCTATCACCGAGTACTGAGTCTTCAGCAATAACAGCGTCGAGCGTAAACACAGAACTCCAACAGTTACGCGCTGAACTTGGCAGCGTTTATAAAAAAAAAACTTGATGACATCTCAGAAAAACGAGCGACGGGACAAATTGAAGCGGCCTGGGATGAATTGACGACCGAGCTAGCGTCATTAAACGGTAAGGTAATACCATCAGAAATCCAAGCACGTTATTACTATTACGCGGCTCGCTGGGCGCAAGAAGATGACAAACCAGCTGAGCAATATCAACGTTATTACGAAATCGCCAAACGCCTTAATTCAGAATTAGATGATAGAACTTATCGGACTTTTGGATTCAAAGCAAAAAAGCAATTTGACGAGGCGATTGCTGTGCTTTCACCGCTCGATTCTGAAGCAATTGCTGTTAATTTGCTCTGTTGTTTATTAGATTCAGGGCGATTTTCAGAAGTTGACGGATTCATCGATAAATTACAAACGCCTGTAACAGATGAAATTCGGCGGTTTCACGCGCTTTGCTGCTTAGCGACAAAGAATGCCAATAAAGCGTGGCAAATTTTTGAACCCGCCCTAGCTGAGAATGTAGACCACATTTTATTTCAACTGACTGCTGCTTATATTACTTTTTGGCAGGCTGTAGCTAGTGAGTTTCATATCGAAGGCGTTTTTATCGCCTCAATTTTTTTGTCGCCAACACGTTCTCGCTTAATAGTGAACGAGAACAGCAAATGCGCGTGGCCTTGCGTTATCTGGAACAAGCCTTAGCTAATAAGACAGAGCTGCGACAGAAAGTAAAGAAAGATGTTATTAGCGCTTATCTAGCGGTTTGCACTTATTTGCCCGATAAACATGAAGCGGCAAAACAAAAGGCACAATCTGTTTTGGCTGATAATCCTCTTGACTACCCCGCCCTGCTTTGCCTATTACGGCTTTGTGTTACTGATTATGATCTGACGCGTAGCTGTGATGCCTTGCATCAGGCTTGTGAACAACCTAATGCACCGATTGAGCAAATTGCTACTTATTCAGAGCTTTTGCTGCGTATAGGTAAAAACGAAACGGCGTGGCAATATCTTTCGCGCTTTGAATATCGTTTTTTGTCAGAAGATGAAGGAAATAAGCACTATTGGTTTGACCTTGCTCTTCACAGTCTTGCGCCCTTAGATCGGTTATCTGAATTAGCAGAGCGCATAACGGCATTGGATGATTCCGCCCAATGCCTGCGGATTAAAGTGGCTTATTGGTTGGCGTGTCATGAAGATGCTAAAGCCTTGAGTATTGCCAAAGCATTAGCACAAGACCCCGCGACTCGGCTTGATTGTGCGAATTTGGTTAATCTTTACTATCAAAAACAGATGTGGCTGGAGGTTACCGAATCCGCTGGTAACTATTTAGAGCGCTTCAAAGAAGAGTCCCCCTCGCAAGTTGCCGATGTCCTTGCGCAGGCGTGGTATGCATTGGATAAACCTAAAGAGGCGTTGGCTGTTTTAGAACAAAAAAAACCACTCTTTGAACGCGATGGACGACTTGATGATTATTATCATCGTTGCGTATCTGTGCAACATGCGCTAGGACAATATGCGCAAGCATGGCAAGCCAGCGAGCCATTGTGGCAAGCGCGACCCAATGAAGAACTGTTATTGTACAGGGCATATTTTCAAGTCATGTTGGGTGAGAGATCACGGGCAATAGAGCTATTAAAACAGGGTATTGAACAAGGCTTTAAAAGTGCACAAGTTTTAATTCAACTCGCGCATTACGCGCTGCCCAATGACCGCGAAACTGCGTTTGAGTATGCAAAAGAAGCGGTCAACTGTTTTCCCGATAATCCGCATTTATTGCAAGCGGCGATGCAGATCGGTTTTAATTCCGGGCATAGCGATTGGGCAGGAATGCAATTGGCAATATTGCAGCAAAAAATTTCCAAACAGTGGCTTAATGCAGCCAATTAAACTGCCCCAGCTTTTGGAATGGGGTCGTAAAGATCAAGAGCGCAGCCAAGAAAATTGGCAAAAATTCCGTACAGGTCAATTACCGCTACATCTTTGGTTAGATAGCAGAAACACCCCATTAAGCGTGGAATTTTATTGGCGATGGCAGCATAATTACAGTAAGCCACTACGCGAACATGTACCTTTTCCAATCTCCTATGCGGGGCGTTCCGTTGAGCCAGACCACTGGAACAATAATACGATAAGCATGGACTATTCAGCCTGTCTTATCGCTCACCAACTCAAACTCTTTCCAACTCTTGCCGATAGTTTTGAAGTCATTTATGTCGCGCCTTCTTTGTTAGGTTTGATTGTAGGCGAAATCCATCAGCTTTCCGAGGTGCAAACGGATCGTGTTGAACAAGCAGATAAACTGCTTAATGCTTTAAACGAATTACCTATCATTTTCTTACCAACGCCACAATTAGAGCAGGGCGATTTTAACGGTTTGCAATTACAAGACCGTGTTGAATGGACATTAGCCCAGCAAGAAGGTTTGTTGATCGTCTCTGATTTCTTTGCTACCGAATTGTTTGAATCGGGCAGTATTCCCACCGATTTAGAAAAGTTGCGCGTTTCTTATGCTGATTTGTTTACCGCGCTAGCAAACAGGGGTGAGTTATCGTTAGATGACAACCCCGTTAAAGGCTTGTTCGCACGCCATGCTGATTCAACAAGAGTTGCACAATTAACTAACGGTACAAAACTGTTGCTGGATAGTGCGTGCTTACAACATTTAAACCAAGCAAACGTATTAGAAGCCGCCAGTCAGATTTTTCAATTATATTGTCTTGATGACATTAAAGATCAGTTCCGCAACGAAATTGAAAGTTATCAGTATCGGCAAAAAATTAAAAAGTCGCTGGAATCATTACAATACGAACTCAGGAAATTATCACACAAGGGCAAAATTCAACAGCTAACATTGCGTCCAAATCCAGAGAAACAAGGTGATGCACTGCATAACCTACCTTTAGCTAATGAATTAACCGAACTTTTTTTTAGTGAGGCAATGAACTGTCCTGTTTGGATAGATGATCGCTTACTCAGCAGTTATCACCACCTCTCAGCGCACGAACCTATCGTTGGTATTTATGATGTGTTACTGGTTTTGCATACACGCAAAAAAATTACAGACGGCAAATTTCTGGAATGTTTTCGCCAGTTGATTCGTGCAGGGGCTGGTTATCGTGTTCCGCCAGCAGCCTATGTTATTGAAGAATTGATGCAAGCCAAGCTGGATTCAAAACGGGGTACTCTGATTGAAAATTCGTATTTAACAAATCTTCGGGTGACTGTTGCGTTATCGCTGAGTTCTACGTCTCTTCTCAATAAAGAGCCATTGCGACAAGGATTGTTATCCGAGATACAGGAATATCAGTTTCAATTGCATTGTTTAGTCAATAGGGTAATGGTAGCGATCTGGACGACTGATAAACTTAATCAGCAACAGCGCATTGCCTACGCAGATTGGCTTTACGAGCATTTCCTCCCTCAGCAAGCTCGCCCTGTTTTCTGGATTACTGATGCTAACGAGCGTATTCAAAGCTTGGCAATAGAACACAGTATTAGAATGAGTCTGCCTTGGCAATTTATACAGTCACAGCAAGCAATAGCAGAGTATTATGATTGGCTTTTCACTTGCTTAGAACCTATATGGCAACACCAACCTTCAGTGCGCGATGCGGCAATAAATCGCTTTGCTGAACTCATGGTTAATCAAATACAAAGTCTTTCTCAGCAGGAAAAAATTGACATCGATTCCATAGTCGAATGGTTCATTAGACCATTACAGTTTTTCCCTGACGATATACTTGAACTCTTGCTTAGTCATGCTGACATTGAACCACATTTTCAACGCTATTTTTTGACAGGTTGTCGTATTGATTCACTTGTACTATTTTTTACGGCAACAGAATGGACAAAGTTCACTGAAGACTGCATTAATAAAGGAACGATTCAGCCCATACATCAAGATCGGCGTATTACGCTGACGTTTAATCCTCGAAAGGGAATAGACGATACCTTCACTGTTTCCGCGCAAATGGCCAATGGCCAAATAGGCACTGTAAATATGCTTAGCCCTTATCGCCGACTTAAACATCCACTAGCCAGTCAGCGCATTGACTGGCTGGACGGTATGATACAAAGCGGACTGCTGAATGCAGACGATGACGCGCAATACCGAACACGTCTGCAAAGTGACGATTTTCAGTTAGCCAGTGAAGAGTTAAAAAATAAATGCCTACACTCTGGCAATGTTTTCTTTGCTTATGCTCCTCTAATTCTTGGTATTCAAGATATTCAACGAGCGCATCTCGCTGAAATTTTACCGCCCATTGTTGACATAATCGCCTCGGTTTCACTAATCACCGCTTCGGCAGCAGAGACAGCGCATTGGTTATTTGCGACGCAACCGGAGCAAACGAAAAAACGCTTAGTGGCTCTTGCGGCTCTGCCTTATGGCGCACCGTGGGACTTGGCAACAGCTGTAAAACAAGCCATTGATAATCAATTAACTTCTGTCGACGCATTACAGGCAATAGTCAGTGACATAGCACAATCGAACTTTAATCCTATCGTTCTTCAGAACCTTTTGTCGTTATCTCTCCAATTGCCTGAAATAGCGGCTAATGTTCAAACAGAAACACTGATTCAAACGCTATTGACTCTCATAACGAATGCCGCGTTTGATCTTTATATCAAACTGCTGCATGTGATTTGGCTGCATTTTCAACTTACGCCTGCGTTTGCGACCTGTCATTACTCTTACGAGCAACGCGTTACTTGGGCTTATATCTACGCTGATCGGATGTTGGATAGCCTTTTGCAGCGAAATTTACATGACAGGCAGACTGCATCGAATAACATCGACAGAATTTTAAACACACTGAAAGCACAGATTAATCCTTTTAATGACATAGATAATGAAGCCGATGTGACCTTGCCATCCACCGCATCTTGGTGGCGAACGGTAATAGGTGGGACGCTAGGAATAATGTTGCGAAATAACTATTCTTTAGCAAAATGTTAAAGAAACCGTTATTGGCTTACTTAATCCGTTGCTAAAGGCTTATTACGCACTAGATGAAAAAAAAATTAAGGAATTCTGATTTTCTCGAACCAACCGATTACCCAACTAACCCAAAAAACAGTGCTATCAGTAATCAGGGATGGAAACTTGCTGTAACACTTCGTGCGCAATTGAATGGACAGCCTGAACCATCAGAAATACAACCTATGTCATTTTTGCTGAATGCCATTAAAGAGGGGAATGGTAACTCGGTAACGGGTTATTTATTGAATTTAGCACGCTACCCTATACCTATCGAGCTGGTTGAGTCATTGATCGATTTAATTGAAATCCTTATCAATGAACCATTTAATCAAGCCAACAAACCATTATTTTCAGCACAAGCCGCCATACTTGGACGATTAACGTGTAACCTCGCCTTAGACTTACGTCAGCAATTGATTAAACAGGTTATTGAAGGATTAACTAAAGATTTCAGTCTTTGGCCAGCTATTCCAGATCTAAGCATTCAGCTCTACCGTTTCGATTCGCACGAGCAACGAATTCATGTGTTCATGACCACGCTAACAGAAATGGCGCGTGTGTTGCCTATTGAGAAACAGGATTACAGTGATTTTTACGCATTTATCCGGCGTATCGAAGCTTATATACCTACAGAAAACTATCCTAAATTATGGGATGTTTTAACCTCGTAGATTCAAGTCATAGGTGCAACACCTGAAAATAAGTTGAAGTATTGATCTGACATTTCCCAAAGAATCGTGCAAGCCAGTGAATTTCTTGGTCGTAAATTAATTTAATCGATCGCTTGATCGACTCACTCTTAGTTCACATTTAGCGACGATTTTTTGGCATTCTTGACGAACTTGTAGCCCCTATCATTAATCGAATGGAGCCGATGAACGGAATCGAACCGTTGACCCACACATTACGAATGTGTTGCTCTACCGACTGAGCTACACCGGCATATTGGTTTGATTAGAACATTGTCATAGTTATTGAGCAATAGTCCGTTACGTTTGTTTAAAAGCAACTAAACTATTCAGAATTTATTAAGTTTATTTTTGTAATAGTTTATTCGTTTTCTCACTTTTTGATGTGCTTATCCTTATGTTCAGAGCGTTCTTATTAATATTGCTAGCATTCTCGGTTAATTCAAGCGTTGCCCAAACTTATTCATTACCGATACAACTTGATTATGTGCTGATTAATAAAGTTATTAGCCAGCAACTTTCTGAAGGGTATGCCGGTAATAAAGTTTGGCAAGATGGGCATGGATGCAGCTCGTTAGCCTTAGACGATTTAAAAGTCGGCGGTAAACAAGGACATATTGCGTTGCAGAATACTGTTCATGCCGAAATAGGCGCTAAATTAGGTGGTCATTGTATGCCTTTGCTGAAATGGAACGGCATTTTACAAACCTTACAACAACCCAGTTTAAGTGCAGATCATAAGCGATTGTCACTACCTATCGTAAGCGCAACCGCTTATGATCAACAAGGCAGGCAAATTAATATCGGTCAAGTGCAACAACTATTAAACAATGTTATTCAAAGTAAATTTGCCGGTTTAACGTTAGATTTAACTAAACAGCAAGCCGATATGGAGCATACGCTAGCCTCTTACTTACCAACGCAAACTATGGCTGAGGTAAAAACTGCGTTAGCGACATTAACCCTGTCTGATATTAAAGCTAGCGACGATAATTTAGCGTTAACGTTAAATTTTGATGCGCCTAAGCCTGCATTGACCGCTAGCCAAGCATTAAGTCCAGAGGAGCAGCAACAATGGCAAACTTTATGGCAACAATGGGATAGTGTTTTTGTCCAAGCGATAGATCAAGCTGCGGTAGATACGGGTTCGAGCGAATTACGTGATACCTTAACGGAAATTTTACTAGACTCAAGACGTAGCTTTCAAACTGCGCTAACCCAGACTCATTCGACAGAACAGGATCCGGTTAGGGCTTTTTTTATGACCAGTTGGGAAAAGCTGGCACCTCATTTACGAACGGCGGCTAAGCAATTACCCGCATTGAAAAGTTTAAACTACTTAACGTTTATTGCTGCAACAGATGTCATATATCAGTTAGAAAATTTAGGCGCGCCTTTTGGCTTAAGTGTAACATCAGATGGCTTGCAAAAATTAGCCAGAATGTTGATTGTAACTAAACCACAGCAACTTAGCTGAGAGGGATAGCATTATGAGAATAGCGCTGTTACTACTATTACTCATGGTTAAACCGGTCTTTGCCGAGGTGTTTAAATGCATGGATAAAGATAAAAATACTCTTTATCAAAGTACGCCTTGCCAAGATGCGGTTAGCCAGCAACCATTAGCTATAAAAAAGCCTAGTCCTCAACAAGAAGCTGACGCAGAAGCGAGATTAAAAGCTTGGCAAGCCGAACAAGACCGCAAAAAAGCCGAACAACAAGAAGCGCAAGAAAAGGCACAAAAAGAAGCGCAGGAACGCCTAGATAAGCAAGCGCAAATAGACGCCTTAAATCGAAGTGCTAAAGCACAAGAAGAGTTAGCCAATTCTATTAAACAACGCGCTATTTATCAGCAACCGATTTATGTGTCACCTTATTGGAATGTTCCGCACTCACATAAACCACATCATAGTCCACGCTCATCTCAGGAAGAAGAACATTCTACTCAACCACAAGACCGTTACCCTAGATACCGTCATAATCCTTGAAATTCACTGTTTCCAAAGAGTGCTAGCACAGAGGAAGCGATTTTAACTTATTGTAATGTAGGATAAATATGTTAAACGAAAGCGTTAAAACGGTTATTTTTGCGAATATGCGACAATGTGTCGCATTTGCAACGAAGTTACAAGCTGTTAAATTGTATGCAACTTTTATGTTTCTTCAAGACATCAGAGTTTCGAAGCGGCAACGCTGCTTCGCAGTATCCTCCCTCTTAATGCGGTCAGTTTCTGATCGCATCTTTTTAGCCTAACTCAATAGGTTAATCATGAAACCTAACCATGATTCTAACTTTAGTTCCCCAACAAATGCTGACTTAGTGACGCAAATTGCTTTCCATGAAGCAGGTCATGCTGCTGGGATATATTTGTATAACAAGCAAAAACGATTACCCGCTTTATTTTTTGATATTCAACAACATGCAGCGGCTTTAGATAAGCCATTTACTATGCAACGTGACGCGTTTATCGCGCATGTAGAAGGCGGTTATTTAATCGATAATTTGCCGATTGATTTATTAGAAAGCGCTAGTTTTTATTCCGATGTACCTATCGACCCTTATCAAGCCTCATTTGAAGCTGATATGGTCAATTTATTAGTAGGCGCGTTAGCAGAAGCTAAGCATGTCGCTCTACGTGACGGTTTGGTATTTGATGTCAGTAACGTTGCAACCTTACAGGTTTTCGGTGGTGCATCTGACTTAGACAAAGTCTATGGCTATTTAGAGCGCTTCGTTGCTAATCCTAAACAACGTGAAATTTTATTGATTAACTTATTAGCAAAAGCGTGGGCTTTTGTTAATACGCCTAGTAACTGGCAAGCGATTGAACGCTTAGCTGAGATTATTTTGGCAAATCCAGAACAAACGATTAGTTCTGAAATGGTTATTGCCGTTTTAGATACCTAGTAGTTATAAGGTGCTTATCCGCTTCGCAGCTAAAATCGTCGCCAATACATAACTCACTCAACTATCAAACTCATGCTTTGGCATATGGTGTGTGCCAAAGCACGCATACCACAAAAATCTTTCTTCAACGCGTTTAGCGGCAGCATTATCCGCTCGCTCTGGTGTAAAATAGCAGGTTTTCGCTAATGCTAAGGCATTGTTAACTCCAGAGATATGAGATTGGAAACAAATAGTAAACAAGAGAAAACATTAACCATGACGGTGTTAATGACGCCCGATATGGCTAATTTTTCTGGCAAAGTCCACGGTGGTTCGTTACTAAAACTATTAGACCAAGTGGCTTATGCTTGCGCTGCCAAATACTGTAAAAATTACGTGGTCACGGCAGCCTTAGACCAAGTCTTTTTTAAACAACACGTCAATGTCGGTGAATTAGTGACTTTTTACGCCCGAGTTAACTATGTTGGGCGCTCTTCTATGGAAGTGGGTGTTAAAGCAGTGGCCGAGCATTTATGTACTTACGAAAAACGCCATACCACTTCGTGTTACTTTACGATGGTCGCCATCGGTGAAGATGGCAAACCCATTCAAGTTCCCCCCTTACAATTAGAAACCGAAGACGAACACAACTGGTTTAAAGCAGCTGAAATACGCAAAGCATTACGCAAAGAAAGTTTGGCTAAAAGCCAGGCGTTACAAGGAAATGACGAGGATAATTTTTAGTGGCAGTCTCAGATAATTTTGAACAACTTCCGTTAAAGGAATTTGCCGAAAAAGCCTATTTAGATTACTCGATGTATGTGATTTTAGACCGGGCCTTGCCGAACATCGCCGATGGTTTAAAACCCGTGCAACGACGTATTGTGTATGCCATGTCGGAATTAGGCTTAACAGCGGCAGCTAAATTTAAAAAATCAGCGCGAACAGTAGGGGATGTATTAGGTAAATACCATCCACATGGCGATACAGCGTGTTATGAGGCAATGGTGTTAATGGCACAGCCGTTTTCATACCGTTATCCATTAATCGATGGCCAAGGCAACTGGGGTTCCTCAGATGACCCAAAATCGTTTGCGGCCATGCGTTACACCGAATCGCGCTTAACCGGTTACGCGCAAAGTTTATTATCCGAACTCGGTCAAGGTACCGTTGAATGGACTGATAATTTCGATGGTAGCTTAAAAGAACCCCAAGTTTTACCTGCGCGCTTACCGAATATCTTATTAAACGGCACGATGGGTATTGCGGTAGGCATGGCAACCGATATACCGCCGCATAATCTTAAAGAAGTCACGTCTGCGTGTATTCGATTATTAGAGCAACCCGATAGCACACTAGATGACTTGTTGACGCATGTACAAGGTCCTGACTATCCAACCAATGCCGAAATTATTACGCCCACACAAGACTTACGCAAACTCTACGAAACGGGTTCCGGTTCGGTCAAAATGCGGGCACGCTATGAAATCGAAGATGGTGTCATTGTGATTACCTCGCTACCTTATCAGGTCTCTGGCGCTAAGCTGATGGAACAAATTGCTCAGCAAATGCTAGAAAAAAAAACTACCGATGATTGACGACTTGCGCGATGAGTCGGACCATCAAAACCCTACCCGCTTATTAATCATTCCCAAATCTAAACGGTTAGACGTCGATGCCGTCATGTCGCATTTGTTCGCCACGACAGACTTAGAAAAAAATTACCGCGTTAATCTCAACATGATTGGCTTAGACGGTAAACCTAAGGTAAAAGGGTTAGCAGAAATCTTAACGGAATGGCTTAATTTTCGTACTGAGACCGTGCGTAAGCGTTTGCACTATCGCTTAGAAAAAGTATTAGCGCGCTTACATATTTTAGCGGGCTTATTAATCGCTTATTTGAATATTGATGAAGTTATTGCAATTATTCGCCATGAAGACCACCCTAAGCCAGTATTAATGCAACGTTTTGAACTCACCGATATTCAAGCTGAAGCGATTTTAGAATTAAAATTAAGATATTTAGCTAAATTAGAGGAGTTTAAAATTCGTGGCGAGCAAGATGAATTAGCACAAGAGCGGGCAAAATTAGAAGAATTACTGGCAACCCCTGCCCTATTAAATGCTTTAATCAAACAAGAACTCAGCCAAGATGCTGAAAAATATGGCGATGCGCGTATGTCACCCATCGTGCAACGTGAAGCCGCACAAGCAATGGCAAGCACAGCGCTGATTAGCAACGAACCATTAACTGTTGTGTTATCAGAAAAAGGTTGGATTCGCGCCGCTAAAGGCCATGACATTGATATAAGCGGTTTAAGCTACCGTTCTGGCGATAGCTTTAGAGCAGCATTAAAATTAAGGTCAACACAACCGGTTTATGTGTTTGACTCAACAGGCAAAGTCTATAACACAGCAAGCCATGATTTACCGTCAGCAAGAACCCACGGCGAGCCATTAACTGCTAGACTTAATCCGCAAGCCGGTGCAAACTTTGTCCATCTATTGTCCGGTGGTTTAGAAGATTATTATGTCTTAGCCAGTAGTCATGGTTACGGCTTTCGTGTGCAAGTACAAGAATTAGTGACTAAAAATCGTGCCGGTAAAGCGGTGATTAGTTTACCTGAACACGCGTCACTCCTTGCACCGCAAGTCATTAACAACGAAAACGATAGTCTGGCCGTCGCCACTAAACAAGGACGTCTGCTAATTTTTCCTGTCGCTGAATTACCTGTGCTAGCTCGGGGTAAAGGTAATAAGCTGATTCAAATCACTGCCGACGAGCTATCCACAGGGCGAGATCAAGTCGTTGCATTAGTTGTTTTTTCAACAACACAGGCGTTAAAAATTCAAGCGGGCAAACAAAGTGTAACGTTAAAACCTGATGACCTAGATCGCTACCAAAGTCAGCGGGCAAACCGAGGTGTGCAATTACCTAGAGGCTATCAACGCATCGACGGAATAACCGTACTATAAAGCGGCTACCCACTTAAGGCAGTACAGGGTGTAGCCATAAAAACCTTATACTCTGAACGGTCACGTTCGGTATCTTGTGTTGCCGTAAGGTGCGCTGTGCGCACCTTTTTCATTGATTTCTAATGATGTTATAAAGGTGCGCGCAGCGCACCCACCTAAAAACCGAAAACTTAACCGCTTAAAGTATATGTCACAAGAAAAGCTTAGCCACCGTTTATTAACGCGTTGGGCCGATTGGAGTTTAAGTCATGCCGTGTGGGTATTCATCGCGTCGTTGTTGGTAATTGTCGGCGCATGGTTTTATACCGCCGAAAACTTAAGTATTAATACCGATACCACTGATTTAGTCGCGCCAGAAGCCCGCTTTCAACAAAATCGCCGTAATTTCGAGAAAGCATTTCCGCAAGACATGCGCACAATTTTGTTAGTGGTCGAGTCCAGTACGCCTGAATTAACGAAAGCAGCAAGCTTGCGACTAAGCCGCTTACTAGCCGCAGACAAAGATAATTTTGAGTCGGTATACACGCTTAGCGACAACGAATACTTCCGGCGTAATGGCTTGTTGTATTTAGATGTCAATGACTTGCAAAAGCTATCGACGACGATGGCGGAAGCGCAACCCTTTATCGGTAGGATTGCCCAGCAAACCAATTTAACCGGTTTTTTCTCGATTATTGATGACGCGTTAACAGCCACCGATGCGGCTACCGATTTACCGTTAGATTTACCATCGTTAATTGAAAAAGTCGCAACCGCCTTACACACCGGTTTAAACGGAGGTGACCAACTGTTATCTTGCAACAGTTGATTGCAGGCAAAAAAATGTCGCCAACCAGCAGTTTTTATTCAACTTCGGCCTAAGTTTGATTACAACCAAATTCGCCCCGCCGAACACGCTATAAACGCGATACATAAAGGCATTAACTCGATTCAAGAGCCTGGCTTACCGAAAGTAAAAGTCTGGATAACCGGCGAAGTCGGCTTAGAAGATGATGAGCTATCGGGCATGAGCAACGGCACGTTTTAATGCCAGCATTTTCTCAGCGGTGTTTGTGGTAGGTATTCTATTATTAGCCTACCGCTCGCTTTGGCTAAGTGTTGCCACCGTAATAACGATTAGTTTAGGTATGATTTTATGCGGCGCGTTTGCCGCATTGGCGGTTAAAGAACTGAATTTAATTTCCGTTGCGTTTGCGGTAACGAATATCGGCTTAGGCGTGGAATACGCAATACATTTTTGCTTACGCTATAAAGACAATTTAATGCATCACATTAGCCGCGAGAAAGCCATACGCGGCACATTGATTGCGACCAGCCCTTCGTTATTACTCTGCGCAAGTACAACCGCAATAGGTTTATACGCGTTTATTCCAACGGATTATCAAGGTGTTTCAGAACTTGGCTTATTAGCCGGTAGTAGCTTATTTATTTGCTTATCGGTCACGCTTATTGTCTTACCAGTAATATTAAAGCTCATTCCGATAAACTTAACACCTAAACGTGAAGCGGATGATAGCTGGTTAGTGCAAATCCCAGAGCACTTAGCACAGTTTACCTTGCATTATGCCAAACCTATTACCGTAATCGTCGGTATCTTGGCCGTGCTTGGCTTAGCCTTGTTAGGCAGAGTTGAAACCGATTTTAACCCAATAAACTTACGCGACCCTAACACCGACTCGGTTATTGCGTTTAAGCATTTACTAAAAGATAAAGACACTTCGCCGATGACACTCAGCGTACTAGTCGATAGCGAGGCTAAGGTTAAAACACTGCAACAGCAATTAGAAGCCCTGCCTACGGTTGAAAAAACCGTGAGCTTATACGATTTTATTCCCGAAGACCAAGACGACAAACTCGCGATTATTGAGCAAATGAGCTTAACATTAGGCTTAAATACCACTAAGTTCCCCGTCTTAAGCGATGACCCGAATCCGGTTCTCGGTATTGAGCATTTGCTAACTACGCTAGATACGGTTTTGCCGGGTAAAATCAATGCCAAAGAAATCGCTGTTCTCAACCAATTTAAAACAGAACTACAAGGTTTATTGTTGGAGCTCAACAACCGTCAACAAACCAGCCGCCATGTGTTCATGGAAACCATGCAAACCACGGTGATTGGCACTTTGCCTAGCGTAATGAATGACTTATTAATCGGTTTAAATGCCGATACCGTAACGTTAAACGATTTACCGGTGGACCTTAAAGAGCGCTGGTTAAGCAAAGATGGTCAATATCGCATTCAAATTTATCCAAAACGCGATTTAAATGAATTAAGTGAATTAGAGCGCTTCATTACCGATGTGCAAACCATCGCTCCCGATGCAACGGATTTACCGGTATTGTATTGGGAATCCATGCAAGCCGTCGTTAAAGCCTTTGAACAAGCTATTGCCATTGCCATTATCACCATTGCAATCGTGTTATACGCGATTCGCCGTAACCTTACCGACACCTTATTAATCATGACGCCTTTATTACTAGCCGGTGTGTTAACGATGGCGAGCACGGTACTCACCCATACGCCGGTTAACTTCGCTAATATCATCGCATTGCCATTATTATTAGGTTTTGGTGTCGATAACGGTATTCACATGGTAGAAAAACTCAGAGCGTCGTTATCGGAAAAACAAAACATCTACCAATCCAGTACGGCACGCGCCATGTTTTACGGCGCATTAACCACAAGCTCAAGCTTTGCCGGTCTAGCGTTTTCACCACATCAAGGCATAGCCAGCATGGGCGTCGTCATTACCATAGGCATTTTTTGGATTATGACCAGTACGTTTGTGATATTACCGGCGTTGAGTAAGTTGGTGTTAAAAAGAGGCTAATTATGGCGATGTATGGAAGAGCAGCGTTACGTTCATCGTTCCCACGCTTTGCGTGGGAATGCTCTGCAACCGCTCCGGCGGTGCGCAACCGAACACAGAGCGTCCTGGCTACGCTCCCCACGCTAGAGCGTGGGAACGATGAATACCTATAAAAATATTCGGCTACACACTTTAGCAGGGACAGGGTATTTAGGGTGCAGGTGTTGGCAGCAGGGATGCTGCCGCCAAGCCTACAGGGATGTATTTACGGCGTCCTGCTCCCTGAATACCCTGTCCTGCCTTACGTTGGCAGCTAAATATTCCATTGATTTTAATGATTTTATTGCTTGATCGGTACTTATCTTGACATTTAAATAAGAATCATTATCATTTAAGACACATTCATCTTGACCTGGTATGCGCTAATGGATAATCAACTCGTTCATATTGCTATTTCGCGTGAGGTATTAGAATCATTAATTTCACACGGCTACGTCCATGCGGTTGACTTCCGCTGTCTTAATGCCAACGCTAAAAAGACAGTGTGGCAATTGTTTTTAACGGCTTTAAAAAAATCCCCTATCGACGCCGTAAGTTTCTAAGCTTACGGCAAGCATTACCTATTCCTCGTTTCCTCACGTTATCTTATTTATCAAAAAGTTAGCAATTCAACGTTAGAATTCAATCCTGCCCTTGTTGGTTCAGGCGTGGTTCAGGTTATAATATCCGCTAATACTTTATGACGGGTAATCTATCGTGCATAGTTGCCTGTTTTATCCCTGTACCTTCGAGGAATACAAACTAAAAAATGACTCAAAAACTGTATATTCAAACCAATGGCTGCCAGATGAACGAGTACGATTCAGGCAAAATGCGCGATGTGTTACATGCCTCTCATGGATTTGAATTAATCGATGACCCCAAACAAGCCGATGTATTGTTACTCAACACCTGTTCTATTCGAGAAAAAGCCCAAGAAAAAGTCTTTTCGGCCTTAGGTCAATGGCGTTTAATTAAAGACTTGCGTCCTGATGTCATCATCGGCGTCGGTGGCTGCGTAGCTAGCCAAGAAGGCGCAGATTTACAAAAACGCGCCCCGTTTGTTGATATTGTGTTTGGCCCACAAACCTTGCACAGACTGCCTCAGCTACTCGATCAAGCCCGTGCCAAAAAGAAACCGGTTATCGACATTTCGTTTCCTGAAATTGAGAAATTCGACGCGTTACCCGAACCCCGCGCCGAAGGGCCAAAAGCCTTTGTCTCAGTGATGGAAGGTTGTAGCAAGTATTGCAGTTTTTGTGTCGTACCTTATACCCGAGGCGAAGAAATTAGCCGTCCATTAGCAGACGTGCTTGCTGAAATTACCGCCCTGGCCGAACAAGGTGTTAAAGAAGTCAATCTGTTAGGTCAAAATGTCAACGCCTATCGTGGCTTAATGAAAGATGGCGACATCGCTGATTTTGCGTTGTTATTACACTATGTTGCCGCAATAAAAGGCATAGGCCGGATTCGTTTTACCACCTCACATCCAATTGAATTCACCGATAATTTAATCGATGCATTTGCCGAAATCCCTCAATTAGTCAATCACCTACATTTACCGGTGCAAAGCGGCAGTAACACCATTTTGCAACGCATGAAACGCGGCCATAAACGTGACGACTATATTGCAACCATTGCAAAACTTAAAGCCGTGCGACCTACTATTAGCTTATCATCAGACTTTATTGTCGGTTTTCCCGGTGAAACCGATGCTGAATTTGCCGATACGCTAGCATTAATTGATGAAATTGGTTTTGACCATTCGTTTAGTTTTATTTATAGCCAACGCCCCGGCACGCCTGCAGCTGATTTACCTGATGACGTGCCTATGGCAGTAAAAAAACAGCGTTTAGAACAATTGCAACACCGTATCGAGACTTTAGCTGCGAACATTTCAGCAAGCATGGTAGATACCGTACAAACCGTTTTAGTTGAAGGCCAATCGAAAAAGAATCCATTGCAAATGCAAGGGCGAACGGAAAATAATCGGGTTGTTAATTTCAT
>NZ_LAJX01000098.1 GCF_000963695.1 Methylocucumis oryzae
ATATCAGCGATTCGCTCAATTTACAATTTGAATATCGCTATGAAACACGAGACAACGGCGACTTATCGATACCTTTTTTTTTTCCGGAAAATTTTTCGTCTTTTTATCAAGAGCATACCGACATTACATCATATCGCTTAGGCGGGCGTTATGCGTTTAACACTGCCTCATCTTTATTAGGCTCGTTTATTTATCAAAGTGTAGATAGCACAGAAAATGACTTGTTATTTGGCGATATTGAAAGAGCATCAAGTCAAGCAAGAGACGGCAGCATCTCGGAGTTACAACACATTTATCAGGGCGAAACTATTAACATAGTCACAGGCGCTGGCTATATCGATGAATCGATTACGAGAAACGACAAGTTATCACTTTTAGGCTTAACTTTTGACAATCCGCCACCTGATAGACCTGATGCTACGCGTGCCAACTTTTATCTTTATTCAACTCTGCAACAAGCTAGCCATTTAGCTATAACATTAGGTTTAAGCTACGACTATTGGCAGGTAAATCACGAAAAAAATGAAGATGAAGGCAACGGGGTTCAACTAATCCCAGGAGACCTTGTAAGACAACCCGTTAACCCGAAATTCGGCATAGTTTGGAAACCATTACCTAACGCGACTATACGCGCAGCTGCTTTCCGTACTCTCAATATCACTCGTACTGCAAATCAAACGCTTGAACCAACACAAGTCGCTGGGTTTAATCAATTCTTTGATGATGATAATGGCACGATAGCTTGGCGCTATGGCGCTGGTTTCGACTATCGATTTAACAAAAATATCGCTGGCGGCATTGAATACAGTGAACGCGAGCTAGATGTACCACGCGGCATATCAACGCCCCTAGCTTGGCAAGAGCATGTCGGCAAAGCCTATCTGTATCTCACACCTAATGACGTAATAGCTCTAAGTGCCGAATATTTCTACGAGCAATTCAATCGCCAAGATTACCAATCATTTACTAACGGCAAAATCAATTATGGCGTAACAACTCATTGGCTACCAATCACCTTACATGTACTGCATCCATCCGGTTTTGGGTTAATGCTAAGACAAACCTATGTTAAACAATTCGGTAAATTTGTACTCGGAGGCGGTTTAGCACCGGGAGATAGTGAGTTTTATTTAGTTGATTTAAACCTGAATTATCGCTTACCACGTCGCTATGGTATGTTGAGTTTTGGCGTAAAAAACTTATTTAATAGTCATTTTTTATATCAAGACATCAACTCCAGCCTCAGCAATACCAATGAAAACTATTTTGCCCCAGAAACTACCTTGTTTACTCAAATAAAACTGGCTATTTAATCGCTAACAACAAAAGAAGGAAGGAGGAACTATGAACATCACGACATTAACCAACTGCATCTCATCTAAGCACCATATTATTATCGAGCTTGTCTTAGTGTTAGTAATCGGTTTTTTATTAATCAACTCGCCTAAACCAACGATTACTTTGCCTGCGAGCGCATTAACAGAAAAAAATGATTTAGTCGATATGCGTGTGCTTGCCGATGGCCGCCTTGTCGTTAACCACCCACAAGCTAATGAAACAAGCGTTATAAGCGATGATACCCCAATCAATCAAACGGCGTTAAAGCAGCTATATAATGTAGCGATTGCTGTTACTGAAGATAGTATTGAATCAACAAAAACAGCTGAGACTAGCTTATTAGACGCGATTATTCCGGCAGCAAATGCGACTAAGCATAATCTACCCGGTCATATTTACGTCAATTTAACGCTTAGAAGCCAAAACGATGTTGTATGCAAACGCTATGACAAAACCCTGAATATGAAATACGTTGGCGCATGTATTTAAATGGGACGACTATAGATTTGTCTGAAACCGGAGCGTTGCCTGTGCAGACCTTGCACGGCAACCTCTGTTCAGCGTTTCTACGGTTATAACGCATAGCATTTTTACCTTGCACGTTAATCGATGAAAACCTCTACCCTCTCTGCACAAATCCTCCACATTTCATAACAACATTTCCAAATCTTCACCACGGCATTTGCATAACAGCTTAGTAAAGTAGCTACTCTACTTACTTAGGAGATTTGTTATGAAATACCGATTTTACCTTAAGCTCATCGCCATTCTGGCGCTGATATTCGCCTTATTAGTCGCCAAGTCTTTTATCTCTGGCTTGGTCTCCGAACGCCAATATTTTAGGCAGCAAGCGTATAACGCGATTGAACAAAGCTGGCCGGGTGAGCAAACTGTAGCAGCGCCGTTGTTAGTATTACCTTACAAGCTTATTTACAACCGCGTAGAAACCATCACCGACACCAGCAGCCAAAAAGTGGTGTCCGTCGTCAAAGAAGTCGTTGATTACGAAAAATTAATCATTAGCCCTAGCCAGTTAACGATTAATACTGAAGTTAAACATGATATTCGCTACCGAGGCATTTATGGCATTCCGGTTTATAGCAGTCATATTCGCTTAAATGGCGAATTCAACAGCCAAGCCATATTGGATGAAAGCCAAAAATACAAAGACAAAACGATTCAATGGGGTACGCCTATCCTAACGCTCGCCGTGCAAGATCAACGCGGGATAAATTCACCCGGTGAACTAAAATGGCAAGACCAAACTCTACCGTTTCAACCTTCAGCCGGGCTTAAAGATTTAGAACAAGGGATGCATGTTAAATTGCCTATGCCGAGTACCGCTGAAGCTACAAAGCTGGTATTTAGTTTCGAACTCGACTTATTTGGCATGAAAGCATTGAAATTCGCACCGTTAGCGCAAAATGCTGAGATTAAAGCCTCGGCCGATTGGCCGCATCCTAGCTTTATTGGCACAATACTACCGGTCAGCCATGATATTCAAGCACAAGGATTTCAAGCAACTTGGCGTTCATCATCGTTTTCTTTTAATACTGAAACGATCATAGCAGACTGTGAAACCAGCAGTTGCGCTAACCTGCTAAGCGCGTCAGTCGGTTTTGAACTAGTCCAACCGGTTGATATTTATCAGCAAGCCGAGCGATGTGTGAAATATGCTGAATTATTTATCGTATTAACATTCACTGCGCTAATCTTATTTGAATTATTAAAAAAGCTACGCATACACCCTGTGCAATACACGTTAGTCGGCATGGCTTTATTAATGTTTTACCTCTTGCTCATCGCCTGGTCTGAACAAGTTGCGTTCAAGTATGCGTATGGTATTGGCGCTAGCGCGTGTACCTTGCTATTAACTTGCTATTTTGGCGCGATTTTAAAAAGCGTGAAACTCGGCTTGTTATTAGGCGTTAGTTTGGCGGTGTTATACGCCGTGTTGTATGTGATTTTACAATCCGAAAATAATGCATTGTTAATGGGTAGCCTGCTCACATTTGCCTTATTATCGGTATTAATGCTAACGACTCGACATTTCGACTGGTATGCTCTGACCCGTCAAAACGAAGCTATCGACGACTTCGACGACGATGTTAAATCAGAGCGTTCCTGCTAAACTCAGACTCTACACAAGTTACTAACCTTTTATTTTCAATAGATTATAAAACGTGTGTAGAGCACTTTGTTTTGGCTATGCACTTTAGACGGGACAATGCCGTGTCCCGCCTTACTTTTGATCGTTCCCACGCTCTGGCGTGGGAATGCCGCCTTGGCCGCTCCAGCGGCCCTTCACCACGCAACGCTGGAGCGTCGCGAGCTGCATTCCCACGCCAGAGCGGGAACGATTCGGGTAGATTCCGGGTCGTCCAAGGCGTAACAGACCACATCTCTGTACCGCTTTACGTTGGTAATCCCAATTTTTAATGAGCGCTGATAAGGATAGCATGCTGCAACCGTTTTAATCGCTTTTTTATGATAGAATCCAACAACAAACAGGTAACCCACCCAACCGAACTTACGACACTCGCAGATAACACTGATAATGGCCTACGAATTACTGCTTAAGACCTTGCAAGACAAGGGTAAACTCTCAGCTTCGGAATTAAAAAAAAAGTCGAACGGGTAAAAAAAAGGCTCAATGGGCGAAAATTTACCGCATTTACTCGTTAAATTAGGTCTGTGCTCGGAAAGTGATGTTGCCGATGCTTTTGTCGAATCAGGCCACTATGAAAGAATCACCTCAGATCAATATCCGCTAGAACCGCAACTGCCACAATCCATCTCACTACGCTTTTTAAAACAATTCCATATCATCGGGTTAGCCCAGCACGATAACGAAATTAGCGTCACGATGATGGATCCTGAAGACCAATTTGTCTTAGACGCGTTAAAACTAGCGACCGGCAAAACCATTATTGCTAAAGTCGGTCTGCTCTCTGAAATCGATACCGCCCTAGAAGTACAATACGGCGAAGGTCGTTCGCAAATGGATCAAATCGTCGATAATTTGTCGATGGACGATGCCGGTGAGGAAGACTTAGAGCATTTAAAAGACTTAGCTAGCGAAGCACCAGTCATTAAGATGGTTAACCTCATTATGCAGCGTGCGATAGAGACAAAAGCATCAGATATTCATATCGAGCCATTTGAACAATCCTTAAAGGTACGTCTACGCATAGACGGCGTATTACAGGAAATCGACGCGCCGCCTGTTAAATCAACAGCTGCGGTTATTTCGCGGATAAAAATCATGGCCAAGCTTAATATCGCCGAACGTCGTCTACCGCAAGATGGCCGGATTAAAGTGCAGATGTTAGGCAAAGAATTGGATTTGCGGGTGTCAACCATTCCCACAATGTACGGCGAAAGCGTGGTTATTCGTTTATTAGATAAAGAAAATACCGTATTAGACTTTGCAGCCCTAGCTTTGCCGGTATGCATTTACAACGCTTTTTAGACATATTGGCCTTACCGCATGGCATTATCCTTATTACAGGCCCTACCGGTAGCGGTAAATCAACGACCATGTACGCGGCATTAAAACGCTTAAACACGTCTTCACGCAAAATTCTCACCGTCGAAGACCCGGTCGAATATCAAATGGAAGGTATTAATCAGATTCAAGCTAAACCCCAAATCGGTTTAACCTTTTCTGCCGCTTTACGCTCCATTGTTAGGCAAGACCCTGATGTCATTATGATTGGTGAGATGCGTGACTTAGAAACCGCCAGAATCGCCGTGCAATCTGCACTCACTGGACATTTAGTGTTATCGACCTTGCATACTAACGATGCTGCCGGTGGCGTGACACGGCTATTAGACATGGGTTTAGAAGAGTATTTATTAACGTCCACCGTTAATGGCATTTTAGCGCAACGCTTAGTTAGAAAGTTATGCGGAGTTTGTAAACAAAGCCAACCGGCCAGCGAGCAATTAATTAATGAACTAAGATTACGACGCTTTGTCCCTGACGGCGACATTGTGTTACAGCAAGCGCAAGGCTGCCCAGCCTGTAATAACACCGGGTATCGTGGTCGTATGGCGATTATCGAGTTTTTACCAATGACCGACCCTATCCGTAAACTCATTATGGCGCATGAAGAAGCCGGCGCGATTGAAAAATTAGCCATCGCCGAAGGGATGCAAACCTTGTTTGAAAATGGTTTAACCAAGGTCATAGAAGGCTCAACTACCTTAGAAGAAGTCATGCGAGTCACCTCAGAATAATATGGCGTTATATTCCTACAAAGCGGTTAACACAGCAGGCGAAACTGAAGAAGGCGTAAGAGAAGCTGGCGATGAAACCCAGCTTATCAAAGCCTTACAAAGCGAAGGTTATATCCCTATCAAAGTGACGAGTGCACGTGCGAAGTCATTGTTTAGCTTATCGAGTAATAACCAAAACCGATTAACGCAAAAAGAAATTGGCTTATTTACCTCAGAACTCGCCACGTTATTAGACTCCGGGTTACCTCTGGATAAATCGTTATTAGTGTTAATGGAGTTAACCGAAGACAACGAGCGCTTAACGAAATTAATCGCTAAAGTGTTAGAAAAAAGTCAAAAGCGGCTCATCCCTCGCCGATGCGTTGGAATTACAAGCAGGCGTGTTTACTAAATTTTATTTAAACATGATACGCGCCGGTGAAGCCGGTGGTGGTTTAGGTGAAGTGCTATCACGCTTATCTGAATATTTAGAAAGTTCGCAAGAATTAAAAGATACCGTCAGTACCGCACTGATTTATCCTTCGATTTTGCTAGGCATGTCGCTGGTATCCGTATTTATCATGCTGACGTTTGTCGTACCGCAATTCTCGGAAATGTTTGCCAGCGCCGGTAAAGCTTTGCCGGTATCAACGCAAATCGTGGTTGCAGCAGCCGAATGGTTACAAAGCTACTGGTGGGTATTGCTATTATTCATTGTCGGTATTTCTAGCTATATGAAATACCAGCTTGCCGACCCAATCCGGAAAAAAATCTGGGACGGGCGTTTTTTTAAAACTGCCTTTATTCGGTCAAATTTTGTTGAATAAAGAAACGGCCAATATTAGCCGAACCTTGGGTACGCTATTGGGTAATGGCGTGTCTATCATTTCGGCGTTAGTCATTGTGCGCGAAACAGTCGATAATCTTGTCGTTGCCGCTGCAATTGCCGATACTGAAGAGCAATTAAAGCAAGGTCGACACATGTCGGACGTGCTATTGGAGAAGGGTTTATTTCCGAAAATGGCGATGCAAATGATAAAAATGGGCGAAGAAACCGGACGTCTGGAAGAGATGTTACTTAGAGTGGCAACCATTTATGATAAACAACTTAGAGTAGCTATTTCGCGAATGCTAGCGTTATTAGAACCGGCGTTAATTATTACCTTGGGTTTAGTCATCGCAGGTATTATCGTATCCATCTTGTTGGCGATTTTAAGCGTTAACGATTTAGCCTTTTAGTTAATCTTTACAAAACTATGGAAACAACAATGAAATTCATTAAAAAACAAACACAAGCAGGTTTTACCTTACTCGAATTATTAGTGGTCTTAGGCATTATTGCAATGTTAGCCGGTATCGTCGGCCCACAAGTCATGAAACACATGGGCGAATCAAAAACCAAAGCGGCCAAAGTGCAAATTGAAGACTTAGCAGCAACACTAGACATGTATAAACTTGATGTTGGTCATTATCCCAGCACTGAAGAAGGCCTAAACGCCTTGGTAGAAGCCCCAGATAGCGCAAAACGTTGGAACGGCCCTTATTTACAAAAAACCAAAGTGCCTTTAGACCCTTGGCAACAAGAATACCATTATGTATCACCCGGAGAGCACGGCAAATTTGACTTATTTTCGCTAGGCGCTGACGGCAAAGAAGGCGGCGAAGGCGAAGATCAAGACTTAGTTAGCTGGGAATAAGCTGAAAGCGTCTTATGATGACACGGGCTAAACAACAAGGCTTTACGCTAATTGAATTATTAGTCGTCTTAGTCATTATCATCATAGGATTTTCAGCTATTAGCATTAGCATTTCCTCTGGCAATGATACTGCTGAATTGAAAGCAGCCGCGCGCGATATTATCTCCGCCTTTCGTTACGCGCGCGGGCAAGCGTTAATGGCACATCAACAAATAACCGTCGATTTCGATTTAGAAGAAAACACCTATACATTAAGCAATCGCGAACGCGTCTATAACATACCTGATGACATTAGCTTAACCATAGTCACAGCACAGAGTGAATTAACCGGACAAAACCAAGGCAGTATTCGCTTTTACGGGGATGGCTCGTCTACCGGCGGTCGAGTCACCCTGACAAGAAATAATACCAAGCAGCAAATAGACATCAATTGGCTAACAGGCGGCGTTGAACTCAATGATAATTTCGATGCAGACGAACAGTAAACAACAAGGATTTTCTTTATTGGAAATCCTAATCGCCTTCGCGATTTTAGCCATATCATTAACGATTTTATTAAAGATTTTTTCTGCCGGTACCAATACGGCTATCGTTGCCGAAGAATATACCACTGCGGTACAAATTGCCGAGTCTCTGATGACGCAAGTCGGTGTTGCCACGCGCATACAACCCGGTGAAACCTCAGGAGATGAAAACGAACGCTACCATTGGCGAATTTTGATTACTCCGTATTTACCTGACCCTAATTTAGTCGATATAAAACAGCTCAAGCTATTAATGTATCAAGTCGTAGTCACAGTGAGCTGGAGTGACGGCGGCGACGGCGAGCGACAATTAGAATTATCAACGTTAAAACTTGGTACAGAAGAATCGGCATGACATCCCCGCGATTAACTTGCCGACCTGCAAATGGTTTTACCTTAATGGAAGTGTTAATTGCCATGACACTGTTAAGCGTCATGGTGTTATTGTTATTTAGCACCTTACGCACGTCGGCAGAAAGTTGGGATAAAGGGGAATCTAAAATCGCCGAAGTCAATGAAGTCGCTGTCGTTTATAACTTTTTTCAGCAGCATTTAGCGTCAGCTAAGCCTATATGGGATGACTTTACCGAACCCGGAAAAAGAACCTTTGGTTTTCAAGGCCGCAGTCAAGCCTTACAATTTATTGGCGAATTTCCAGCCAGTGCCGAACGCGGTGGCTTACAATTATTTACGATTGAATTGAAAGCCGACCCCGATGCCATCGAACAAACACCTAGCTTAATAGAAGTCACCGTCACACCATTTTTTCCAAGCCGCGATAATGAAACCTTATCGAAAGAACAAGTCACACTCATCAAACATGTTGCCCACTTTGAACTGAGTTATTTTTGGCGCCGATCAAGAAGGCGATTTAAGCTGGCAAACTGAATGGTTAGATAAAGACACGCAACCGCAGTTAATCAAAATCAGCCTCGCCAAAGAAAACGGCCTATACTGGCCTGACATGGTGATAGCGCTAAAAATTGCCGCAAACAACAATGGCACCGCATTGAGCGAAGAAAACAGCGATGAAGACAGCAGTGAAGATGATAGTGACGCAGGTGGCCTAGAAGAAGACCCCTCAGAGGAGGAGCAATAATAATGCAGCCTCACGTGATTACGCTAACCCGGCTCAGCACACAGCAACAAGGTTTTGCCTTAGTGCTAGCGCTTTGGGTATTGAGTTTATTAACCATCATGGCCGGTAGCTTTGCTCTTAATATCAAGCGCGAATCGGCAGTGATTGCCAGTGTTAAAAACAGCGCCGAAGCTCATTCCTTAGCTGAAACAGGTCTCACTATCGCCAGCCTCATGCTGTTAAATCCCGATGAAAAAAAAACGTTGGCGCGCGACGGCAGTGTTTATCAAATTACCGATGCGTCTTTACTGAATAAAGACGATGCAGAAGTCAGGATTCGCATGATTTCTGAAAACGGTAAAATCGACATTAATAAAGCTGAGCAAAAACTACTCGCGGCATTGCTAGCACATTCACCGATACAAGACGAACACGAACAAACTAAAATTGTCAGCGCCATTATGGATTGGCGTGATGAAGATGATTTACTCAATATCGATGGCGCTGAAGCCGACGAATACAAAGATGCCGGTTTAAAATATAAGCCTAGAAATAAACCCTTTCAAACTTTAGGTGAATTACAACTAGTTTTAGGCATGACGCCTGAATTATACCAATGGCTAACACCGTTAATTACAGTTTACTCTGGCCAAGCGAATGTTAATGCCGGGCTGGCCACTAAAGAAGTCTTACGGGTATTGCCCGACATCGATGAAGACATGCTAGACACTTATTTTAAAGAACGTACAGACAATATTAACCAAGGCTTACCGCCACCACCGCTGCCTTTTAATGGGGGAACTCAAACCAATAACAGCCAAACAAACTCGGCTGCGGGTAATCAAACCCTAACGATTATTGCCGAAGCACAGTTAGATGACGGCTCTACTGCAATGATTCATGCCGTTATTGCCACAGGTCCCGAAGCTAATAGCGGTCAATTATATCGGGTCTTAGAATGGCAACGTAATGCGATTAATGAAGACTCTTTATTTGCCGAAACCTTAGGCGCAAGCGCCATCAGCGATTTATTAATTCCTGAATATGATGAACCTAAACACTAATCTTGATATGGATTTTAAGACGTTCTTGCGCTGGTGGCGTAGAGAACTGTGCTTATTAGTGCCTAAACCTATCAAACGTTTAATCAGCGATAACCAAGGCGTTATTGTTATTCATTCGACACCAGCGGGGCTAGCGATTCGCTATTTTAGCATGATGTTTTGCTGAATACCGAAGAAGAGGGTCACTATGAAGGCGAACTCATTGCAAACGTAGAGCGACGCGAGGCCAGTATAGAACAGGCCAAGCAACAACTAGCCAACGACCCTCGCCTTGGTAAAGCCCCCATTATATTACGCTTATCGGAGCGCGAAGCCATTAGCAAAGCGCTAAACTTACCCATAGCGGCTAAAGAAAATTTAACCCAAGTAGTCGCCTATGAATTAGACCGCTATACACCGTTTACACCCGAACAAGTCTATTTTGCCGTCATCCAAGATAACAATAGCCAACACGACCAAGAGCAACTTAAAGCGTTACTGATATTAACGCCGCGAGAAGTGTTAGATGGCTTATATGAAGACTGTAAAGCGCTGGGGCTAGCGCCACAAATCGCCGATTATCAAAATACGCCCAACCACTTACATACGCTTGAAGACGGCTATAATTTACTACCCGACTGGTTACAACAAAAAAGCTCAAAAACACCCAAGCTTATTCATGCGTCATTGATTGCTAGCATAATTGTTTTAAGCTTAACCGCATTGATTTTACCTGTTTGGTTGCAATATCAGACTGTTACCGCACTCGGCGATAAAATCAAATTAATCGAAAAGGATGCAAAAAAAATCAAAGCCTTAGAATCTGAAATTGATGCAGTGGTTAATGAAAGCCAAAAACTCATAGACGA
Organism: Methylocucumis oryzae; assembly: GCF_000963695.1. Taxonomy (GTDB): domain Bacteria; phylum Pseudomonadota; class Gammaproteobacteria; order Methylococcales; family Methylomonadaceae; genus Methylovulum; species Methylovulum oryzae. The sequence continues at coordinate 10,771 of NZ_LAJX01000098.1, forward strand.
GAAAAATGCCTCCCCTAAAGTCGTTGAGATGCTCAATACATTAAGCGCTGTTATTAAAGACGACACCTGGTTATCGTATTTGCAATACTCCGATAAACATCTACAAATTCAAGGCGAATCGCCCTCGGCATCAACGCTTATCGGTGTATTAGAAGAAACCGAGATGTTCTCCAAAGCACGTTTTGTCTCACCCGTAACGCAAAATAAACGTCACCAAATTAGAACGCTTCCAAATCACCGTTGATACGACAGCACAAGCAGGAACAGAAGACCATGCCAGCACTGAAAACTAAGCTCGCCTTACCGACGATGCCACCACAGCGCTGGATAGCGCTAGGCTTGTTTTTGCTGGTCGTTGCTATCATTGCGTTACTTATCATCGTACCGGTAATTTCTAAAAGCATGGCGTTAGCAGAAACCAAAGATTCGCTGTTATTTAAGCTGCAACAATATGAACGCATCTTAGCTAAAAAAGACACGGTATTAGCTGAAATTGATAGCATTAAACAGCAACACGAGGAACAAGGCTATTTTAATAGTCAAGAGACTGATGCCTTAGCATCGGCAGAAATGCAAAACTTCATAAAAAAAACCATTGTTGATGCTGGTGGCGAATTAAGCAGTACCCAAGCCTTACCGGTTAATAGCAAAGACGATTTTAACCGCATTACAGTTCGGGTTCGTATGACCGGTAACAGCGAAGAGCTGCGCTCGATACTCTATAAAATCGAAACCTCGACACCGCTTATTATCATTGATCAAATCGATATTCGCCCGATGCGCGGCAAACGCAATCCTAATACCCATAAAATCGAGCCTAGTAACGACTTAAACGTCAATTTTCAAGCCATTAGCTTTATGAGAAAACCCAGCGAATGAAGACAAAAGCCATTATCGCGCTAGGCGCTGTATGCGCTTTGCTGTTATTAATCATTATCGGAGAGCTAGTGTATGCGAGGTTTGCCGAGCAAGCATTACTCAATAACCACGCTGTTACCGATAAAAAAACCACTTCCAGCGAAATACCTAAGCCTTGATTTAACCAAACAAAGCGAAGACAGTTTCGACGACATGGTGACACGACCACTATTCGTAGAAGGACGCAAGCCGGTACCTGAAACAGCAGCCACGCAAACCCAAGCTAGCACCGTTAATGCTAAATTCGACTGGCAATTAGATGGCGTATTTACCGCAAACAAACAACTGGTTGCGCTTGTGGCCAGAACCACAACTAAAGTCCCTAAAGATAACTTTCGTAAGCTCAAGGTTGGCGATGACTTAGATGGTTGGAAAATCACTGAGCTTACTAAAGAAAAAATGAAATTAACCCAAGAAGGTATCGAAAAAATCTTGGACTTACGCAAACCTAAACCGAAGCAACTCGCGCAGAAAAAAGCTAATTTGCCAAGAGCAAATAGACCACGTCAGCCAGGCGAGGAAGCCCTGCAAGAAGGTAGACCTGACGGAGCAGAACCACCTGATGCCCCTATTCCAACACCTGAAATTGAACAGGAATTTGACCCAGAATCAGCAGACGAATCTTTTGAGAACAATGATAATGAACAATTTTAAATATTTAACTTCAGCGTCATGCATTATTACAATGGGTTTGGCGTTATCCAGTTGCCACTACATGGGACCCAAACGCGCTGAGCTAGAACCGCTAAATCCGCCGACCAATCCGCGCGCCGAAGCCAAAACTGAGCAGTTTTATAAAGATTTACAAAAAAAGCCAAATGCCAGCGAAACGCTTAAACAAAAAGTCGAATTGTATCCGGGTAACGAGCGTTTTTGTTCCGACTGCGCCTAGTCACAAGCAAACTAGTAATGAAAAAGGCACTTATAACCTAAATTTCGATGACGCTGACTTAGGCGAAGTTGCCAAAGCCGTGCTAAGCGATATTTTAGGCTTAAACTATGTGCTAAGCCCTAAAGTCGCTGGTAAAGTCACGCTTAACACCACACAACCACTCACTAAAGATGAGTTATTGCCTACATTAGAAATGGTGTTACGCATGAATAACGCCGCACTGGTTAAAGACGGTAAAATTTACCATATCGAACCGGCCGCTGACGCGTTATATACCTCAGAAATCTCCACCGGCAGCAGTGCGCCAGGCTATCAAACCCGCGTCATTCCGATTAAAAACGTCTCAGTAACCGACTTGGTTGAGCTGATTAAACCCTTAGTGCAAGAAAAAACGATTTTGCAAGTCGATGGTACGCGTAACATTTTAATCGCCTCGGGTACCCCCGACGAAATGGCTAGGGTCATGGATATGGTTAGCACCTTCGACATAGATGTCTTAAAAGGCCGGTCATTTGGTTTATTTCCCCTCACCCACACCGAACCCGAAACGATTATTAAAGAGTTAGAAGAAGTATTTAGCAGTAAAGGCGGTAAAGACGATGAAAATGAATTTTTTCGGTTTATACCGATAGAGCGTATGAATGCGATTATGGCTATCACTCATCAAACCCGTTATTTGCACGACATAGAAAATTGGATAGCCCGCCTAGATAAAGCCAATACGGGCGGCGGTGGTGTTAACGTCTACAAAGTGCAACATGCCGACGCCGAAGAACTAGCCGATACACTAAACGAAATCTTTACCGGTGCAGCACCTAGCGATAAATCCGCCAAAGTCGCAGCCGGAAAAAAAGCCTCAGAAATCAGTAACAAACCGGCAGGCGATAGCAATAGCAGCAGTGACACTAAATCTTCATCCTCTAGCAGCTCATCGTCATTAAGCAGTAAACGCAGCAGCCGTAGCCGCTCAAGCAGCAGCCGTAGTAGCGGCGGTACAGCCACAGTCGCTAATATCGAAGATGTGAAAATTATCTCTGACAAAGCCAATAATGCGTTAATCATTGTCGCCACGCCTAGAGAATATGACATTATTCTGCCGGTAATTAAACAACTCGATATTTTTGCCGCTGCAAGTATTAATCGAAGCCAAGATTGTCTCAGTAGACTTAAAAGATGATTTGCAATATGGCATACAGTGGTATTTGGACCATAAAGACTCTAGCGCTAGCAGTAATCTCAGCGCGGCTGAATTAAAGAATGTTGTCAGCAAGGGTGCTGCTGCTTTTGCAACCGGCGGCTTAAGCGCTATTTATAACTCAGGTATTGTCAATGCCTTGCTTACTTCCGAAGCTGCGAAAAACAATCTAAATGTTATTTCATCACCGTCACTGATGGTATTAAATAATCAAGAAGCCACTATCGAAGTAGGTGATCAAATTCCCATTTTGTCGAGTAGTTTAACGGGTGTGACGTCTTCATCGACTAATAATCTAGTCGCCAGCAACTCGATACAATATAAAGATACTGGAGTTAAGCTGGAAGTTACTCCCAGAGTGAATGCCAACGGTATGGTAATTTTATTGATTAACCAATCAGTTAGCTCGCCAGTAAAAACGACGATAAGCGGTATTGATTCAGCCACGATTGCCAAAAAAGAAATCGAAAGCTCGGTTGCCGTGCAAGACGGCGAAACCATCGTATTAGGCGGTTTAATAACCGAAAGTCGCACCTATAACCAATCGGGTATACCTTGGCTACACAGCATGCCTTGGATAGGGCCGTTATTTGGTCAAACGCAAAACGACGATGATAGAACTGAGCTTGTTGTGATGATTACGCCTAGAGTGGTTAAAAACAAACTAGACTCCAGACAAATCTCGACTGAATTCAAGCGCAAACTTACCGGTATTTATCATTAATTCCATAAGTTAAGCTTTGCCATTTGTGGTTATGCGGTCACGTTTTGGTTTTTAGCACCATCGACAAAGCATCCGAAAAACGTGACCGCGCAAAAATATAACATAGACACTCGCGCCAACCTGTGAACTTCGTTAAACTTATTTCCGTTCACTTGTGACCTCATCGCCTTTTTATGCATATTGTTTGCCCTCGCTGCCTTGATATTAACCGTATAAGCCATAGTCAACTCTCACAACGGCCTAAATGTTCAGCCTGCCATCAGGCCATGTTTACTGGCCACCCATTCAAACTCAGTTCACGCAATTTCGATCTCATCTTAGCGCATACCGATATTCCCATTGCCGTTATGTTTTGGAAAATAGACTGCCCTACGTGCAAAACGATGGAAACTGCATACCAACAAGCCGCTTCTCACTTAGAGCCGTGGGTGCGCGTCACTCGCGTCAACATGAATCAAGAACGCGCGATACCTGGCCTGTATAAAGTCGATGACGCACCGACATTGTTAGTCTTTAAGAATGAGCAAGAAGTCGGACGCGTATCAGGGCTTTTAACGACTAATGAAATTATGCGCTGGGTGAGTCAGTATGTTTAATTCGCCGGATTGCAGCAATACAGTATCTAGCCGCGTACATATATACTCTGAACGGTAAAGTTTTCGGTATCTTGTGTTGCTGTAGGGTGCGCTGCGCGCACCTTTTTCATTGATTTTTAATGATGTTTTAAAGGTGCGCACAGCGCACCCTACCTATATCAAAACCGAAAACTTGACCGCTTGAAGTATAGCTCAGCATTAAAACTTGAGATGCTTTAAAACGGCATCCTTGCTGCCAGTGCGAGCTAACCTGCTGCATTTTGGCGATTAGACACGACCACTTGCTTTAGCTAACTCTAGGTGAGCAAGAGAAACGAGTGTGCGTAAAATAAAAGCCCATTATTTCATGATGTTAGATTTTGATAATGCTCTGAATTGCTGCCGGGCAAAAACTGCCACGCCAACCGGTTTAAACTACGTTATAATTTTCGATTCACTTTTTACCGATATAACAACTGCCGTGTCTACTAACACTTACTACGACTTATCGACCTTCCAAGGACTTATTCTTGCCTTACAAGCTTATTGGTCAGAACAAGGCTGTATTTTATTACAACCCTTAGATCAAGAAGTGGGTGCAGGCACGTTTCACCCCGCCACTTTTTTACGCGCCATAGGGCCAGAACCGTGGAGCGTGGCCTATGTACAACCGTCGCGTCGCCCTACCGATGGTCGTTATGGCGAAAATCCCAACCGGCTACAACACTATTATCAATACCAAGTCTTATTAAAACCATCGCCTGACAACATTCAAGACTTATATTTAGGTTCGCTTGAGCGGCTAGGTTTTGATTTATTAGAGCACGATATACGTTTTGTTGAAGATAATTGGGAATCGCCAACCCTAGGCGCGTGGGGCTTAGGCTGGGAAGTGTGGTTAAACGGCATGGAAGTCACCCAATTTACTTATTTCCAACAAGTCGGCGGTTTAGAATGCCGACCCGTTTCGGGCGAAATCACTTACGGCTTAGAGCGTTTAGCGATGTATTTACAAGGCGTTAAAAGTGTGTTTGATTTAGTGTGGACGCGAACTCCACACGGCGTGGTCACTTATGGCGATGTTTTCCATCAAAACGAAGTCGAAATGTCCGCGTTTAACTTTGAGCACGCTAACGTAGCGTTTTTATTCCAATGTTTTGATACTTACGAACAAGAATGCCAAAAACTGATTGAGCTAGGTCTGCCCTTACCGGCTTATGAAATGGTGTTAAAAGCCTCGCATACGTTTAACTTACTCGATGCTCGTCATGCCATTTCCGTCACCGAACGCCAGCGTTATATTTTACGAGTACGCACCTTATCGCGCGCAGTCGCAGAAGCATATTATGCACGGCGCGAGGCATTAGGTTTCCCGATGTGCCAAAGCAGCTAAAGGCTATCTTGTTATGCTAAAAAGACTGTACATCCATAATTACAAGTGCTTGGTTAATTTTGAGATTCATTTTGACCAGGATGTTAGCTTGTTTTTGGGAGGGAATGGGTCGGGGAAATCTACGGTTTTTGAAGTGTTGAAAAAAATCATTGATATGGTGCTAGAGGAAAAAAAAAATTGCCACCGTATTTAACCATTCAGACAAAACCCGCTGGCTTCAACGAGAACCCGTACATTCTAAAATTGAAACCGATGTCCTGATAAACGGTGAGCTGTATCAATACGCAGTGACGTTTAATTTAGGTATTTATTCAAATGACGACGCAAAAATCGTAGCAGAAACGTTGTCTTTAAATAACCAAATATTGTTGGATGTAAAAGAAGAAGTGCTACGAGATCATAGCCGTCCATTTTTATTCCGTTCAGGCGTAGCCACTGACATTGTTACTGGTCTCAAATTAAGCCCATTTTTGGCATACTTGCAAACAATTTTTTATTGTACGGATTAATCCGTACAGCATGAGCGCAGTCATTGAAAAATCAACCCCTACTATCGAAAGTGACTTTTCTAATTTTGCCAATTGGTTCGCCCATTTAAACGAAAAATACCGCAAGCAAGTCTCTGTGCTTGAAAAAAATCTTGTGGATATTTTGCCTGGGTTTGACTACTTCAGAATTGAGCTAGCCGGACGCGGAAAAATACTCGTAGTAGATTTTAAAAACATACCAAATGGTTATGATTTTAATGAACTATCAGAAGGGCAAAAGGCCTTAATTGCACTCTATGCTTTAGTTTACTGTACTCCTGAGAACTCATTAATTTGCATTGATGAACCGGAAAATTTCTTAGCGTTACCCGAAATTCAACCCTGGCTTAATGAATTGCGCGACAAATGCATAGAAAGAAATCTACAGGTTTTACTCATTTCTCATCATCCAAGCCTGATTAATTTCTTAGCGCCAGGTTCTGGTTATTGGTTTTCGAGAAAAGATAACCACACCCGCTACGAAAAAATCACAGAACAAGACGAGGGTGGCTTATCGCTTGCCCAGCTCATTGAGATAGGCTGGATTTATGGCGATTAATCTTAAGGGTTATCGAATAACTGTGTTATGCGAAGATGTGGCTCAATTTGATTTTCTAAGATGTTATGCAAAAGCCTTAGGCGCAGAAAATAAAAGAATCATTAAGTTATCTGCTCATAACAACGCTAGCGTTTTAAAACACTACCCCACCGCCGTTAAGGATTACCGACGTTTTGCGAGTGAAAACATCATACTGTTAGTCATGATTGACGCTGATGAAAAAACTATCCAAGAAAGGCTAAGGGAATTTGACGAAAAATTAGATAGTGAAAAAGCCAGATTAAATCAGCCTACGCGATTGGATAACGAAAAAATTTTGCTGTTTGTGCCTATACGCAATATTGAATCTTGGTTTTATTACATTGAAACACAAGCTGAGCATATTGAAACGAGAGCCGACAGCTCTGGCAAACTGATTAGCTATAAAAATCAGTATCTAAATCAGGACATCAGCAAATTAGTCAATCGCTTAAAACATGATATTTGCCTAAATGGTTTACCGGACAACGCCCCGTCTTCATTACATCATGCTTGTAATGAATTGAAACGATTGGCTTAACCATTTATACCAAAACACTTATGACTCACTTCTTTAACACCGTTCGCATTACTAATTTTAAATCGCTTAAAGATGTCACGTTAAATGACTGTAAGCGTATTAATTTGCTGATTGGTAAGCCTAATGTGGGTAAGTCGAATATTTTGGAGGCAATTGGGTTATATGGGCTGGGCTATAGTAGATTTAATAAAAACAAAAAGCTTAACCAATATGTTCGATTTGAGAATAGTCCTGAGCTTTTTTTTGAAGGTGATATACAAAATTACATCACTTTAAGCATTAATAATGACATTGATGAACCTAACTTACGCATTCAATATTTAGACTCAAATCTGGAAAATTTAAGTGATTCATTAAAGCTTTTCGATAAGTCTCTAAAAATAAGCATTTTTACAGATTCAACCCAAAGCTTCTTCTATGTTGATAACGGGCTAAACATTGTTGAAGAAGCAGGCTTTAGTGGACTTTCTAATGTCAAGTTTTATAAATTTCAGTCCAATCTAACGCTAGAAAAACAAAATCTTTCATATCTTATTCCGCCCTTTGGAGTAAATTTACTCGGCGTTATTCAAGCCAATAAAGAACTAAGAAAAGATTTATCAGATATTTTCTTAAGCTATGGTCTCAAGTTAGTTTTTGACATTGTTAATCAATCACTAAAACTCATGAAGCAGAAAAGTGAAGACGAAATTTTTCTAATTCCTTACAGCTCTATGGCCGACACTTTGCAAAGAGTTGTATTTTACAAAGCCGCCATTGCCTCAAACCAGAACTCAATCTTACTTTTCGAAGAACCCGAAGCGCATTGCTTTCCGCCTTATATCAGGCAAATTACCCAAGACATCATTGATTCAGAGACTAACCAGTTCTTCGTCGCGACGCATAGCCCTTATGTGTTAAATGATTTTTTAGAGTACCAGCGAGATGATGTCGCTCTTTACATGGCTGATTTTAAGAATGGTGAGACGGTAGTCTATCGTTTGACGGATGATGAACTCGATGAAGTTTACAATTACGGCATCGATGTTTTCTTTAATTATGAAAGATTTACGTCGATATAATGTCAGAAAGCTTTAAGGACAATCGAGAAAGAGACAATTATATTCTTCCAGAAGGGAATGTTGATGCTCTTCTTATGGAAATATTGATACCTCCTAAAAAACGCTATAACCAACAAGGAGGAGCACCAGCTGTCACAACAAAAATGAAGGGACAACTAGCGGATTGTTTTGCAGTGGGGATTTTAGATAAAGATCAAAGGAAAGTGCACTATAAAAATGAATTTGATGTTTTGGTAGAAAAACACGGAGTAACTTTGTATAGGCATAAAATCGCTTCGAAACATCATTATTTTATTTGCCATCCAAAATTTGAAAAATGGATTCTTGCAGAAGCTAAACAACTCGGCCTTTCTTTAGAACATTACAATCTTCCGCAAGAGTTCAATGAACTTAAAAAAATTACCCAGCCTGAAAGTTGTAAAAATGACCCAAGGCTTAAAAAATTGTTTAAAGATTTAAAAAACAAAGAAGCTAATGGCATAACAACGTTACTTAAATGGACAGACTATTTAATTAGCAATACTTATAAAGCTGACAAAACAACATTAATAAATATAGGCAACGCCCCGTGACAAACACTCAACATTTACTATTTGAACTCGGCTCCGAAGAGCTACCACCTAAAACCTTAGTAAAACTTAGCCAAGCGTTGTTAGATGGCATTTTGACGGGCTTAAAAAAACGCGGATTTAGGTTTTAGCAGCGGACAAGCTTATGCTACACCTCGCCGTTTAGCGGTGTTAATTGAAAACTTAGCCACAGCGCAACCGGATAAAAACATTGAAAAACGCGGCCCAGCTATTCAAGCGGCGTTTGCATCCGATGGTTCACCTAGCAAAGCTGCGCTAGGTTTTGCGCAAAGCTGTGACACAACTTTCGAGCAATTGCAGCGCTTAAAAACCGACAAAGGTGAATGGCTAAGCTTTACCCAAGCCGTCAAAGGCCAAGCCACTGAGCAATTAATTCCCGACATTATTCGACAAGCCATTGCCACACTACCGATTGCCAAGCGGATGCGCTGGGGTAGTTTTGCCACCGAATTCGTCAGGCCTGTGCATTGGGCGGTATTGTTGTTTGGCGAACAAGTGATTAACACCGAAATTTTAGGCTTAACCACTAACAACACCTCGCAGGGTCATCGCTTTCATGGCCCTGCCCCGATTACGCTTAAACACCCCCATGATTACGCGGCGGCGTTATTTGAGCAAGGTAAGGTCATCGCCGATATTGAGCAACGCAAGACTATTATTCGCGCTAAAGCTGAGCAAGCGGCGATGGCTGTTGGCGGTATTGCCCATATTGAAGATGACTTATTAGAGGAAATCGCCGCGCTTAACGAGTGGCCCGTGCCGATTACCGGTAATTTCGACCCGCGTTTTTTAGCGCTGCCCAAAGAAGTGCTCATCACGACGATGCAAACCAACCAAAAATACTTCCCGGTGGAGCAGGCTGACGGAGGCTTATTGCCGCATTTTATTACCTTTAGCAATATCGAAAGCAAAAACCCGGAATCGATTCGCCAAGGTAATGAGCGGGTAGTCACGCCTAGATTATCTGACGCCGAGTTTTTCTGGAATCAAGATTTAAAGCAGCCTTTAGCAGCCCGCATTGAAACCCTAAAAACCATTGTGTTCCAAGAAAAGCTAGGTACGGTTTATGATAAAAGCGTACGCGTTAGCCAGTTAGCCACACATATTGCTGAACGCTTAGGCGCCGATGCAGAGTTAGCTAAGCACGCTGCGATGTTGGCTAAAACGGACTTATTAACCAACATGGTTGGAGAATTCGGCAATTTACAAGGCATTATGGGACGCTATTACGCGTTAGCCGAAGGCTTGCCGTCTGAGCTGGCTTGGGCCTTGGAAGAGCAATATTTTCCTAAACAAGCCGGTAGCGAAACAGCACCTAGTTTAATGGGGCAAATTTTAGCGATTGCAGAAAAAATCGATACATTAACCGGTATTTTCAGCGCGGGTTTAATCCCTACTGGCGACAAAGACCCATACGCATTACGCCGGGCTGCGTTAGGCACACTGCGCACGATGATTGAAAATCAATTAGTGTTAAATATCCCTGAGCTTTGCCAATTTGCCTTAACGCAATATAGCCACGCCTTTGATAAAGAAGCCACACAAACACAAGTGGTCGAATTTATTTTTGACCGCCTAAAAAGCTATTGCTTAGACAAAGGTTATAGCGTCGATGAATTTGAGTCCGTGATGAGCTTATCAGCCCACGAGCCGCTGGATTTCATGCAACGTTTACAGGCCGTTAAAGCGTTCCGCCAACGCCCTGAAGCCGAAAGCCTAGCGGCTGCCAATAAACGCATACGCAATATTTTAAAAAAATCAGAAACCGCCCCAGCAACAGAGATTGGCCTATTAAGCCAAGCAGAGGAGCTGGCATTATTAGCCGCCGCACGGCAAGCGGCTAGCGATATTCAACCTTTGCTGGCTGAGCGCGATTATCAAGCCACGTTAAACCGGCTAGCCGCATTACGCAGCGAAGTCGATGCTTTTTTTTGATAACGTCATGGTCATGACCGATGATATAAGCTTACGTGCTAACCGGTTAGCACTGCTTAGCTTTTTGTCAGACTTATTTTTAACCTGTGCCGATATTGCTAAATTAGGCTACACACTTAAGATGGGACAGGGCGTTTTAGAGAGCAGGTGTCGGCAGCAGGGATGCTGCCGCCAAGCCTACAGGGACGTATTTACGGCGTCCTGCGGTCTGAATGACCTGTCCCGTCTTAAGTTGGTAGCCCTAAATTACAAGCCTAACCCTTAGTCTTTATCAGTAAACAACCTGCTTTTATACAGGTTGTTTTAAGTTTTTTCATAACCATCATGACACTTTTAGTTTATTTACGCTCGGCAGTGTTTTTGTTCTGCGCCATCATCACTACGATAACGGTAACGCCTTGGGTGGTTATCCTAGGATTTTTACCCTTTGCTACGCGTTACCAAATTGCCAACATTTGGGTTAAGCTGGTGCTATGGGAGGTCGAAATGATTTGCGGTTTACGCTATGAAATCGAAGGCTTAGAGCATATTAAAAACATTCCTACCGCAATAGTCTTGTGTAAGCACCAGTCAGCCTGGGAAACGATTGCGCTGAGAAAAATTTTACCTATGCAGTCGAACTTATTAAAAAAATCGTTGTTAAAAATACCGTTTTGGGGCTGGGCCATGGCTAGTCTTAAACCCATCGCGATTAATCGCAACAATCAACGCGCCGCGCTAGCACAATTATTGAAGCAAGGCCAAGAACGTTTGGCAGAAGGTTTCTGGGTCATTGTGTTTCCTGAAGGTACCCGCACAGCACCCGGTGAAACGAAAAAATTTAATGCCGGCGGTGCGTTATTAGCAGAAAAAACCGGTTATCCTGTCATTCCAATGGCTCATAATGCCGGGCGTTTCTGGGCGCGTTATAGCTTTCTAAAATACCCAGGCGTTATCAAAGTCAAAATAGGCCCTGCTATTCCAACCGCAGGTCGTAAAGCAAAAGAAATTAACCAAGAAGCAGAAACCTGGATTAACCAGGCCATGCAAGATTTATAAAAAGTACTTTATACCCACCATACGGAAATCCATCTATGAATATAAAACTTCTTATCGTGTTGACTGCTGTAGGACTTGTCACAGCATGCGCCGATAAAAACAATTTTGAACAAGCCGTGTTAGAGCATATTAAACACGAACAACAATTACAAAAAGAACAACACTTAAAAGACTACCCGATTGACCCAGAAGACATGGCTAAATGCGTAGTCAAGTTAAGCTCAGACAATATGCCTGGTTTTTTCCCATTTGACCCAGCACGTATGACGGCTTACCGCAACTATGCCAAAATGCTTAATGTCGCTAAATCAGGTGACCCGAAAAAAACCATAGAAGAATTACGCAACGACTTTGGTTCTGGCAAGGCGCTAGCAGAAGCCAACTCAAACATTTCAGAAAGCACCATGGATTGTTTAACGCAATTAACTGAAAGAATTGACGGTGATGTGAAAATGAAAGAGCCCGAGTAAGTCTGCGCTAACCACCAAACAGCAATGCAATACACTGGATTGCTGTTTGGTGCTTGTTTATCTCTGTTTACTTTTTCAACGCTTTGGCAAAAGCATTTGCCATCGCACCCGTCTTAACCGGTTCGTTACTGGGTTTAGGTTTAGCCACAGGTACTGTATTTTTATTAGGCTTAGCCTGCTTAAATTCTACCTCGGACGGGTCTACCACCGTCTTCATAGACAACGCAATACGTTTACGCTCAGCATCAACTGACAATACCGTCACGGTAACCACCTGCCCTGTTTTAACAGCGTTTCTAGGGTCTTTAATAAACGTATCGGCTAAATGCGAAATATGCACCAGTCCATCTTGATGCACTCCTATATCGACAAAAGCGCCAAAGTTCGCCACATTCGTAACGACTCCGCTTAAGCGCATTCCTGGTTTAACATCGTTAATGGTCTCAACACCGGCGGTAAACTCAACGCTTTTAAACTCAGGTCTTGGGTCGCGACCAGGCTTTTCCAACTCTTGTAAAATGTCATTAACCGTCGGTAAACCAAACTGTGCGCTGACATATTTACTTGGGTCTAAGCGGCGTAAAAACTGACTTTGACCAATAATATCGCGTATGGATTTGCCGGTATCGACTAGAATCGCTTCAACCACAGGATACGCTTCAGGATGCACGGCAGATGCATCAAGCGGATTATCGCCATGACTAATGCGTAAAAATCCAGCGGCTTGCTCATAGGCTTTGTCACCTAAGCGTGGCACTTTTTTTAACGCTTGACGATTTTTAAACGAACCGTTTTCATTACGGTAAGCCACGATATTTTCGCTAACGCTAGCGGTTAAGCCAGAAACTCGTTTTAATAAGGCCACAGACGCTGTGTTAACATCGACGCCTACCGCATTGACGCAA
>NZ_LAJX01000099.1 GCF_000963695.1 Methylocucumis oryzae
GTGTCAGGGTGGAACATTGCATTGGCTGGGTGAAAAACTGGGCGATTATTGCCACCCGCTTTCGTTGCTCCCATTCAATTTACACTTCCATCATGCATACAGTCTGTGGTCTAGTCAATGAACAGACCCGACGATGGCAAATGGCTCGTTTGGCTAATTGTGCATAAGCTCTATTGAGTTAAGTTTACAAAATGCGCTAAATCACCAGCAAATAACACCTTATCCAGCAATGCGGTTAAATCAGCCATTAAATTTTGCCACGTTTTTGTAAAACCTAAAAAACGGCTGCTTAGTTTAAAAGCATCGGCGTCGTTAAATAAGCAGGCCTTGGCTTGCCGCTCTAAAGCCAAGAACCGCGCTAATTCCGTTTTATCAGATTTATAACCCAGTAACATCGGCCAATCAACCAGAATACGCCATAAATGTTCACGTACCGTTTCTAAAGCCACTAAAGCGTCGCGCGCTTTATCGGCTTCAGGTTCGGGCGGTAAATCTAACCCTATTCGACACACATGCAAAGCGCTATACGCTTGCGCATTAGCACACAGGGTAAATAGCAACGGCAGTAGCGTTAAAAGTTGCTCAGGTGTTTTATTGATGAAAACTTGAGTTAATCTATGGGGACGCGTTGACTGAATAAAGACCTCGCGTACCTGTCCCGCCTCATGGATTAAACGAATATGAATGTTACCGGCTGGCGTCATGGTCTTGACTACGCGGCCCATCTTGATTACGCCCTATAGTCAACAGCGAGCGGCGAGTCAAAGACTTAACCGGTTTAGGCTGGCCAAATAATAACTGCAAACACTGCTCAGCAACGGCTAATGCCGCAGCTTGATCAGCAAACTCAAACATCGGTGAAAATAACGAACATTGCCCATAAACACCTAAGCGCTGACTATAGCCCGAAGTAAATTCAAATTCACCAAAAGGAAGCTGTTGATGATACTGGCAACCCGGTGTTAAACCAGAGATGTCATTAGGGTTGCCGGGGAGATGTAATATATTCATAAACCACGGCGTCAGCATAATACCTAGCCAATCTTGCTTAAACCTTGTAAAACCTAAAGCTTTAACAGATAACTGCTTATTCACTAGCGCACTATCTCGCATGTGTTGATGCAATACCGCGTTAAAAGCCTGTTCTAAAGCATGATGAATCTGCTCCTGCGTTTGCCAGTCCATGTTTAATCTACTAACACTAAGAAATCCCGTTTTGTCGCACTGCATTGCGGACACGTCCAATGTTCGGGCAAATCGGTAAACGCGGTACCCGGTGCGATTTGCCATTCGTCATCGCCTTCCGCCGGGTCATAAATATACCAACAAATCTTACATTCGAGTTTCGTCTCTACCGTTACGCGCTGGCTATCGATGCCAAACGCGCCAGCAAAAAAAGCCTTATGCGTCATAAAGTTTCAATATTTCTTGTAACCGCTCACAGCTATCAGCGATGTCTTCAGCCGATGCACACGCGACATTAGGCACAGCACTGACCTCTAACGTGTTTAAAATAAGCGTGTCTTGCGAATTAAAATAACGTACCCACCAAACATAGCGCGTCGCCGTCGCGGTAATACGACAATTACCATAGCCACGCGAAAGTATCGTGACCTGTCCCCCGCCTAAGCGCTGTTCTAAAAACAGCAAATCTTGCTCCGTTTGAGGTAATAAGCTTAGGTTAATCACATGCTCGGATTGCTCAAGAACATACGTTTTAATCTGCGCGTTTAATTCGGTTAATAATGCAGGCGCGTTCATCACACCGCTCGGTAATTGACTGTTATCCGCGTTAATAGAGTCTGCAGCCGTGCTGAAAACCGTCTTAACAAAACTTGGGATTGCACCAATTTCTAAATAATCGGCAACAAGTGTTGTGCCGCTTAATTGTTGCACCCGCCAAACACCGGCTAATACTGACTCTTGTATGCGTATCGCGCCATTTAAACCTACGATACTGACTTCGCCTTCGCCTAACAATTCCGCTAAAAAGCGCCTATTACGCTCGTCACAATGACTTAAATCAATCTGGGCATCCGCGTTAGGGTAAGCCACCAACGCCTGCAACAGCGTTTGTAACACCTGCTTAGCTGGTGCTAATTCGACGTCGTTTAAGTCAGCCGATACTTCTGGCATACGATAAATCATCATAGCCTCAGGCATGACCGGGTAATTCAGTTCAAAGCCGTCTGCTTCAGCAGGTTGACTGCCTTGGCCGATAATAGGTAGGGAAATTGAAGTCATTGTTAAATGCTGAAAAAGTTACGCAACGCCTTGGCAAGCGCTGGCTAAATTGAAGGCGGGAGGTTCGCTAGGCGATAACGCTAAAATTCGTTCAAATTCAGCGCAAAAGCCTGACCAATCTTGAATACCGGTAATCGTGCCTAAATACTCACCTCGACGTAAAAACACCAATGACGGCCAACTAGTAAAACGAAAACGTGCTTGTAATTCACGTTCGATAGTCGTGTCGATTAAAGCAGCGTGTAATCGGCCGGCAAAACGCTTTAACAATTCCGGTAAAATCACCGCGACATCATGGCTTTCAGGAAATAACGCCGGGTTATTACTAAAAAATAACACCACATTGTCATGACCGTAGACAAAAAAATCGAAATTTTCTGCCGTTAACACCGCTAAGCCAGACACTAACGCTTTATTCATCGTAAAAACTCCGGTAGCTCAGGGCTACGATTCACTAAATCGGCAAATAAGCCATCGAAATTTGTTTCACCTTGCATCGCGAGCTGCACCGCCATTAACGCATCATTAACCTGTTGTGCGCGTGTTGGGCTAATAACTTCGCGTGCCGTATCTAAAAATACTAACACCCATGTGCCTATCGGCTGTTCACCGACTAGCATCATACCAATAGTGTATGTTTGCCCTTGATGCTCACACAGTGCATAGGCGCCTTGAGCAGCTATCACTTGCATGGGTAAACCTATGCACATTAATACTGCCCCCGATAATCGACAGCTACTTCCATACCTGACCCGGATTTAGGCTGTTGTAAGTTAAACGCGTCAGACAACAAAACCCGCTCATCACCGATGCGGCAAGCAATATCTTCAGTCGGCCGCTCTTGTTCATAACGTTGCATATCGAGCATAGGATCGGTCAAAGCTAAAGGTGTATCGATGATTTCAGCATGGACGCCAAATTTCTGAAGAAAAGTTAAGGCTAACTCTATGGCGGGCTGGATTTGTGCTTTCACACATGGCCTTAAGCTACCACCATAGTCTTCTAATTCTTCTGGTTGCACACCGATGAGCAACAACTGCCTAGGATAATCGCCTAACATCTCAGCCATCGCTAATACTTCTTGAAAACCGGTTTGATGCAAGCTCATCTTCTTCGCACCTAAGAACTTGGGCACGTCGTCATTAACAATCTGTTTTAACGTACCCGGCGCTAAGCCATAATCAATCGCATCAAAGACGATGAGAATATCGGCCGCTTGCACATGTTCAACCAGATAAATGCCTTGCGTACCGCCATCTAAGACCTTAACCGAATCTGGCAAGCGGTAATGGCGTTGCAACTGCTCAACGACACGCACACCAAAGCCTTCATCCGCCCAAAGCACATTACCGATACCGAGCAACAAAATAGCCGCTTGCGCATTCATCGTCGTGCTTAATGAGAGTTAGAGACCGGCTTATCAGTTTTTAAACGTGCGCCAACCGGTTTTTATCGTGGCTAATATGCTTTGCCCGGATAACTTATCCTCACGAATAGCGACGTAAACATGAATCAGCACAAAACACACGATAAACCACATGATTAAGTGATGCCAACTATGTACGCTTTGGCTATCGCCGAATAAAGGAATAAGCCACTGGCTAAACAATGCATATTGCCAACTACCTTGGCCTTCGCCTTCACCATAAAGCGCAAACCCGGTCAATACCATAAACAGAGAGCCCCAAACAAACATAATATGCATCGCTAACACGGCGAGCGGATTATGGCCTAAATGCTGCTCAGGTTGCTGTTCTAAAAAGCAATACCAGCGAATCTCCCTTAATACGCCTTGCCAAAAAACGCGCGCGCCATAACGGGGGTAGAAAAATTTGTCGTGCATATTTATTACCCACGCAAGCCCAATAAATACGCGCTAACAAACCGATAGCCAACACATATCCGGCAGCAAAATGCGCAAACCGAATATAACCCATTAAAAAATGCTCAGAGGCTTCACCCGATGGCGACGCTAACGGCTCAGCGATTAAATAACCGGTAATAATTAAAACCAGTATCGCCAACGCATTAACACCATGCCAAAGGCGAACCGGCAGTTCGTAAACATAAACCGGTGTGCTAGCCTCTGTCATAGCATTCTCCGGTAATACAACATCAAACCGCTCATCAATGCGGCCAAAATGAGTGCAAATAAAGAACTACCATGAGGATATAGCAGCACTAAATGCTCTAAGCTATGGGTAAAACTATCAACGTCAGCGTGTTCGTGCGCTAGCGTTACGCGAGTCATTGTTAGTAACGCTAACAAAGCAATTAATTTATGCATTAGAGTCTCTCCCTTTAACGAATTTTTACTTGGGTAAGCTCTTGACCATCAGGGCTTATGACATGTGTAGAACACGCCAAGCAAGGGTCAAAGCTGTGTAACGTGCGTAAAATTTCAACCGGCTCTTCTGGCCGTTCGACTTTGGTATTCATTAAAGACGCTTCAAAAGCGCCGATATTACCTTGCTCATCACGCGGCGAACCATTCCACGTCGTTGGCACGACACATTGATAATTGGCAATTTTAGTGTCTTCGATTGCTAACCAATGCGCTAACGCACCGCGTGGTGCTTCAGTAAAGCCAACACCTTTTACTGCTTTCGGCCAGGTATCAGGGTCCCAACGTGCGACATTAGCCGTAGCCAAATCACCGGTTTTAATATTCGCGATGAGTTTATCCATGAAATAACGCATTTTACCGGCCGCCCATTGCGCTTCTAAACCGCGTGCAGCAGTACGACCTAAGGTTGAGAACAATGCAGTAACCGGCACATCCAAGGTTTTTAAAACACCATTTATTTGCTCAGTGATTTCTTTATTACCTTGCGCATAACCAATGACATAACGCGCCAGCGGCCCTACTTCCATCGCATGACCGCGCCAACGCGGCGCTTTAATCCACGAATACTTCGCTGCCTCGTCTAATTGCAGAATATGGGTGCGATCACCTTTGGTATTTGGGCCGATTTTATAATTCGGCTCGGTAATCCCATCCCAAGGATGCAAACCCAGCGCTTCATCAGGGTATTTGTACCAAGAATGAGGAATAAACTCTTTAATTTGCTCAGGGTCGGTTAAATCGACTTCATGAACTTTGCTTAAGTCGCCGTTGATAATTGCCCCGCGCGGCATGAGCAAATTCTCCGCCGAATAATCATTGGCGTTATCGGGAATATCGCCATACGACAACATACTGGCACCGGATAAACCTCCGCCGTATAACCAGCCTTTATAATATTGCGCAATCGCCAATAAGTCAGGGATATAGACTTGATCGATAAAGGTAATGGTCTTATCGATAATCGACGATACCAGGTTTAGCCGCTCCATATTCAACGCACCCACCGCGCCTACGCCATCGATATTAATCGCGCACGGCACACCGCCGACTAACCAGTTTGGATGCGGGTCTTTGCCACCGAAAACAGTACGAATTTTCATAATATCTTTTTGAAAATCCAAACGCTTCCAGGTAATGCGTGACCGCTAATAAATCGGCTTCTGGCGGTAATAAATACGCTGGATTACTCCAATAACCATTTTTAAACGGGCCTAATTGACCCGACTCGACGAATTTTTTTAACCGGTTTTGTGTATCGCGAAAATAACCCGGTGACGATTTTGGATGACTCGGAGAAATCGATTGTTGCAAGGCTGACGTGGCGATAGGGTCGGCTTTTAAGGCATTAACCGGGTTCACCCAATCTAATGCATGTAAATGATAAAAATGCACTAAATGGTCGTGCGCTTGCAGACTAAGCTGCATGATGTTGCGAATCGAGTTAGCGTTTTCTGGAATACTAATGTTTAACGCATTTTCCACGGCGCGTACCGAAGTTAACGCATGGGTACCGGTACAAACACCGCAAATACGTTGTACAAAACGCCCACGCATCGCGCGGGTCGCGGCCTTTTAAAATTACTTCCAAACCGCGCCACATCGTACCGCTAGACACTGCATTGCGGATAATATTGTCATCGTCGATATTGACTTCACAACGCATGTGACCTTCGATGCGCGTGACCGGATCGACCACGACGCGGCGGCCGGCGTCATTAATATTGAAACCGTTAGGGGTGTTAATGACTGTCATAATTGTTCAGCTCCTGCTTGTTTGGCACGATTTAATGCAGTTAAGCCCGCATGGGCAGCGATACCGGCCGTAATTAAACCAGCCGCCGTACCACCAACAGCATCGGCATTCGCTTCAATGCCGAATTGGTTAATGGTGGTTAAACGCTCATAAAAACTGCCTTTATCCCAGAAACCATCTTCAGAACAACCTAGACAACCATGACCGGACTGTATCGGGAATGACACGCCTTCGTTCCATTTAACTGTAGAGCACGCGTTATACGTCGTAGGGCCTTTGCAACCCATTTTGTACAAACAATGTCCTTGTCTAGCGGCTTCATCATCCCAATGCTCAACAAACTGACCGGCATCAAAATGTGGACGTCGATAACATTTATCGTGTATGCGCTGGCTGTAAAACATTTGCGGACGGCCTTGTTTATCCAGCGTCGGCAACTTATCAAAGGTCAAAATATACGCGACAACGGCCGTCATCACTTCAGCGATAGGCGGACACCCCGGCACTTTAATGATAGGCTTATCAGCCAAGCCTGGCACTTTATGTACCGGCGTGGCACGGGTAGGATTAGGTTTCGCCGCTTGCACACAGCCCCAAGATGCACAAGAACCCCAAGAAATAATCGCTTTACAACTTTCGGCAGCGTATTTCAACTGCTCAACAAACGGTTTGCCGCCGATAATGCAATACATGCCATCTTCAGCCAAAGGCGGGTTGCCTTCTACCGCTAATATAAAATTGCCTTTATAGTTTGTAACAATTTCATCGACAATCGCTTCGGCATTATGCCCTGCCGCCGCCATAATCGTGTCGTCGTAATCCAACGACAACATCGACAAAATCACATCTTTTGCCAACGGATGCCCGGAACGAATAAACGACTCCGAACAACAGGTACATTCCAAGCCATGCAACCACAACACCGGAATACGCGGTTTGGTTTCCATAGCATGAGCGATTCTAGGCGCAAACGAAGGCGCTAGCCCTAGCGATGCGGCGGTTAAACTACAAAACTTCAAAAAACTACGGCGCGTAATGCCTTGTCTGCGCATTACATCGTAAAAAGTTTCAATCATGGACTCTCCTGGTATTGTTTTTTGCTGGGTGCACAGCAAAAACCAGTTAGGTGGTGTTTAATTGTTGTTGTGATGCCCCATACTGCACGGCAACAAAAGCAATATCCATACCCAACATAAGGGATTATCAAAACCTTTTAGTTAATAAGGAAATGGAGGGTGTGAGGAGGGAGTGGAATGTCGAATTTGTGATAAAAACGACAAAATGGCGTGACAATGTAAACAAGATGACAAGAAAGCAAAATGGGAAAGTTAGCTTGGAAAAGTGTTGTCGCAGTTCAATCAATATAAGCACCAAAGAAGTCGCTTATCGAGCTAGGCTGTTATCAAATTTGCAATCTACTAAATTCGCATTAGAAAAATTCGTCCCAGTTAAATCGGCTTGGCTGAAATCAAATCGACTTAAACTAGCATGGCTGAAATCAGCATGGCGCAAATTAGCTTTAGTAAAATTGTTTTTTTCGGAAGGTAAGTCTTCAAAATTGGTGAGACCAGTAAATTTCGCATTAGCTAAATTTGCGGCGGTAAAATTGCAGTATTCGATAAAAGCACCCACAAAATTAGCGTTGCGTAAATCGGCTTTAGTGAAATTGAATTGATATAAGTGGGCGCGATTAAAATTAGCACCGGCTAGCCTGCGGCCTGCAAAGAAGTTTTTTAAGTTAATGCTTTCATTAACTTTATAACTATCATCAAATTCACTGAAATCTTTAGCGTTTTTAGCAACTTCAGTCGTGCGGCCAAGGTATAGCAAAGCCAGAGTCTGTCCATGACGAGCCTCTTTATTATTGGGTGCAATACGCAAAATAGCATTAAACTCAGCCAACGCCTGTTCATAGCCTTGTTTTTTACTTAGTTCGTCCGTTTTCGTTAAGCTTCGGTAAAAATCAACCTGAGTTAAGCCTACTTTGACTGCTATATCATTCGGATGATACCAAGCTAGCTCTCTAAACGACCACTCAGCAGCGTCAAGATCGCGATATTGCAAATACAGTTGACCTTGCTCGTATAGTAATCTCGGGTTATGAGGCGATAAGCCTAGCGCTGACGCAAGCTGTTGCTGTTTAAGCCAATAACTATCTAATACCTTTTGATAACTAAGATCACCCATATCTGTGCGCCAAAAATATGAGAACGCAAAACAACGTCTTTTAGTTTCATAACCACTTTTTATGTTTCCCTTGGCAAAGACCATTTCTTCCTGACCAATTGCCCTTCCTTCTGTTTTTCCTCCTGTTTCGACTTCGATTACGTCTAGTTTAGGCGCTTTGTACGCTGTAACAACTTTGTATTTCACTCGATAACGAGTCTCTTCCCAAAATTCACTAGCTAGCCATTGATTATATTCTGTTGGTTTAATCCGGTCTCCAGCTTGTTTAAGCAGCTTTGCCCAACGTGGGTAACCCCAAGCTAGCTTTAATAGCGTCGACCATTGATTGTCTTTAGCTAACTTGCCCATGAATAAGGTATCGATATGCTCAACTTTACCTTTAAATATAAGATCTTTATTGGCAATATCATCCATTGGATTTAGAGAAACACACATAGTAGCCAAGCTAAGCGATGGCATTCCACACACCAAAATACACAATAATATTTTTTTGAACTAGCAATCGTAACCAACGAGAACATAGGCAAGTTGACTTAGTCAAGTAGCGCATATTCATTGAACACCTCTGGTAAATATATGTGTGAGTGATGATGCTATTCTGTAGACTACCTTAGCGAGCATTCTTACCTTATCAACCATAAACTAGAGTAGCCATTATGCCGCCGTAGCGTGCCATGAAAGTAATGGCTACTCGATAAGTTATAGTCTAAACAAACAAAACATGCCCTCCATCTAAACCCGTCGGTAAGCCAATGATTTGCACCGAGCCAGAGCTGGCTCCACTATTGCGCACCGAAGATGAGCGCAAAACGACTAAACCTGTGGCGTTCCAAGACATTTCGTCTCTTATTGTGGTGCGTTGCGTAATGCCGAAGGTGGAGAAAAAAGATGAAAAGGTAACATGCTGGCTTACAAATTTGGCGGTTGAGTTGCCGGTATTACGCGTGGAATTGGTTCGCTCTGCCAGTTGGCCGTCGCGACTGGTAATCACTAAGAAGTCCTCAGGACCAAATCCGGTTAAATCGATATTGTTAGGGAGTAAATTATATTTAGACCCACCAAAATCGACCGCAATGACTTCAACGCCCGTAGTAAATTGACTCTTCGCTTGTGCAGCAGTAGTTGCATCGGAAATTGTGACTATCGTACCAATGACGGCGTTGATGTCGGTATCTACGTTAACCGTGGCACCTAACTGAGAATATGAATGACGGTTGTTGATAACGCCATCATCTTGCCAGCCAGCGCCTAAAAACACCGTACCATTATTGACACCACCAACTATCAGCGTGTCGTTACCGCTGAGGTCAAGCACACTTTGCGCACTCAACATGAGCACGGTTTCACCGCCAGTGAACCTAATGCTTTCTATACTGCTAACCGTATCCGTTGAGGCCGACAAATTAAGCAGTTCATATTGCCCTGTTACCTCTAAGACGTCTTTGCCACCACCACCATGAAGCGTGTCACGGAAAAAATCTTTGACTTGCAATAAATCATTGCCAACACCGCCATACAACGCATCAATACCCGTAGCACCGTCTAACGTATCGTTACCCTCATTACCTTTAAGTACGTTAGCCACAGCATTGCCGGTGATGAAATTATTTAACGTATTGCCAACACCGTTGGGAGCAGAGAAGCCTCCAGATAAAACAAGATGCTCTACATCGGCTGGTAAGGTAAAGCTAACGCTTGACCATACTGTATCAATACCATTATTCACTAACTCAATAACTTTATCGCCTTTACTACTGACCACATAAGTATCATCGCCGGTGCCGCCTAATAAAACATCATTGCCAAAACCACCGTCTAGCTTATCGTTACCCTCATTACCTTGTAGCGTATTGCTAACAGAATTACCACTTAATGTGTTATCTAGCTCATTGCCCGTGGCATTGAGTTTACTACTGCCTATTAGCGTGAGATTTTCTATATTCGCTGCTAAGGTCATACTGACCGATGATTGAATGCTGTCAATGCCTTCGTTATCGAGTTCTATGACTTGGTCGTTTTTGTTGTCAACAATATAACGATCATCACCGGCACCGCCCGATAGACTATCACTACCGTCTCCGCCATCTAGCGTATCGTTGCCTTGACCACCGTCAAGCGTATCATTGCCTATATGGCCGAGTAATTTATCATCCCCGCCTTGCCCGGATAAGACATCATTACCTGCGTAGCCTAAAAGGGTATCACCCTCCAATGCTCTGCCATTTATTATGTTGTTATTCTTGTCGCCTTTGAAAATTGCCATCATAACCTCCAGTGGAATTACATAAGTATTTACAACGCATTAAGCGTTATTTCGAGTCAAGCCATTCACCTTGATATAACGATAAGCAACACGTCTTAAACACAGAGACATATTAATACTAGTGAAAAACCTTAGTTTTATGAGCCACTGTGTCAATCGTTACGATTAAGTGTAAGCAATGAAACAATCTAACAGCCATCTTGATTTTAACTAGTTTTGCTGACAAAACAATGGCTTTGGTAATTAATCACACTGCGTTGCAACCTATTAGAAATGGTTATATATGTTAGTTAAGTAAAATACTATGTAGCAAAGACGCTGTTTTTCACCACTGAGTGTGATTATCAAAGGATAGCCGTTACAATGACCGTTTTTTGTTGATTGTCGCGAATGAGTAAGCGTTATGCACCTTTTGATTTATAACGAATTAGACCCTAAAACCATTCCAGGCTTTGTTAAGCTAAAAAAAATATTTGGAGCAGGATGACTTTAAATCCGCCGAGGTTAAGAAAGTTGGCGACAATTTGTACCGCGCAAAATTAAATCAACGTGACCGATTATTATTTTCAATTTACGAACATCAACAACAACGCTACGGTTTGATTTTAGAGTTTGTTAAAAACCACGAGTACCAAAATTCGCGATTTTTAAGGCAAGCGGGCGAAATAGACGAAGATAAGATTCCGCTATTAAGCAATGCCGATGGTCAGGCTGTGCCGACATTGCCGTACTTAAACCCGACTCAAGCGCATTTTAATTTGCTCGATAAGATTATTTCGTTTGATGACTATCAACACGCGGTGTACGAGTTACAACCACCGCTAATCGTCATTGGTTCGGCGGGTAGTGGTAAAACAGCGTTAACGCTGGAAAAAATGAAACAGGCTATTGGCGATGTGTTATATGTCACACAATCGGCGTACTTAGTAAAGAACTCGCGCGATTTGTATTACGCCCATGACTATGACAATCCCGATCAGCAAATCGATTTTTTGTCGTTTCAAGAGTTTTTGGAAAGTATTCACGTGCCAGAAGGCAAGCCAGTGAGTTTTCCTGCCTTTCAACAATGGT
The DNA here is from genome assembly GCF_000963695.1 of Methylocucumis oryzae. Lineage (GTDB taxonomy): Bacteria > Pseudomonadota > Gammaproteobacteria > Methylococcales > Methylomonadaceae > Methylovulum > Methylovulum oryzae. The sequence continues at coordinate 11,866 of NZ_LAJX01000099.1, forward strand.
TTAATCGCTTTCGACAAACGAATGCATTAAAAGATGCCCATAAGGTATTTGAAGAATTTCGCGGCGTCATAACAGGCCCTGCTACCGATAAAAGTTGGTTGAGTCGTAACGATTATTTGCAGCTTGGCGTAAAAGAGTCGATTTTTTTAGCCGAAGAACGCGAAGCAGTGTATGACTTATTCGATAAATATGTGCAGTTTCTACGCGATAACGCGTTGTATGACACTAACATCATTAGCCATCAATATTTAGAGCGCATTACACCGAGCTATGATTTTATTGTCGTCGATGAAGTACAAGATTTAACTAATGTGCAGCTCTATTTGATTTTAAAAGCCTTGCGCAATAATCGCGATTTCATTTTGTGCGGTGATTCTAACCAAATCGTACATCCTAATTTCTTCTCATGGTCTAAGGTCAAGTCGTTGTTTTATAAACAACAAGACTTAGACACCAGCGAGGATTTAATCCGTGTTTTAAACACCAATTACCGTAATTCACCACAAGTCACTGACATCGCTAACCGGATTTTGAAAATTAAAAATCTGCGCTTTGGTTCTATCGATAAAGAAAGCCATTATTTAGTCGAAAGCAACGGACATCAGCAAGGCGAAGTGTTGTTTTTGCAAGATACCGATGGCATTCGCAATGAGTTAGACAGCAAAACCCGTGCTTCGACATTGTTTGCCGTGATTGTGATGACCGCAGAGCAAAAGCCGTTAGCACAACAGCATTTTGGCACACCACTGATTTTTACTATTCAAGAAGCGAAAGGCTTGGAATATGAAAATATTATTTTGTATAACTTTTTAAGCCAAGAAGAAGCACGCTACCGCGAAATTACTAAAGGTGTGCAAGCATCTGATTTACTCAGTGATTTAAAATATTCGCGTGGTAAAGATAAAACCGATAAATCGTTAGAGATTTATAAGTTTTATATTAACGCACTGTATGTCGCATTAACACGAGCAGTAAAAAATCTGTATTGGATTGAAAGCAACCCTAAACAAAGCTTGTTAGAATTAATCGGCTTACGCGATGCGCAAGCCAGTTTGCAATTAGCCAGCCAAAATTCAAGCCTTGACGCTTGGCGTTTAGAAGCTCATAAGCTGGAGTTACAAGGTAAACAAGAACAAGCTGACCGGATTCGTAGCGAAATTCTGAAACAAAAAACACCACCGTGGCAAACCATTACCGCTGATACCTTACCTGAATTAAAGCGTAAAGCGTTTGAAGCTAATGATAAAAATGCGCGTATGGAGTTATTTGAATATGCTCTGATTTATGAAGACCGCGAAATCTTGAACCGCTTGCTAAAACTAGATTTTAAACCGGCTAAGCAACCCGATAAAGGCATGCAATTATTGCAGCAAAAACACTATGCGATTTATAGCTTTAAAAAACCTGATCCTGTCATTAAACAAACTCAGCTATACGGTACAGATTTTCGTAATTTATTTAATCAAACACCGTTAATGGTGGCAGCATGGATGGGAAATAGCGACGTGATTCAGCATTTAAGCGTGTTAGGTGCCGATACTGAACTTGTCGATGGTAATGGCTTAACCGCGTTTCAAATTGCCCTAAACCAAGCCGCCCGAAACGAAGCGTATGCTAAGAAAAAATTAGCTCTGATTTATCAGCAGTTAGAACCTACCAGCATCAGCATACAAGTCGATGGGCGGCTAGTAAAACTAGATAGACATTTAATGGAGTTTTTCTTGCTGAATTTAATGATGGCGGTATTTTATCGGGTAATGCCCGACCGGGTTTTACGCGGTAAGGGTTTTACAAGTCAAGATTTGCTCGATGCCGTTGCACATATCCCTAACTCAGTATTACCCGAACGCCGTAAACAACGCGCATATTTATCCAGTATGTTGTCGAAAAACGAAGTCAATAAAGACGATAAATACAATCGCAAATTATTTGTCAGGGTGCGCACCGGTGCGTATTGGTTTAACCCTAAGCTGGCACTAAAAATCGAAGGCGAATGGGTTAATATCTATGATTTATTAAGCATAGACCGATTAACAACTATGTATGTCGACGGCAAAGATTGGTGGTTTGTTGATTTGAATTCTCGTTATGAAACTATGATGAAGGTTGCTAAACAAGAATTAAAACAGAAATTAGGCTTAAGCCTTCAATCTACTCCCAACAACGGACACTAAACCATGAAAAAACTTCTGTTATCGATTTTAGCTATTCTGTTATTAATAGAAGAATGGTTATGGGATGTGTTATCCGCCTTTGGTCATCGCTTGGTGTTGTGGCTGCACTTAGCCAAAGTGGAAGCTTGGCTAGCACAAACATCGCCGCCGATTGCGCTCATCGCTTTATTAATCCCACTATTAATCGTCACACCTATGAATTTAGCCGCGTTATGGCTATTGGCGAATGGCATGATTGTGCAAGGTATTGAGCTTGAGATTGTTGCTAAACTATTAGGTACGCTGTTAGTCGCGCGTGTGTTTACTTTAACTAAAACACAATTATTAACGTTCAGCTGGATTCACTGGCTTTATCACACGATTACCGGTTGGTTACGTTGGGCACATGAAAAAATTACCGCAACGGCGGTATATCGTAATGCTAAAGCGTTAAAACAGTACATCAAAACCTATGCAACAAAATGGCGAGATTATTTACGCCAATGGGTGGGTTAAACTTATGCAATGCTATTTAGAGCTATTGAATACCTTGTTGACTAAAGGTCAACGCAAACAGGATAGAACCGGCAGCGGTACATTATCGACGTTTGGCGTACAGTTACGCTTTGATTTAAGCCAAGGATTTCCGCTAGTCACAACTAAGAAGCTCCACGTTAAAGCGATTATTCATGAACTCTTATGGTTTTTACAAGGCAATACCAATTTAACGTATTTACACGAGCATCAAGTCAGCATTTGGGATGAATGGGCTAATGAGCAAGGCGATTTAGGCCCTATTTATGGCAAGCAATGGCGGTCTTGGGCCACGCCCGATGGTCGTCAAGTTGACCAAATTCAACAGGTGATTAACCAGATTAAGCAAACGCCCGATAGTCGGCGCATGATTGTATCGGCCTGGAATGTCGCAGATTTACCTGATGAACGCATCAGTCCTCAAGCCAATGTGGCTCAAGACAAAATGGCGTTAGCCCCTTGTCATGTATTGTTTCAATTTTATGTTGCAAACAACCGGTTATCTTGTTTATTGTATCAACGCAGTTGCGATACGTTTTTAGGCTTGCCGTTTAATATCGCTAGTTATGCTTTATTAACGCACATGATTGCTGAGCAGTGCGGTTTGAACGTTGGTGAGTTTATTTGGATGGGCGGCGATGTGCATTTATATCTTAATCACATTGAACAAGCTCAATTACAATTAAGCCGTACACCTTATCCATTGCCTGAGCTTAGCTTTAAACGCAAACCCGATTCTATTTTCGATTATCGCTTTGATGATATTGAAATCTTGAATTATCAAGCACATGCTGCGATTAAAGCGCCTATTTCAGTGTAACTGCAACTGCATCCTCTTCTCTCTCTTTTGAAAGGCACAGATGAATATTGAACATAAAGCTCATCCTTGGCATGGCATTATGCCAGGTGATAAAGCACCCGATGTGATTACGGCATTTATTGAAATGGTGCCAACCGACACCGTGAAATATGAAATTGACAAGACCACGGGTTATTTGAAAATCGATAGACCGCAAAAATTCTCCAATACCGTACCAACGTTGTATGGTTTTATCCCACAAACCTATTGTGCAGAATTGGTGGCTGCCTATGCAGAAATGCGCGCGGGCAAACCCGTTGAAAAAGGCGATGGCGACCCGCTTGATATTTGTGTGTTAAGCGAGCGTACGGTCACGCATGGCGATATTATTTTACAAGCGATTCCTATTGGCGGTTTTCGCTTACTCGATAAAGGTGAAGCCGACGATAAGATTATTGCTGTAATGAAAGGCGATGAGTTTTACCGACAATGGTGTGATGTGTCGGATTGCCCTGAATCATATATTAATCGCTTAAAACATTATTTTTTTAACCTATAAAAATTTACCCGGTGAAAAAGTTTCCTGCGAAATAACAAATGTCTACGGCCGTGACGAGGCGCACGAAGTGATTCGCCGAGCCATGGAAGACTACCAAAACCATTATGGCTATATGGAAAATGTTTGAGGCTACCGAATGTGATGCAACCACGGCGTTAAAAACCAGTTGGTTAGCTGTAGGGGTTACGTTAATCGTTATCGCTTTAATGGTTGGCTTATGTTACTATCGAATCATACCTTTTTCCCACTGGCAGGAAGAGCAACGCATCCTTATTAGAACGTTAGGTTATATCACAGGGATTGTCCTGCTACCGCTGACGAATTTGTTGCGTTTTGTGTTATTGCGTTTGTGTCAAACCATGCCTCTATCTGAAACGCAAACTAAGATAACCGCGCAAACTCGCTACGCAGTCGCAATATCTCGTTATTTTAAACTTAACGTATTAACACTAAGTTTGATGATGATGATTAGTTTATTGGGTGTTGGCTTATATAGCGTAGGGGATGCATTAAATACGCTGGTCATTTTAACCGGCATGGCTTGCTTGGGGATTTATTTATACCGACCTAAAGCAACTGAATTCATTGCGATAGCGGAAGAACTGGCTGAACAAGGCAAATAGAAACCGGGGCGTGAGCACCCCGGTTACTGGTGCTTATTGTTCTACTTTGATTTTTTTACGGCGATAATTGTGACCATAAAAAATTTCAGTCACTTCTTTATCTAATTTTTTCTGAATTTCTTTTTTTTGCGCTTCGTCTAAATTGCTTTCTTTTTCAAATAAATAATTTTCCAGCTCGGTTTCTTTCAGCATCATCTTGGTATGGAAAATATTTTCGTGATAAACATTGACGTCTATCATTTGGTAGCGTTCTTGAGTATCTCGAGCAATATAGTTTTGTATAGAGGTGATGTTATGGTCGATAAAATGCTTTTTACCTGAAACGTCACGGGTAAATCCGCGTACACGGTAATCCATGATAACCACATCGGATTCAAAGCTATGAATTAAGTAATTCAAGGCTTTTAATGGTGAAATACGACCACAGGTTGAGACATCAATATCGGCTCTAAACGTACTAATGCCATTGTCAGGATGACTCTCAGGGTAAGTATGAACGGTAATATGGCTTTTATCTAAATGCGCTAAGACCGTATCGGGCAAAGGGCCTGGAGTTTGTGAGTTGACCGTCTGCGGCGGCATATCGCCTTCAGAAATCAGCATCGTCACGCTAGCACCTTGCGGGTCATAATCTTGATGTGCAATATTAAGAATTTGCGCACCGATGATGTCGGCTACATCTTTTAAAATCTGAGTCAAACGCTTAGCATTATAAGCTTCATCGATATACTCAATATACGCTTGTTGTTGTTCAGCAGGCGCATAGCAAATATCGTAAATATTAAAGCTTAGCGATTTAGTCAGATTATTAAAGCCGTGTAATTTCAACTTATTCAATTCATTTAACCTCTATAATTTCAAAGTCATGGGTGATTTCAACTGTTTTACTCAACATTATCGTAGCAGAACAGTATTTTTCTGCTGATAAATTAACTGCGCGCTCTACCGCCGAGGCGGCTAAATTTCGGCCTGATACAACGAAATGCAAGTGGATTTTACTAAACACGCTAGGAACGGCATCAACACGCTCAGCCGTAACCTGTGCGACGCAGTCAGTAATATCATGGCGACCTTTTTTCAAAATATGGACCACATCAAATGATGAACAACCACCAACCCCTAATAAAATCATCTCCATGGGACGTATACCCATATTGCGTCCGCCGTGGTCTGCAGGCCCGTCCATGACAACAGCATGGCCACTTCCACTCTCACCGACGAACATGACACCATCTATCCATTTGACTGTTGCTTGCATTTACTTTACCCTAGCGCAAAAAGACGCATAGAATAGCACATAAACTATTTTTCAATAGTTTTTCAAACTAATTTTTGTATAACGTTAAGCACTCTTTGAAATTCACAGATTAGCTAAATACGGACGAGACTCTTCAATGGCACCTAATTTCCCTAAAGAACTGTATAGAAAAGAAGCCTTAGATAAATTTTTGCAGCTATGCGATAAACGCGTTTATCCCGCTAAAGCAAATATTTTTAAACCTGGCGATAATGGCGATAAATTGTATTTTATTATTGAAGGTTCTGTAAGCGTATGCGCCGAAGACGCCGAAGGTAAGCAAGAACTGATGCTGGCTTATTTAAATAAAAATGACTTTATCGGTGAAGTGGGCATCTTCAATGTCAGCAATGAAATTCGCCAAGTCACTGTTAGGACACGTACCGAGTGTTATTTAGCAGAAATTAGTTATGTTGATTTTAGGCAAGCATTAAAACGTGAGTTATTAGAGTATGCACCCGATTTATTATTCTTAGTTGGTTGCCAATTATCGGAACGCTTATTAATTACCAGCCGTAAGTTTAGCGATTTAGCCTTCATGGATGTGGAAGGACGCATTGCTAGGATTTTATTAGATTTGTGCAAAGAACCCGATGCAATTACTCATCCCGATGGTATGCAATTACGGATTTCTCGGCAAGAAATCGGACGCTTAGTCGGTTGCTCGCGTGAAATGGCCGGTAGAGTCATTAAGGAATTGGAAAATAAAAAATTAATTTCTGCCCACGGTAAAACCATTGTCGTATTCGGCACTCGCTGAACAACTAAGCATGACTTATCAATAAGTCATTCATTGAAGATAAGACCGTTATTCAGAGCTAATAAGGTTAACTCTGCATCATTATTCACCGATAATTTTTGCTTAATCAGCGAATGGCTATTCGATACCGTTTTAGGGCTAATATGAAGTAATGCCGCAATTTGTTGATGCTGGCGACCTTGGGCCAGTAAGCGAAAAATTTCTAACTCTCTAAGTGATAAAGCCGCTAATTTAGCGGCCCCACCTGTGACCTGGTGTAGCGCCATGTCCTGCATAATTTCAGGACTTAAGGTTACTCGTCCTGCATAAACCTCAGTAATAGCACGCAATAATAACTCCGGCGGGCTACTTTTCGTGATATAGCCTAACGCGCCAGCCTGACAAGCTTTCAATGCTAACCCAGGATTTTGATGCATAGTAAACACCAAAACTTTAGCTTTAGCATCCCAGCTTTTTATCCTCGTTAATGCTTCTAAACCGCTAGCACCGGGTAAACTAATATCCATGACCACAACATCTGGCTGATAGTCTTGATAGCTTTTATAAGCGCTTGCCGCATCTTCAGCTTCAGCGGCAATAGTCATACCCGGCTGTTTTGCCAGCAATGTTTTATAGCCTGCCCGTACAATGGCATGGTCGTCTACTAATAATAAACGTATAGTTGAGATAGTTTCAGGCATTTGGATGTTCTAGTGGCAAGCGAATACGAATAATTAATCCCTTGGGCTTAGCTAGGGATAGATTTATTTCACCACCGATTAATTTGACTTTTTCTTGTATCCCTTTCAATCCTAAGCCATTAATAGGTAACGGTAGACACTGTGCGCTACCATTATCGCTTATAGTTATCAACACACTGTCAGTATCAACAATGAGTTCTGTATTGGAAACGGTGGCATTGGCATGTTTAGCCGTATTGGTTAAACACTCTTGAATAATACGGAAGACTGTTATTGGTAGCGGTTCAGGTAACTCATCTATAGCGCCTTTAAGCGTTAAATGATACATCGTTTTGCCCTGGCTGATACGTGCCCAATGTTCTGTCAATTGTTTAAGGCAGGCCGCTAAACCCAATTGTTCAAGTTCCGCAGGCCGTAGCTGAATCAGCAGTGTGCGCAAATGCGTCATGATATGTTGGCTAATCGTACTGATTTGCTTAGCCTCATCCGCCAACCCAGGCTGCGTTACCAAACTGGTTTGTATTGACGTCGCTAACGCATTAATGCCTGCTAAGCATTGACCAAATTCATCATGTAATTCGTGTGCAATTCGGGTACGTTCTTGCTCTTGTACTTGCAACAGCTTTAAACCTAACGCGTTGTATTGTTGCAATAAGTGTTGTTGATTTTGCGCGAGTTGATTAATAGCACAAGCCGTTTGCTGCCATTCGGGTATAGTAAACCTAGGTAATCTCGGTGTTAAATCACCGTGTTGCATTTGACGCAAAGTAGTAACAATGACATGTGCTGGCGTTAATAAGCGCTGAACACTAAAAAAAACTGAGATAGAAATTGCGAGTATAGTTAACAGCGATAAAGTGAGTAACTGGCAACTGGTTGTATAGGCGACTGTGATTTCTTGTGTGCTGCTAGGCGTTAGCGTGAAATAGCCATAGTGTTTTTTATTAACGATAACCGCCTGTTTAACGGTTAAACCTGGCTTGAATAAAGCTTGATAGACTTGGCTAAATAGCTGAGGAACTTGGTTTATTAACGCTTCGCCATGACATGCCGTGCGTTTAAGTAAGCCATCCGCAGTAAAAAAGCGAATGCACAGACCTGGATAAGCTTGAGCTTGATAGCTACGCCATAAGTCAAAATTTGGAAAGGCATTAGTATCTTCAAAACCCGCTTGAATGCGTAATAATTGTAAGCTTAATTGTTGCGCCAGTGTATGCGCTAAAGTTTCAGTCTGTTGCTTAGTTTGGACATGAACGCTTTCTAAGACATAAGCCGTTGTAGCCATTAATAAAACCAATCCTATAACCGCTATACGCAAAATAAGCTGAAATTTTAACTTCATCGCTAACGACACGGTTAACCAGAGTTTGCAGCCAATGCTACAAAACTCTGGTTGTATACACACTATGCGTTGTCTTTATCTTTTTTTACCGAAGGTTCGAGTAATACCTGGGGTGCTTTAACACTAGGTCGATTAGTTTGCATATCGATTTTGCCCTTAAACAACGCACCCTCAGCAATAGCAACTTTAGGCGCTGCAATATCGCCATCGACCGAACCGTTCTCACGAATGACGACTCGCTCACTCGCAATAACATTACCTATGACTTGACCTTGAACTATCACGGCTTTTGCGTTTATTTCAGCATTGACTCTACCGTTTATACCTACCGTGAGAATATGGTCTTTTAAATTGATTTTACCTTCGACTTGACCTTCTACCAGCAAATCTTCGCTACCTGTTAACTCGCCTTTGATGATAACGGATTTGCCAATATTAGCTGCGAGCTTGTCAATGACACGTTCTGTTCGTTGAGTCTGTGAGTTAACAACATCAGGTAATGCTGTTGTGTTATTTTCAGTCGCTGCTGGTTCTCGCTTCCACATAACAATCTCCAAAGGGTAAGTTTAATGCTAAAGTGTCGAAGTATAGACGTTAACTATAGGAAAAACAAAGAAAAAGTATGCAAAAGCTTAACGCACATATCATTAATAACTAGCTAACATACGTTTTTATTAACTAAAATCTTTGGGCTAAGTGACTTCTAAACGAACGACTCGTGCGCTCATCCTGGGCAGATTGCTCTCGCTTATCTTCATGTTTTAACTCAGCTTGTTTAGCTTGTGTGCAAATTTTTTGCAGGCTATCGGTCTTATGATGCAAGGTTTGCCAGTGCTTTGTCTTTTCGGCGGCCTCTTGCTCTATACCTATTAAGGCTTGTTCTTGACCTAATATCGCCTTATCCAGCTTTTCGATAAACGAACGAAACTCTAAAAGCTCGCCCATTTTCGTACCCGCGCTTAATAATTGCATATATTTTTGCTGATATTCCCGCCTATAGTTTTTTAAGTGCTCAATTTGCGCTTGGGCGTCTTGCAATTTCTGCTGAGTTAACCCCATAGACGTTAAAGCACTACTCTCTTGCCTAGCATTTAATTCAACCAGTGTTTGTATGCGCGTAGATTTTTTCATGTCTTGGGCCTGCCATATTATTTAATTACGTGGGCTACACACTTTAGCAGGGACAGGGTATTCAGGGTGCATAACGCCAGGGATGGCGTATAGTAGAGCAATTGCCGTGGACGCCGTAAATATATCCCTGTAGGCTTGGCGGCAGCATCACTGCTGCCAACACCTACACCCTAAATACCCTGTCCCGCTTTACGTTGGAAGCCTATTATGTGAATAACGCATCTAACGCGAGTTTGCTTTGTTCAAAATCAACGGCTTCATCCATACCTTGTTGTAAAAAGTCCATAATAGCCGGATGCTTTTGTAATGCCTTATCAATACGCGAGTCAGCCCCCGCATGATAAGCCCCTACGCTGATTAAATCTCGATTTTGTTGGTATAGCGAATACAGCTTTCTTAGCTCCCGTGCGGATTGTTGATGAGGTTTATCGATGATGTCTGGCATCACACGACTTACCGACGCCTCTATATCAATAGCCGGGAAATGTCCTGATTCAGCTAATGCTCTCGATAAAACAATATGACCATCTAATACCCCTCTCGCAGCATCCGCGATAGGGTCATTATTATCATCGCCCTCAGTTAGCACGGTATAAAATGCCGTTATTGAGCCGCCACCGTAATCTGCATTGCCTGCACGTTCAACTAAATGCGGTAGTTTAGCAAACACTGACGGTGGATAACCTTTAGTAGCAGGTGGTTCGTCAATAGCTAACGCTATTTCACGTAAGGCTTGAGCATAGCGCGTTAACGAATCCATCAGCAATAATACGTCTTTGCCTTGATCACGAAAATACTCGGCAATACTGGTCGCGGTTAACGCGCCATGTGCGCGCATTAAGGGTGGACTATCAGCCGGAGTAACCACCAGCACGGCACGGCGTAAACCCTCTTCACCTAAAGTTTTCTGCACGAATTCGTTAACTTCTCGACCTCGCTCACCAATTAAGCCAACGACCACGATTTCAGCGCTAGTAAAACGGGTCATCATGCCCAATAAAACACTCTTGCCCACACCCGTACCCGCAAACAATCCCATGCGCTGTCCTCTACCTACGCTTAGCAAGGCATTAATGGCCCGGATACCAACATCCAGCGGCTCGCGTATAGGCTTACGCGTTAATGGGTTAATAGGTGTTCCGTTTAGCGAGATATGCGCATCTGTTTTTATCGGACCTTTGTTATCTAAGGGCTGACCTGCCCCATCGATAACGCGGCCAAGTAGATTCCAGCCGACTTTTATATGACACGTGTTGCGTACGGGAATGACAGGGCAATCGGCTTCTAAACCATGCACTTCAGTGGTGGGCATTAAAAAAATTCGCGTACCGGCAAAACCAACCACTTCAGCCTCTATGGCTTGACCATTTTTAGTCATAATTTTACAGCGTGCGCCAATAGCCGCGCGACAGCCTACCGCCTCTAACGTTAAACCTACCATACGCGTAAGTTTACCTTCTACGATTAGCTCTGGCGGTGACTCTAATCGCTGAGTATACGGTTTAAGCTTTTCCAACCAAATGGCAGAACGATTAGCATTAAGCATGGTATTAGTCTTCGATGATGTTCTTAACGTGGACATATAGAAAAACAGCGGTTAAAACCAGATTTGTAAAATCTAATGAGTCGCTATCGCGAAGTTTTAAGTTAAGCCGGTTCTCGCACCGGCAGGCGAGCTACTTTCTTTTGCCT